>JALOQB010000520.1 GCA_025453595.1 Polyangiaceae bacterium
GTCGATCCCCACGCTCTGCCCGGTCGGGGGCAGAGGCTTCTTCGGCACGTCGGTGCAGGTGAACTGGGCGTACCAGTGGCCGTCGTTCTTGCGCGTCACCCTCACCTGCTTCACCTGCCCCTCGTAGGGCCGGTGCAGCTTGATCTTCACCTTGCCGATGCCCGACAGCTGCAGCCTCTTGCCCCCGCCCACCACGGTCGGGAAGGCCGGCCCACTTCCCCGCTTGGCGTCCTTGTCGATCAGGCGCGCGCCGTTGCCCTTGCCCGCGTCCTTGAACGTGAAGGTCGTGTAGCGGCCGAACGACTTGAAGCGTGGGTAGCCCGCCTTAGGCGCGACAGGGCGTCCTGGTAGAGGTGGGTGTGGAGGGCGTCGTACTCGGGACACAGCGCCTTGACGTGCTTCACCGCTTTCTCCTGGGTGGCGAGCGACACGCTCGCCTTGGGCTTGGTGCCCGAGGCGAGGGCGGCCTCTTTGGCCCGGCGGAAGTCGTCGCGGCGCTCCTGGAGAGCGGCGTTGTAGAACAGGCGCAACGACTCGAGCAGCTCTGACAGCGAGCGCTCTTGCGCAGGATACAGCCGGTAATCGTAGACGCGAACCACGCACTCAGGATAATCAGTTCAAGCCGACATGCAAGAGCTTCATGCGAACTACAATGGTGTTTTTCGTCTCGTGTACCACTTGGTTCTGGTGACCAAGTACCGCCGTAAAGTGTTCACAGGGGCGATGCTCGATCGTGCGGGTGCGATCCTGTCAGATCTGTGCGTCGCCTGGGAGGGCAAGCTGGTGGAGTGCTCGGGCGAGGCCGACCACATCCATGCGCTGGTGGACATGCCGCCGCGAGTGCGGGTGAGCGATCTGGTGAACAACCTGAAGACGGTGACGTCGCGACGTCTGCGGGCCGAGTTCCCCGCGGTGCGGGCAGCCTACGGAGACAAGGCGGTGCTGTGGTCGCCGAGCTACTGCGTCGTGAGCGCACAAGGCGCCCCGCTGGGGGTGCTCAAGCGGTACATCGAGGGCCAACAGCGGCCGGAGTAGGGGCCTCTTTTGCGCTCAGGCGAGGAGGTGGCCCCCCGCCAGCTACGAGCGAGGCGGGGGCTTGCCGTTCTTCGGTCATCGTGAGAACCTTCGCCGGAGATACCGGTCTGTGAGGTGTGTACTCATCTGGTGAAGAGGGCTGGCTGTGACCCAGCGAAGGCTCGGTTCGATTCCGGCCACACCTACAAAAACCCGTAATTACCCTCGAATTGATCCGCCTTGTGCTCGCATGCTGCGCTCCCGGTGCGGGTTCGGTTAACCTCACTCGCCATGAGGGTCGAGGCCGGTGAAGCGCGTGGTCCGGTGAGCATCGCCAGCGCCGCGGCGCAAGGCGGGTGGGCCGGGCGGGTCCTCGAGGTCGGTCAACGCCAGCTCCTCGCCCTCGGGGGCCTCGTCGATCTCGCGGATCCTCGCGCCCTCGTGGCCCCCCGCAACCGCCTGCTCTGCGCTGGCCTGGCGCTCCTCTCGACCTGCACCCACCGCGCCCTCGGCGGCGCCCTGCGCGAGGCCGAGGTCGAGCGCGCCGGCGCCCTGCTGTCGCTGCTCACCAAGATCGACGACCAGGTGATCGATTCCCCGGATTTTCACCAACGGGGCTCGCTCCCCAGGGCCGAGGTCGAGGCTCGAACCCTCGCCTACCTCGCCCCCACCCTCGCTTCCCTCCGGCAGGCACGGCCCCTGCTGCCCGAGGGGCGCTGCCTCCTCGCCGCCGAGCTGGGCCTGCTGCTGCGCGGCCTCGCCGCCGACCCGCACCGGCTCCGGCGCTCCCTCGACGCCATCGCCCTGGGCTGGCGCGTCCAGGCCCGCGCGGTGGCCACCCTCAGCGCATGCCCGGGCACCATCCCCCTCGACCAGATCGAGCGCATCACCACCGCCATCAGCGCCTGCTGGCTCCGCATGATGATCCTCCTCGGGGAGCTCCCCCCTGACGCGCGCCTCCTGACCCCCGCCGAGCTCGCCGCTGTCCGCACCTGGGGCCACTGGATCCAGCGCGCCGACGCCCTCGCTGACCTCGGCAAGGACATCGAGGAGGGCCTCCGCTCCAGCCTCCCCGGCGCCCTGCTCCACGCCATCGAGCCCGAGGCCTACCTCCGCGCCTGCGCCCCCCTCGACCTCCCCTGGCTCCACGCACGGCTCCGCGAGCACCGCATCCCCCACCTCTTGCTCCCGCCACCGGATGTATGGAAGTTCCATGTAAGAGAGCCTGCCTCCCTGGGGGAGCTCCCCGGCCTCCTCGCCTTCGTGCACCGCTTCCTGAGCGAGCGCTCCCCGCTGCTGTTCCGCGGCTCGGACCCCGGGGTCGAGGCCTGAATGTTCGGCACCCTCCGGCCCCTCGGTTGCACGCTGGCTGACCCTCAGCAGCAGGTCTACCAGCGGTTCTACTGCGGTCTCTGCAAGACCATGGGGGATCAGCACGGGCAGCTCTCCCGGGGGATGACCGGGCACGACGCGATCTTCCTGGCGGTGCTGGCGGACGCGCTCCTTGACGCGGAGGCGTCCGGATCCCGCTGTCGCTGCCCCCTGCTGCCCGTTGTCCACCGGGAGACCATCGACGAGACCAGCGCTCCGATGCGCTTCGCCGCGGCCATGCAGGTGCTGCTGGCGGATCAGTTCCTCGCCGATCGGGCCATGGACGGACGCCGCGGCTACCGCGCCCTGAGGCGTCTGCTCTCAGGGGCCGTAGCGGACGCCAGGCGCGACCTCCACGAGCACCGGATCGACCTCGATGCCCTCGACGGCTTCGAGCAGGAGCAGGCGCGGCAAGAGGCGCTGGCGGGCTGCGATCTGGAGGGCGCCGCGGCCCCCACGGCCCGCGCCCTGGCGGTGGTCTTCGAGCAGATCGTGCACCTGCCCGGCGCCTCCGCTCGCCTGCGCTCCTCCGCCAGCCGCCGGGCCCTCGCCGCCCTGGGCTCCGCCATTGGCCGCGTGATCTACTGGACCGACGCCCTCGAGGACCTGCGAGCCGACTACCTCTCCAGCTCCTTCAACCCGTGCCTCTCCTTCGAGGGCGCCACCCTGGTGATCGATCCAGAGCGGGTCACCTCCTGCGTCGCGAAGCTGACCGAGCAGTGCGAGCGCATCGAGCTGATCCTGCGGGAGCTACCCCTGCGTCGCCACCAGGGGCTTCTGTCCAACATCCTGGTCGAACAGCTCGCCGGACGCGCCCGCAGGGCCACCCGCATCGGCGCGTCCGCTGCCCGCTCGCGGGATGCTCTGCGGCACCGCCGGGCCGCTCGCTGGCGCGGCCAGCTCCAGGAGCGCTGGCTCGCGGTGGCGGCGGCGCTCTGGGTCTGGCTGGGCTGGGCCCAGTCCGCCTTCGCCCAGCGGCTCCCCCGGGCGCTCCCCTCTGCCCCTCGCGTCGGTCCGGACGCCGGTGACGACTGCCCCGACGGCGGTCTCTGGCCCGATGGTGGGCTCGGTGGTGGGCTCCCCGAGCGCTGCCGCAAGCCAGACGCCGGGGTGATCGACGGCGGCGCCGGCCATGCCCAGGGGACGCTCGACGCGGGGCTCCCGGACGCCAGTGTGCTGGACGCAGGTCAGCCCCGGGGGGGTGGACCCCTGCTGGAAGACCCCTGCGGGCTACGGGCCTGTGGCCGGGGTCTCTGCGGAGATCTCGTCGATGCCTGCTGCAAGAAACCGGTGGATGGTGTCCTCGACGGGTGCTGCCGCTCCTTCGGTGGGTGCCTCGACGGGTGCCTCCATTCCTGCGGGAAAGGGTGCTGTGACTCCGGCTGCAAGGTGTGTAGCCCCGACGCGTGCTGCAAGGGGTGCTGCGACTCCAGCGGCAAAGACTGCGGCAAGGCCTGCGGACCCGACGCCTGCTGCAAGGGGTGCTGCGACTCCATGGGCAAGGATTGCTGCAAGGCCTGCGGACCCGACGCCTGCTGCAAGGATTGCTGCAAGGGGGGCGGTGGCGGTGGCTGTCCCTGCGCCGAAGGGCCTCCGGTGGATCTGTGCGGCGGCTTACGTTCCCCCGTCACCATCGTCCCCATCGCAACAACAAGCCCCACCGATAACCCCAATAGAATCCCCGTAACCTCCCCCGTAGCCGCCCCTCTCCTGCAGCCGTAGCCGCCCCTCTCCTGCAGCCGCAGCCGCAGCCGCAGCCGCAGCCGCAGCCGCAGCCGCAGCCGCAGCCGCAGCCGCAGCCGCAGCCGCAGCCGCAGCC
>JALOQB010000521.1 GCA_025453595.1 Polyangiaceae bacterium
GTCTGGCCGAGCAGGTACACCTCGGTCAGCTTCCCGCCGATGATGTCGCCGACCAGCAGCGAGGTGAGGAAGATCCCCAGGAGAAACAGGAACAGCAGCGCGCGCCGGTCGAGCTTCACAGGGTGGCTCCGGCGGGCCGGGGGCCCCCGACCATGTCGAGGATCAGGCCCTCCAGCACCGCGCGCTCCGGGCGCCGGGAGCTCTTGAGGGCGCCGTCGGCCTCGGCCAGCAGGAACATCCAGCGCTCCAGCTCTGCCACCGGCAGCGCCCTCGCCTGCGCGACCGCCTCGCGGACCTTGAAGGGCGGGACCCCCGCGGTGCGCGCGGCCTCCTCCGGAGGGACGCCGCGCTGGAGCGCCAGCGAGAAGGCCAGCAGCTTGCGGATCGAGGAGGCAAGGAGGCCCACCAGGCGGACCCCTTCATACGGCGCATACACCTCCTCCAGGATGCCGAGCGCCCGGGGGAAATCGCGCTCGCCGACCGCCGTCGACAGGCCCCACACGTCGGTCTCCCGCACGCGGGTCACCACCTCCGCCACCGCCGCCGCCGTCACCCGGGCCCCCTGCCCCACGAACAGGCAGAGCCGCTCCACCGCGTCGGCCACGTACCCCAGCTCGGGGCCAGCGATCTCGGCAAGGTGCTCTGGAACCCCCCCCTCGACCGGGTGCCCTCGCTCCTTGAAAGCGCGCTCGATCCAGCCCTTGAGGGCGCGCCGGTCGAGGGGCTCGCAGGATACGAGGAAATTCTGCTTCTTGGCCGCGGCCGCGAGCTTGCGGCGCTGATCGAGCTTGCCCCCCTGGAGCACCAGGCAGGTGGAGGGCACAGGCTGCTCGGCGTAGCGAGCGAGCTGCTCCATGGGGGTCTCCCTGGCCTGCTTGCCGGGGGCTGGTTCTTTCTCCTCGCTGCGCCCTTCCCAGCGCTCCAGGCTGCGCACCAGCACGAAGCGGCGTTCGGACATCATCGGGGCCATGCGGACCGCGCCCAGCACCTTCTCGACCGGGACCTCCCCGGCGGAGAAGATGTCCTCGTTGAAGTCGGCCATGCCTGGCTCGACGAGGCGAGCACGCAGGGCCCGCACGATCTGGTCGCTGAGGAACCGCTCTTCGCCCGCGACCAGATAGACAGGGCGAATCTTGCCCGACTTCAGCTCTTTTTCCAGCTCGGCGGGGGTCATGACGCAGGCTTTCAAGAACCTTCCCCGCGCGTCAATCGCGGCGCGGAGAAATAACGAGAAAACGGGCTATTTTTCCCGGGGTTCTGCTCGTTGACAGGGGGGCCATGGACGGGCACACTTGGGTGGTGAGAGGGAAGAGTCCATGAGCGATGCCCATCCATCAGCGGTGCAGAAGGCGGCCTCGGGCCCCGATCCGCTCATTGGCAAGACGATCAACGAACGATTCAAGGTCGTCGCCCTCATCGCTCGCGGTGGCATGGGCAAGGTGTACCGGGCCGAGCAGGCGCCGCTGGGCCGTGTCTGCGCGCTCAAGGTGCTCAACCCGAACTACGCGGGCGACAGCGACCCCGAGTTTCACAAGCGATTCTTCCTTGAAGCGAGCACCGCGTCCAAGCTGACGCACCCCAACACGGTCACCATCTTCGACTACGGTCGCGATGAAGAGACCTATTACATCGCGATGGAGTACCTCGAAGGGCGCACGCTGCACCGCGCCATCCGCGAGGAGGCCCCCTTCGACGAGGAGCGAGCGTCCCACATCGCTCGCCAGATCTGCCGCGCCCTCCGCGAGGCCCACAGCATCAACGTCATCCACCGCGACCTCAAGCCCGCCAACATCTACCTCGTCGATCACGCCGACGAGGCCGACTTCGTGAAGGTGCTCGATTTCGGTCTGGTCAAGAACGTCGAGGGCAACGCCGAGGAGCTCACCCAGGCGGGCCTGTTCATGGGGTCCCCCAAGTACATGTCCCCCGAGCAGATCCGCGGCGACCGGGTCGACGCTCGCACCGACATCTACTCCCTGGGGATCGTCCTCTACGAGATGGTCACCGGCAAGGTGCCCTTCGATCGCGCCAACTCGGTCAACACGCTGATGGCGCACGTCAACGAGGCCCCCCCGGCCCTCCGCGACATCAACCCCCATTGCCGCATCTCGCCGGTGCTCGAGGAGATCATCTTCAAGTGCATCGCCAAGACCCCTGCCGAGCGCTTCTCCTCGATGGACGAGCTGCTGGCCGCGCTGAAGAGATCCGGGCCCGGGGCCCTCTCCGGCACCCTCATGGCCTCGTCCACGGGGCAGTTCTCCGCGGTCAACCCGACCTCCGAACCATCCTCCCCGCTGTCCTCTCTCAACAACAACCCCTCCGGCGCCACCCCGGCCAGCATCAGCCAGTCGGGCCCGCTCCCGGGGCTGGGCACCGCGCTCCCCACCGACCCCTCCCCGCTCTCCGCTGAAACCAGCAGCAAGAAGCCTCTGCTCTTCGGGCTCCTGGGCGCCGCTGCCCTCGGGGTCCTCGGGGTGGTGGCCTTCTCCTCCCGCGGAGATACGCCGGCCCCACCGACCCCCGCCGCCAGCGCGACCTCCTCGACCCCGGCGCCCCCCACGGCCCTCCCCACGGCTCTTCCCCGGGCCTCCGCCACCGCATCCGCCGCGCCCGAGCCGACCACCTTCTCCCTGCGCGTCGAGAGCGAACCCTCCGGAGCCTCCGTCCGTCTCCGCGAGAAGGACGGCAAAGAGGCCTGCAAATCGACCCCTTGCGAGATCACCCTCGAGGGCGGCGACATCGCCAGGGGCAAGGAGCTCAAGCTCTTCTTCAGCAAGAAAGGCTTCCAGACCGACAGCAAGACCATCAAGATCGGCGACGAAAAGGTCTCCTTCAAGCTCTCTCCCTCCGGCGGCGGTGGCGGCGGCCCTCGCCCTCCCCAGCCCGCCAACAACGGCGACAACGGCTTCAAGCCCATCCCCTACTGACGCACCTCGCTCGGCCCCGCCGTTTCCTTGCTGGCGGCGCTTCTTTTCCGGACAGACGTTGCGTTATAGTGCTGCAAGGCAGGCCACGAGGGAGACAGGCCATTGCAAGCACGATCCAAGGGGCGTGGTCCTCAGCTGAATACGCGGACAATTTCCGCGACGCTCGTCATCGCCTGGCTGCTGCAAGCCGGCGTCGCGCAGGCCGATGCGCGCACCGAGGCGCGCCGCTACTTCAAGTCCGGCATGGACCTCATCGCTCGCGGAAATTACGAGCAGG
>JALOQB010000226.1 GCA_025453595.1 Polyangiaceae bacterium
CGAGCCGCTGGTGCTCCCCCTGGAAGCGCTCGACGAAACCCAGGATGCTCTTCTTGCTCCCGAGGTCGAGGGCCATGGCCTTCACCTCCCGGTTGCCCGTGCTGCGGGCGATGTCCTCCCGGGCTACCTCGGCCTTGGCCAGGTCGCGGCAGGCCAAGATCACCGTCGCCCCCCGGGCCGCCAGCCCTCGCGCTGTCTCCTTCCCGATGCCCGTGTTGCTGCCGGTGACGATGCAGACCTTGCCCTTCATCTCGCTCATGGGCCTCCCCGTTTAATCACCCCCTCTCCCCTGTCCCGTGAAGAACTACGAAGCCCCTCCTACTCCCAACGGGTCAAAGCGGTCGTCTTGACCCGTTGGTCGTATCAGGCCAGCCGGGCCCGTAGCTCCTCCGCTGCATCTCGCTGGCCATGCGCCTCCAGCAGCGCCGCCGCCTGCTCGAAGGCTCGCCGCTCCTCCGCCCCAACAGGATCGCTCTCCAGGAACGCCGCCAGCCACCGCCCTTGCCGCGCGCTCAGGGCCCCCCTCCGCGTCGCATCGGCCAGCACCTCCACGCATGACTCCCGGTAGCCCGCGTGGGTCAGGGGCAGCCGTAGCCGCAGCTCGCCGGCGCGCTCCGTTGCTCCAGCTTGCTGGTAGCAGCGGGCTGCCTCCAGGAGCATCCCGGCCCGCTCGTACAGCGCCCCCGCCTCCTCCGCGCGTCCGAGCTGGAGGGCCATGCGTGCGGAATCTCCATACTTCTGGAGCGCCAGGTAGGCCGCGCGGGCTGCCTCCGCGTGGCCGTCGATCTCGAGGGCCCGCGCCCGCGCCGCCAGCGCTCCTGCGGAGGGCATCGTGGGGGCTCCAGGGCCTGAAAAATTCGTGATCTGCACGTTCCCCAGGCGCTCCGCTGCAGCGCGGGCCTGCTCCCGTTCGCCCAGCGCCAGGAGCAGCTGGATCGCCTCCCCGTGCTCCCCGGCTTCCAGGAGCAACAGCGCGGCCCGGTGCGCCAGCCGCCGTGGAGACCCTTCCAGCGAGCCAAGGTCTTGCTGCGCCGGGACGTGCGCGAGCGCCAGGCGAGCCGCCTCCAGGAATCGACCCACGCTGGCGGCTGCACGCACCGCATCCTCCGGAAGCCCCAGGTTCAGGTAGGCCTCGATGGCCTCCTGGGTTGCGCCGCGGCGCTCCAGCAGGCGTGCCCGCTCGAGGGCCCTGGTTTGCTCTGCGCCATCCATGCCTTCACCCTGCAAGAGAACGGGGGGAGGTCACCGGAGTTCTGGCGGAGGAGCTCAGGGCCACCGGTGATGCTCCTTGAGATGCTTCCTCAGCGCTGCCAGGCCATCTAGGCCCTCCTGCTTCAGCTGCGCCTGTCGTTCCGGAGTCAGCTCCACCTGGAAGGCATCGCAGAGATCCTCGATCGCCGCCCTCGCCAGCAACAGCACCTGTTGCTCCGCTGCGCCTCTCGCTTCCTCCGCCTCTTCCTTCGCCAGACGTTCGGCGGCAGCCTTTTGCTCCGCCTCTTCCTTCGCCAGACGTTCGGCGACAACCTTTCGCTCCGCCTCTTCCTTCGCCAGACGTTCGGCGACAGCCTTTCGCTCCGCCTCTTCCTTCGCCAAGCGTTCGGCGGCAGCCTTTCGCTCCGCCTCTTCCTTCGCCAGACGTTCGGCGGCAGCCTTTTGCTCTGCCTCTTCCTTCGCCAGACGTTCGGCGGCAGCCTTTTGCTCCGCCTCTTCCTTCGCCGAGCGTTCAGCGACAGCTTTTTGCTCCGCCTCTTCCCTGGCTGCGCGTTCCACGGCGGCCTTTCGCTCTGCTTCTTCTCTGGCGTTTTTCGCCTGCATCGCCTGCCGTCGAAGTGCTTCGAGGGCCGAGCGCTCTTCATCGAGGAGCTTCCGGAGTTTTTCCTCGCGGGTCTGGATAAGCTGGTGGCCAGCTTCATCCCGGGAGAGGAGCAAGAGGTCTCCTTCGAGCCTCCACCAGACGCCGACTTCTCTGGAGAAGACAGGGCCAGGGCCCGTGTAGACACGCTCCAGACGGCCGCCCTTGCCCTTGCGATAGAGCTGGAACACCTGGGCATTCTTGGCGCGGCTTTTCCCCTCCCTGGCGAGGGTGTCGACGAGCAACAATTCGTTGACCCCGAGGGCGGTGTATTTCTCGGGTGCATCTTCGTAGTCCTTCCACCAGTTGGAAGGGGACACGAGTTCCAGGGCGAAGAAAGGGACGGGGACGTCAGGCTCGTAGGCAGGCCAGCGTTCAAAGGAGAGATCCTTGGGCCGACCCGGCAGCAGGTAAACATCGGGTCGAACGCCGACGCGCAGGTCGTCTGCGCGCAGCAGCATGTCCTGCTCGGAACCGACGAGCCAGTCACGACCCTCTTCCTCGGCGAGGCTTTCGAGGGAGAGCAGGAGGTGGCGCAGCAGGAGCGCCAGGATCAAGGGGATGCCCACTTCTTCGTGTTCCTCGGGCAGGTACCAGCGGCGGAGGTCGTCGGGCCAGGCGATCTGGACGGCCGCGGTGGGCTCTGGGGGAGGGGTAGCTGGCGGGAGCGGGACCGCGACCGAGGCCATGGGAAAGCAAGGTAGCAGCGGCCAAATCCGGGGGCCAGCCCGAGGGCGTCGTCAGCCCTTGCGGAAGGCCGCGCAGGGATCGCTGTCGTCGAGGCGTGGGGTGAACCAGAGCAGGTCGTGGACGCTGTCCTGCGGGTCCGGCTCGCGCTGCCCCGCCTGCACCTCGCGGAACGCCACGCTCAGGGTTCGCACGCCGGGGCGCCGCGCCCGCAGGTAGAGCGGTACGCCGCGATCCGAGCGCGTGTGGCCTGCGCCTGCGATCAGCACCGCGGGGCCTCCGGCCGCCAGGAGCTGGTGGGCCATGGCCGCGTCGCGAGCCCGCTGAGCGTCCGCCATGCCCGGCAGGATGCGATCGGGCAGGTGACCGCAGTGGGCGTCCTTCATCTCCTGCTGGAGCGAGGCCCAGGAGGTGGCCTCCATGGGTTCTTTGAGACCCCACTCCAGGACCCGATCTTCCCCGAGGGAAGCGAGGCCATTCTTGACGACAGCGCGGGCCTGAGCGGGGGAGATGTTGCCGGCGCGGAGGGGGAGGCCGGCGCCGAGGGCGGCGGCGGCGATGGGCTGGTAGAGAGGCCACGCGGGCCAGCCGCGCTGCTCCCAGGAGAGGGCGGAGCCGAGGGCTTCGTGGTCGCGGGGGTGAGCCTGGAGGAAGGCATCGAGGGGCTGCTGCTGATCGAGGTCGATCATCTCGAAGACGACGGTCGGCTTGCGAGGCACGAGGGAGGAGAGGACCAGGGCCTGGAGGCGGTGGTGATCGGGGTGATCGTGCTTCTCCCCGAGGAGGACGAAGTCGGACTGGGCGGCGCGCTGGAGGAATTCCTGGAGGGAGAGGGCGCGGCGGGCGCGTGGGTCCCAGAGGCGACCGACGAGGGGGCTGTCGGCGTCGAGGCGTGCGGTCCAGGGGGCTCCGGCGGGGGGCGGGGGGGCCGGTTCGGCGGAGGGCGGGGCACCGGGGGTCGCGGGGGCAGGCGGGGTCGAGGTGGCGCAGCCGGCGAGGAGGGCGAGGGCGAGGAGAGGGACGCGCACGGGGAGGTAGGTAGCGAAAGACGGGGAGGGCGATAAGGGCGAAGAGGACCTGGAGGCGACGGGCGGGGGGAGCACGGGGCGCTAGCCGGGGCCAGGGGCGCATGCTAACCCGCCGCGCCCATGGGTTTTGCATGCGGCATTGTGGGCCTGCCCAACGTGGGCAAGAGCACCCTCTTCAACTCGCTCTCGTCGGCGAAGGCCGAGTCGGCGAACTATCCGTTCTGCACCATCGAGCCGAACGTCGGCATCGTGCCGGTGCCGGACCCGCGGATCGAGGCGCTGGCCAAGGTGGTTCACCCGGACCGGACGGTGCCGGCGACGATCCGCTTTGTCGACATCGCGGGGCTGGTGCGCGGCGCCTCGAAGGGGGAGGGGCTGGGCAACCAGTTTCTTGGTCATATCCGCGAGGTGGACGCGGTGGCCCACGTGGTGCGGTGCTTCGAGGATCCGAACGTGATCCACGTCGAGAACCGGGTGGATCCGGTGGGGGACGTGGCCACCATCCAGACCGAGCTGTGCCTGAAGGATCTGGACACGGTGCAGAAGCGGCTGGAGCGCGCCCGCAAGATGGTCAAGGCGAACTCGCCGGTGGAGAAGGCGGCGGTGCCGCTGTGCGAGGCGCTGGCGGCGCACCTGGACGCGGGCAAGCCGGCCCGCAGCTTTGTGCTCCCCGACGACCTGCATGCGTCGCCCATCTTCCGGGACATGCAGCTGCTGACCGCGAAGCCCGTGTTCTACGTGGCCAACGTGAGCGAGGAGGCCCTGGCCAACGTCGACGCGGACAAGCATTTCCAGGCGCTCAAGGCCTTCGCCACGGAGGAGGGGGCCCAGGTCATCCCGATCTGCGCCGCCCTGGAGGCCCAGATCGCCGAGCTGGACCCCGCCGATCGCCCCGAATTTCTGGCCAGCGTGGGCCTCAAAGAGCCGGGGCTTCACGCGGTGATCCGGGCCGGTTACAACCTGCTCGGCCTCTTCACCTACTTCACCGCCGGCAAGACCGAGGTGCGGGCCTGGACCGTGCCGCGCGGGGCCTTCGCGCCCCAGGCCGCCGGCGTCATTCACACCGATTTCGAGCGCGGCTTCATCAAGGCCGAGGTCATCTGGTGGGAAGATTTTGTCTCCCTCGGGTCCGAGGCCCGGTGCCGCGAGGCCGGCAAGCTCTCGACGGAGGGCAAGGACTACCTGGTGCGCGACGGCGACGTGATGCACTTCCGCTTCAACGTGTGAACGGCCGCTTCACGCTTTTTCAACAAGGAAAAATCGTTTTATTTCAAGGGTTTGCGCCAGGTCAAGGGGGCCAGGGCGAGGGGATGACCGTGGGGGGGGTTCATCGGTGCTAGCACCCGGCCCAAGGATGCTCCCGATGAAGACGAATGGCCTCTCGTGGCGCGCGGCCCCGCCGGCGCTTGCCCTGTCGCTCCTGTGGGTCGCGCTGGCCGCGCCCGGCTGCAAAGCAAAGTCCAAGGAGGGCGCCCCGGCCGCGGAGGCGCAGGCGGCGCAGGCGCCGGTGGCGACGAGGTTCGAGCGGGTCCAGAGCAAGATGCTGGAGCAGTCGATCGAGCTGAGCGGGACGCTGGCGGCGGCGGAGACCAGCGAGGTCCCGGCGCTGGTGGCGGGGGCGGTGAGCGGCCTCTTCGTGGACGTGGGGAGCCGGGTGAAGAAAGGGGACCCGCTGATCGAGCTGGACCGGCGCGAGTCGGCGCTGCGAGCGGCGCAGGCCTCGGCGCAGCGACGGCAGGCGCTGGAGCGGCTGGGGGACGGGCTGACCGACGGGAAATTCGACCCGGCGCAGGTGCCCGAGGTGAGGGCCGCCAAGGAGGCCAATGACCTGGCCCAGGCGGACGCGGAGCGCACCCGCGCGCTCTTCGAGAGCGGGGCGATGAGCCAGGCGATGTGGGATCAAGCGCGGACCCGGGCCGAGCAGGCGAAGGCGCAGTACGCGAGCGCGCTGGCGGGGGCGAAGCAGGCCCAGGCGGCGCTGGCGGGGGCGTCGGCGGCGACCGGGCTGGCTGGCAAATCGCTCTCGGACACGATGATCCGGGCGCCTTTTGATGGATCGGTGGCCGAGCGGCGGATCTCGATGGGCGAGTACGCGACGCCGGGGCGCGTGGTGGTCGTGGTGGTGAGCGACAACCCGCTGCGGCTCAAGATCGACGTGCCGGAGGCGGACGTGGGGCGGGTGCAGGCGGGGGCGCGGGTCGAGGCCGCGGTGGTGGCCTTCCCCGGGCGGACCTTCGAGGGGACGATCAAGCGCATCGGCGCCAGCGTGCGCCAGCAGTCCCGCGCCCTGCCCATCGAGGCCGAGCTGCCCAACGACGACGGTCTGCTGCGCCCCGGGATGTTCGCCCGGGCGCGGCTGGTGATCCCGGGGGCTGCCACCCGGGCGACGCTGGTGCCGGAGGGGGCGGTCGGGAGCACCGGGTCCAGCGCCCGGGTCTTCGTGAAGACCGGGGACAAGGTCACCGAGCGGCTGATCGTGACCGGGCGCCGCACCGGCGGCCTGGTCGAGGTGATCGGTGACCTCAAGGATGGCGAGGAGGTTGCGGTGAGCGACCTGGAGAAACTCTCCGACGGGACCCCCGTCGCGGCTCGTTGAAAGGAGCAGCGTCATGCAATGGCTCGCAGCAATCTGCGTCAGGCGTCCGGTTTTCGCGTCGGTGATCGTGCTGATCCTGTCGGTGGTCGGGCTGTTCTCGTATTTCCAGCTTGGCCTCGACCGGTTCCCCAAGGTCGACTTCCCGGTGGTCACGGTGACCACGATCCAGCCCGGGGCCGCGCCGGAGGAGGTCGAGAGCGAGATCACCGACAAGATCGAGGCCGCGGTCAACACGATCAGCGGCATCGATGAGCTGCGCTCCGCCTCGGCGGAGGGCGTCTCCCAGGTGTACGTCACCTTCCTCCTCGAGAAGGACATCAACGTCGCCGCCCAGGAGGTGCGGGACCGGGTCAACGCCGTGCTGGCTACCCTGCCGCAGGGCATCGACCCGCCCACGGTCACCAAGATGGATCCGGACGCGTCTCCGGTGCTCACCATGACGCTCTCGGGCCCCGGGGACGTGCTGGCGCTCACCGAGTTTGGCGACAAGGTGGTTCGCCGGGAGCTCGAGTCCAAGCCCGGCGTCGGCGAGGTCACGATCATCGGCGGCCGCGGTCGTCAGATCAACCTCTGGGTCTCCCCGGACAAGCTGTCCAAGTACGGGCTGACCGCGGCGGATCTCTCCCGCTCCCTGGCCTCGCAGAACGTCGAGATCCCGGCGGGGCGCCTCGACCAGGGCGGCAAGCAGGTCACGCTGCGGATGCGGGGCCGCGTGCGCTCGCTGGAGGAGCTCCGGGACGTCACCGTGGGCCTCCGCGAGGGGTACGCGGTGCGGCTGCGGGACGTGGCCGAGATCGAGGACGGCAAGGCCGAGCCCGAGTCCGCGGGCTTCCAGGGGCAGCGCTCGGCAGTGCTCCTCAGCATCCGGAAGCAGAGCGGCACCAACACCGTCGAGGTGGTGGACAGCGTCAAGGGCGCCCTGGCGGACATGAAGCCCCGGCTGCCCCAGGGGTACCGCATCGAGGTGGCCCGCGACCAGTCCGAGTTCATCCTGAACTCGGTGCACGCGGTGCAGGAGCACCTGTGGCTCGGCAGCTTGCTCGCCGCGATCATCGTGTACCTGTTCCTGGCCAACTGGCGCTCCACGGTCATCTCGGCGATCGCCATCCCGACCAGCATCGTCAGCACCTTCGGCGTGATGAAGGCCGCCGGCTTCACCCTGAACTCGATCACGCTGCTGGCGCTGACCCTGGCGGTGGGCATCGTGATCGACGACGCCATCGTGGTGCTGGAGAACATCTATCGTCACATGGAGGAGAAGGGCGAGAGCCGCTACGTGGCCGCCATCGAGGGCACGCGGGAGATCGGCCTCGCGGTGCTGGCCACCACCCTGTCGCTCGTGGCGGTCTTCCTGCCGGTGGCCTTCATGAGCGGCATCGTCGGCCGCTTCATGAACTCCTTCGGCCTGACCATGGCGTTCGCCATCATGGTGTCGCTCCTGGTCAGCTTCACGCTGACGCCGATGCTCTCGGCCCGCTGGCTCAAGGACCCGGACCGGAACGCCGGGCACCAGGTGTCCCGGTTCTACAAGATCATCGAGGGCGGCTACATGAAGATGCTCCGGTGGTCCATGCTCCACCGGTGGGTCATCGTGGCCGCCTGCTTCGGCTCCTGCGCCTCGGTGCCGGTGCTGGGGGCGAAGGCGCCGAAGAACTTCCTCCCGACGGAGGATGAGTCCCAGTTCGCCGTCACCCTGCGGGCCCCCGAGGGCACCAGCCTCGACGGGACCCGCCTCATCGCCACCCGGATGGCCACCGAGATCCAGAAGCTCCCCGGCGTCGAGTACACCGTCGTCACCATCGGGGACGACCCCCAGAAGACCCCCAACCTCGCCAGCATCTACACCAAGCTCATCCCCGCCGATCAGCGCAAGCTCTCCCAGCAAGACCTCATCGACAAGGCGCGCAGCGAGGTCACCCCCCAGTTCAAGAGCTACCAGCTCCGCGTCAGCATCGGCCCCGTCCCCGCGTTCTCCGGCGGCGGCAACTCGGCCGCGGCGATCCAGTACATCATCCGGGGCCCCGAGCTGCCCAAGCTCTCGGGCTACTCGGATGCCCTGCTGAACCGGCTCAAGGCCCTCCCCGGCGTCGTCGACGCCGATAGCTCCCTCATCGTCGGCAAGCCCGAGGTTCGCGCCATCATCGACCGGAAAAAGGCCGCGGACCTTGGCGTCGCCGTCGCCGACGTCGCCAGCACCTTGCGCCTCCTGGTCGGCGGCCTCGAGGTCTCCACCTACAGCGACAAGGGCGAGCAGTACGACATCTACGCCCGCGCCCAGGGCGACTTCCGGCGCACCACCGACGACCTGCGGCGCATCGCCGTCCCTTCCCAGAAGCTCGGCACCGTCACCCTCGATAACCTCGTCTCCTTCGTCGAGGGGACCGGCCCTTCTCGCATCGATCGCTACAACCGCCAGAAGCAGGTCACCCTCACCGCCAACCTGATCCAGGGCTACTCCCAGGCCGACGTGCTCGCCGCCCTCGACAACGAGGTCAAGCGCATGAACCTCGCCCCCGGGTACTCCGCCGGCGCCACCGGCCAGTCCAAGGAGCTGGGCCGCGCCGGCCGCAACTTCGCCCTCGCCTTCGGCCTCTCCTTCATCTTCATGTACCTGGTGCTGGCGGCCCAGTTCGAGTCCTGGCTCCACCCCATCACCATCCTCCTCAGCCTCCCCCTCACGGTCCCCTTCGCCCTCCTGTCCGTCATCATCTTCGGCCAGAGCCTCAACATCTTCTCGATGCTCGGTGTCCTCGTCCTCTTCGGCGTCGTGAAGAAAAATTCGATCCTCCAGATCGACCACACCATCAAGCTCCGCGAGGGCGGCCTCCCTCGCGCCGACGCCATCCTCGAGGCCAACCGCGACCGGCTCCGCCCCATCCTCATGACCACCGCCGCCTTCGTCGCTGGCATGATCCCCCTCGTCTTCTCCAGCGGCGCCGGCTCCGGCACCAACCGCGCCACCGGCTTCGTCATCATCGGCGGCCAGACCCTCGCCCTCCTCCTCACCCTCCTCGCCACCCCCGTCGCTTACTCCCTCTTCGACGACCTCTCCGAGGCCCTCGCTCGCTGGGTGGGTAAGGGTAGACCCCCGGCGCCTCCTCCCCAGGAAGTGCACGCCGGCGCAGAGTGATCTGCCCCGCGGCGCGGTCCCTCGCGCTGCGTCCTCTGTTTCTCGTTCCCGGGGGGGAACCTTTGGAGCAAGCCGTCGTTCCACCGGATGATGGCGGTGATGGCGAGCTCCGAGGTGCCCTTGTCCCGGGAAGATCCGATCCCGGGCGAGATCGATCGCTTCACCATCGAGGCCTGCCGCCGCGGCGACCGGGTCGCCTTTCGCCGCTTCGTGCTCTGCTACCAGCGCCTCGTCTTCGCCTACCTGTCGCGGCTGCTGGGCCGCGGGCCCCTGGTCGAGGATCTGGCCCAGGAGACCTTCCTCCGCGCTCACCGCGCCTTCCCGCGCTTCGAGCCCACCTCGGCCCGCACCTCGACCTGGCTGCTCACCATCGCCCGCAACTGCGCCCTCGACGACCGCAAGCGCCGGGCCCTCTCCACCCTGCCCCTGGAGGACACCGAGATCGCCGGCCACGGTACGCCTGAGACCGAACGCCAGCGGGCCGAGCTGGGGCAGGCGCTGGAGCAGGCGGCGCTGGCCCTCCCCCAGGAGCAGCGCGAGGCCCTGGTGCTCGCCGAGCTCCACGGCCTCACCCTCGAGGAGATCGGCGCGGTCACTGCGACCCCGATCAGCACCGTCAAGACCCGTATTTTCCGGGCCCGCGAGCGCCTCCGCGCGCTGCTCGCCCCCTTCCTGCAAGAGGAACCATGAGCCGTCTCCCCCTCGATCGCTGGAAACCCCAGGAACCCCCCCAGGACTTCCTGGAGCGCGTGGACCGGGCCCTCGACGCCGAGGCCCCGGCCCCTCCGGCCGCGCCCCGGGGGCTGCAGCGCCGCGGCCTGCTCGCCGCCCTCTCCGCCGGCGCCCTCGTCGCCGCGGGCGGCGCCCTCTGGGTCAACGTCAGGCTCACCCGCGCCGCCCTCCAGGGCACCTTCCTCGCCCGGGTCCGCACCGAGATCGAGCTGGTCCGCGGCGTCGTCGCCGTGGCCGAGCCCGGCGCCCGCCTCGCCGTCGAGCAGGGCTGGATCCGCCAGCTCGAAGGCGAGGTCGCCTACCGCTCCGCTCCGGACACCGTCCTGCGCGTGATCACCCCCGATGGCCAGGCCGAGGGCCTCGGCGCCTGCTGCCGCGTCCACGTCCTCGCCGCCGCTCCCCGGGGGACCGGGGCGCCGGGGCCGGCCACCGCCCTCGCGGTCCTCCAGGGCGAGGTCGACCTCCGCGTCGCCCGGCGCTCCGAGCGCCTCGCCGCGGGTCGCTACGCCCTGTACTATGGAGAGTCCATACGTACGGACGCGGACGACGAGGGGGGCGAGGTGGCCCGTGTGCTCGGGGTCCCTGCGGCGCGCCGGCCGTCGGCGCCGGTGAGCCCGCCGGCCCCGGCGTCCGCGCCCTCCGGGGAGGTGGCGCCGGCGCCGCCGGTCCGCCCGCGGCGCCCTGCGGCGTCCGCGTCTGTCTCCGCGACGCCGTCGGCCTCGGCCCCGGCGCCCGCGTCGGCCTCGGCGCGCCCGTTCATCGTGCCGAGGTGCATCTGTTTGCCGAACGATCTGCTGTGTGCCTGCCCGGAATGATGCCGGGAGAAAGCGAGCGAATCATGGGAAAGAAGAGCAGGATGGTGGTGCGTGCGATGGCGGTGGTGCTGCTGGCGGCCGGCGGGGCCGCGGCGCAGACCCCGGGGGACGGGCGGAAGAGCGAGCAGGGGTACTCGTACACATTCTCGGATGATCCGCTGGCGGCGGGGGGCATGGACGTGATGAACGGGATCATCAAGGTGAGGCCCAGGGCGCTGCGGAACACCCTGATCCGCCCCCGCCTGCACTTCGTGACCGAGATGCTGAAGTCGGTGGAGGCGCTGTGAAGGCCGGGGGGTGGGTGGCGGCGGCGCTGGCCTCGCTGGGGCTGTCCTGCGCGGCGACGCCGGAGCCCGAGGCGCCGGAGGAGCTGCTGTTCGAGGTGCCTTCCTGGTGCACCTGGGGCTACCAGCCTCCGCTGCTGGCCCCCCACCTGACCCAGGGCACTTACCCCCCGTCCCCGCCCCGCATGCGGGGGCCTGCCCGCTACAACCCGGCCCGTCCGCGCGGCCAGTGGACCGGCTGGGCGCGGTCGTTCCAGGCGCCGGCGGAGGGGCGCGCCCTGTGCGGCGTCAAGCTCCCGGCGGAGGACCCCGCGGGGGACGAGGACGAGCCCGGCTTGTGTATGGAAGTTCTAGATGGAAGGATCCTCGCGTGGACGGTGCTGGACGGGGAGGGGAAGCCGAGGCCTGGGGCGGTGATGCCGTTGCGGGAGGGGTCGGCGTGGCGAGAGCTGCGGCTGGCGGGGCCGTCGCGGCTTCATGTACGGGTGGAGGGGCGGATGGTGCAGGCGTACCTGGAGGGCTCGGGCCGGGAGGTGCGAGGGCCCTGTTTCCACGGGGAGCCGGGGGAACAAGGCCCGTGAAGGTCGAGCCTGGGCTGTGGTACGTTCGAGGGCATGAAGTCCTGGTCGCTCGGTGTCGGTGTGCTGGTGGTGTCGGGTCTGTTTGCGGCGTGCGGCTCC
>JALOQB010000014.1 GCA_025453595.1 Polyangiaceae bacterium
TTTCTGGGGGCGTTCTCCCCGGCCGGTGAGGCGCTCTGGAAGCAGAGCAAGTATGGAGGTTCCTCACCCATGGACACGATGGACGACCTGGGGGGGGTGGCGCTGGAGGGGGGCGCGGTGTACCAGGTATCGAACTACAAGTTCGCGTCGTTCTCGGGGGTGTTTGCCTTCGAGGCGGCGACGGGGAAGCCGCGGTGGTCAAAGAACGGGGCTCCGGTGGGGTACCCGAGCGCGGGACAGGGGCAGGTGTTCGTGGTGGAGCGGGTGCAGCGAGAGCGGCGCCTGGTGGCCCGGTCGCAGGAGAACGGAGAGACGCGGTGGAGCGTGGCGCTGAAGGGGGCGCTGGGGGCCGCGCCGGCGCTGGGAGGCGGGCTGGTGGTGGTGGGGACGGACAAGGGGGAGCTGGTGGCGTTCGACGCGGGGTCAGGCCAGGAGCGATGGCGCTTCGAGTCCGGGGTGAAGCATGCGCCGGTGGTGGGGAACGAGACCTCGGTGGCGATCGGGGCCAACGAGCGCGTGGTGTTCACCGTGGGCAAGGAGGTCGTGCTGCTCGACCTGAAGACCGGCGCGGTGCGGTGGCGGGGGGAGGTGGCGGTGGCCGCGGTGCACAGCCCCATCCTCGCCGGGGGGCGCCTGTACGTGGTCTCAGGCCCCCTCGGCCTTCTCGTAGCCGCGAAGCTCGACGGCGCGCCGATCGGGTTCGTTGAAATCGTGCATGGCGGCCAGGTGCGCCGAGTAGAGGCGCTGGCGGAGGGCGCTCTCGTCCTCGACCGCGGTGAGGTCGTGGCCTCTCGTGTCCAGGATGGGCAATGGCGAGGCGACCCGGATCTCTCCGTGGGGGAAGACCTGTTCATCCAGCTCGATCAGGTCGACCCAGGCGTAGGTGAGGTCGTGGTAGTAGCGGTCCCAGGGGTCGATGACGGGGGGCGCGGCGGGGCCGACGAAGGGGGTGGGTCGAGCCCACATCAGGGCCCCCCGGAGGGAGATCTCGGCGAGGGCTTGCAGGTAGTGGGGGCTGGGGCGGATCAGGACGACGCGGGGCTCCGGGGCCTCGACCCGGGCGCCGGGGCCGAACTGGCGCTCCAGGGCCCCGGCGAGGCGGGTCTGGAGGGCACGGAAGGCGGCCCGGTGGGAGGCCAGGAACTGGCTCTGGGCCAGCAGCGAGCGCAGCCTGGCCTTGGCGTCCTCGTAGCCCTCGGCGCGGCTGCGGCGCAGCGAGGAGACGCGCCCCCCCAGGGTCAGGCGAAGGGCAGGCTCTCCGCCGCGAAAGTGAGGCGAGATGGTGGCCTCGATGAGGGTCTCCACGTCGTCGCCCTGGTGCTCGAAGACCACCGTCAGGCCCTGGAACTGGCCGGCGAGGCGCGGGGCCTCCTGGTGGACGATCTGGTCGAAGAGGCCGAGGTCGTCGGGCTCTCGCTTGCGGTCATGGAAGAGGATCTGCTCGTCCATGGCCAGCCAGGTCACGCTGGTGACGCCGGCGTCCTTCATGGCAGCCTCGAGCAGCTCGACCAGCGTGAGCGCGTCTTGCTCCGTGGATTGCTCGCCTGTCGAGAGGTCAACGGGTAGGCCAAGGACCCGCTGGATCGCCTCCCAGATGGAGGGGGAGCGCAGCAGGACCTGACCCGGGAGAAAGAGCTGGAGCTCGCCGAGGAGGTGCATGACGTTTCATGGTGAACTGGCTGAATCCACGGGGGAAGCGGGGAGGGCGGTGCGGGGGCCGGGGGTGACTGCAAGATATTGAAATTGTTGAACTTATGCAGGCGCTTATGGAAAACGCATGTCACGAATTTGGCCCTTTGCGGTGGGCTCTGGCAGCGTCGGTCGGGCCTGGGCGGCAACGCCCTGGTCTCACCGGGAACGACCATGAAGAGCCGAAACCAGGAACACCAGGGCGGACGCCCCAAGCACGACGAGCCCGAGATCGTCGTCGGCCTCGACATCGGGACCACCAAGGTGACGGCGGTGGTGGGCGAGGTGGACGATGGGACGATCACGATCCTGGGGGTCGGGAACGTGCCCTGCCGCGGCCTGCGCAAGGGGGTCGTGTCGAACATCGACTGGACGGTGCGTAGCATCCGGGACGCGATCGAGGCGGCTCAGCAGATGGCGGGCGTCGAGATCCGCACGGTGTACGCGGGCGTGGCGGGGAGCCATATCCGGTGCCAGCCCAGCGACGGGGTGGCCGCGGTGGCCGGCGGTGAGGTGCAGAAGGGCGACGTGGATCGGGTGCTCGAGGGCGCCAGGGCCATCCCCGTCGACGCGGATCGCCAGATTCTCCACGTGTTGCCCCGGGAGTTCATCGTCGACAACCAGGACGGTATCCGCGACCCGATCGGCATGAGCGGCGTGCGCCTGCAGGCCAAGGTCAACCTGGTCACCGCGGCGACGGGCTGCGTCCAGAACGTGGTCCGGTGCGCCGAGCGGTGCGGCCTCACGGTCGCCGATGTGGTGCTCGAGCCCCTCGCCAGCGCCGAGGCGATCCTCTCCGAGGATGAGAAGGAGATCGGTGTCGTCATCATCGACATCGGCGGCGGCACCACCGATCTGCTGCTCTGCGTCGACGGTGGGATCGCCCACAGCAGCGTCATCCCGGCGGGCGGCAACAACATCACCAGCGACATCGCCGCGGGGCTCCGCACCCCGATGGCCGAGGCCGAGCGGCTGAAGCGCAACTTCGGCTGCGCCCTGGGCCGCATGGTGTCCGACGACGACGAGGTCGAGGTCCCGGGCGTGGGGGGCCACCCGCCGCGCCGCGTGGCGCGCCGCGTTCTTTCGGACATCATCGAGCCTCGCGTGGAGGAGATCTTCGCGGTGGTGCGCAAGCGCATCGAGGACACGGGGCTGCTGGAGCAGCTGTCCGCGGGCGCGGTGCTGACCGGGGGGGCGGTGCTGATGGAGGGGATGCCGGAGTTCGCCGAGGAAATTCTGGGGATGCCGGTGCGGCTCGGGTACCCGGTGGGGATCAGCGGGATCACGCAGCTGGTGCAGGGGCCCCAGTACGCGACGGGGGTGGGGCTGGTGAAGTACGGGGCCGAGGCCATCCGGACCGCGCGAAAGATGAAGGCGCTGCAGGCGCCTCAGCCCAGCCAGCGGCTCTTGCGGGAGCTGGAAGAGGCGCCGAAGTCGGGCAGCAGCAGCAGCGGGGGAGCCAAGAAGCCCCCGAGGCCGTCGAGCAACCGGTTCTGGGACTGGCTGCGGGCGGCGTTTTGATTCGAGCAGAGACGGGCAGAAGAGAAGACTTTAGCAGGGATTTCAGGGAGACGACGATGACCTTTTCGATCCAGTTTGCAGAGGAGACCACGGAGAACCAGCCGCGCATCAAGGTGATCGGGGTGGGCGGTTCGGGGGGGAACGCCATCAACACCATGATCAACTTTGGTCTGGAGGGCGTCGAGTTCATCGTGGTCAACACCGACGTGCAGGCCCTCGCGGCCAACGCGGCGCCGCTCAAGCTGAGCATCGGCAACGGCATCACC
Source organism: Polyangiaceae bacterium (assembly GCA_025453595.1). Lineage (GTDB taxonomy): Bacteria > Myxococcota_A > Polyangia > Polyangiales > Polyangiaceae > JANWXX01. The sequence continues at coordinate 3,477 of JALOQB010000014.1, forward strand.
CGGGGCCTGGGCGCCGGCGCGGACCCGGAGAAGGGGCGCAAGGCCGCCCTGGAGGACGCCAACCGCCTCAAGGAGCTGATCGGCGGCGCGGACATGGTCTTCGTCACCGCCGGGATGGGCGGCGGCACCGGCACCGGCGCCGCGCCGGTCATCGCGCAGATCGCCCGGGAAGAGGGGGCCCTCACCGTGGGGGTCGTGACCCGTCCCTTCGGCTTTGAAGGCAAGCAGCGCTCCCGCCGCGCCGACGCGGGCCTCGCGATGCTGAGCGAGCACGTCGACACGCTGATCACCATCCCCAACGAGAAGCTCCTCGGGATCGCCGACGAGGATCTGAGCTTCATCGACGCCTTCCGCAAGGCGGACGAGGTGCTCTACCAGGCGGTCAAGGGCATCAGCGACCTGGTCACCCAGACCGGCCTGGTGAACGTCGATTTCGCCGACGTCCGCGCGGTGATGCAGAACATGGGCCGCGCCCTCATGGGCACCGGCTGCGCCAAGGGCCAGGGCCGCGCCCGCCTCGCCGCCGAGATGGCCATCTCGTCGCCGCTCCTCGACAACCTCTCCGTCGCCGGCGCCATGGGCGTGCTCATCAACTTCGTGGGCGGCCCCGACATGAAGCTGCGCGAGGTCAACGAGGCCGCCAGCATGGTCCGCGAGCAGGCCAACGAGGATGCCAACATCATCTTCGGCTCCACCATCGACGAGACCCTCGGGGACATGGTCAAGGTCACCGTCATCGCGACCGGCTTCGACATGGAGCGCTACGCCCAGCCCGAGGCCCAGGCCGCCGCCTCCTCGGCCCCTCCGGTCACCAAGGCTCGCCCCCAGGCCATCCCGACCACCCCCGCCATCCAGCCGTCCTCTCGCCCCGTCGCTCCCCCGGTCCACGTCGTTCACGGGGCCTCCGGCGGCGCTCCCCTCGGCGGCGCTCCCTCCACCATGCGCCCCCCGGCGTACCAGGCCCCTGCCCAGCCGGAGCCTGCCCCCGCCTACGCCCGCCAGCCGGTGCCTCACTCCACCCGCACCTCGACCCGCGGCGCCATGCCCGAGCTCGACCACGACTGGGATGTCCCCGCCTTCCAGCGTCGCCAGGGGGGCTTAGTTCAACCCACCGGGGCCAGCTCGCTCCGGTCCCGCTCTCGCCGCGCTCACCGGGGGGTTGAGGCGTGGCTCCAGGTCGTGAGATGGTGCTGCCATGAGCAGCTTGCTTCACCGATCCCGTCTGCTCCTGGGTCTGCTGGCATCCCCGCTGCTGGGTGGGTGCGCCTCCGACGCCCCCCGCGAACCACCGCGGGATGCCTCCCTCGAGCACGCCGCACGCCGGGAGGCGACGCTGCTCCAGCTCCATCAGCAGATGGTGCAGCTCACCGCCACGCTCCAGCAGGCCCTGGCGCAGCAGACCCAGACCCAGCGGCAGATGGCCCTGGAGCTGAGCCAACTCCGGGAAGAACAGGCGCGGGCCGCGTCGGAGCAGGATCGAGCCGAACTGCAGGCGCGGCTGCGTGAGGTCGAGCTGAGGCAAGACGAGGCCAACGAGAGGGCCAGGGCGCTCCAGGCAGAGGTGCAGCGGCTCCAGGCCGAGCGCGTCAGGCTCCGGGCGCGCTCGAAGAACCGCGCCGTCTCGCTGGACCTGGAGAGCCCCTGGCCCTGAACGCCCTCACCAGGCCAGACCGGTGCTCTGGCCAGCCCTCAGCTCGACCACCCGCTCGCCTCGCACCTCGGGCCCATCGCGCAGGAAGCAAGTCCCCTGCTCGCGGACACGCTGCAGCTTGATCTGGTAGCTGCGCCCCACGGGCCTGAGCGTGCTGTCGCCGAAGAGCGTCGGGCACAGGAAGTACAGGCCCACGGCCCCCTGAACCTCCAGCCGCGCCGGGATCAACGGCAGGTACACGTTGACCGTCTGCACCTCTCCTCCGTTAGATGATTGGACCTCAAACGTTTTCTTGAGCGGGCTCTCGCAGCAGCTGTTGTTGGGGAGGGTGTAGGCCTCGATGGTGTGGGAAGAGCCGACGGGGAGCTCGGTCTCGTGGAGGTTGGTGTCGGGGAGGGGGTTGCCGTCGAGGTTCCAGCGGGCGCTGGGAGGGGAGAGGAAGAGGCGGACCTTGCGCAGGGGCCCCGGTGGGCTGGTGCCGATGCGAGGGCCGACGGCGGGGGTGGCGAGCCGGTGGCCCGAGCCTGCGGCGGAGGGGACGCTGGCGGGAGGGGAGGACGAGGCGGCAGGAGACGAGGGAGGGGGAGAGGACGAGGCGGAAGGGAGCACCCAGGCCATGGCCGGGAGAGGCCGGGCAAGGGTGATGGGGGCCGGTCTTGACCAGCGCCACCCGAGGGCTGCCGCGCCCCCGCCGAGGAGGGAGGCCCCCACGGCGAGGAGCAGGCGGCTCTTCCAGCGCTCGAGGGAGCCCGCCTGGACAAGCTGCCGGACCAGCCCCATGACCTCCGGGTCGCTGGGGGCGAGGGCGCAGGCGCGGTTGATGGCGGCGGCGGCGGCCATGCGATCACCCTTGCGCAGGGCGCGGCGCCCTTGCTCGCGCAGCAGCGGGACGAGGCGCTGGGTGAGGTTGGCCTCGTAGCCCTCGGGGTCGCGCAGGTAAGCGGTCAGCTCGCGCCGGGGGTCGGCGATGTCGAGCTGGGCGAGCTCGGCCTCGAGGCCAGCGCGGAGCGTCGCCATGGTCGGGTAGCGGCGCGCCGGATCAGGCTCGATGGCACGCTGGAGGAGGGAAGCCCAGCGGGCGCCGATGGCGGGGCGCTCCTGGTCGGCGGGGGTGTAGTGCCCCTGGAGGATCGCCTTGAGCACCTGGCCCGGGGTCTTCCCGTCGAAGGGGAGGCGTCCGGCCATGCATTCGTAGAGGAGGACCCCCAGGCCGAAGACATCGGCGCGGACGTCGACCGCATCGCCATCGATCTGCTCGGGGGCCATGTACGCCGGGGAGCCGAGCACCTGCCCGGTGGAGGTGACACCTTGCTGGTCGAGGAGCTTGGCTATCCCGAAGTCGGTGAGCTTGACGCAGGCGAGGGCGTGTTCCGGGCTCTCCGGGTGGGGCTGGTCGACCCAGGGGATCTGGAAGAGCACGTTCTCGGGCTTCACGTCCCGGTGGATGACGCCGCGCTCGTGGGCGTGGTGGAGCGCGGAGGCCAGCTCGACGCCGATGCAGGCGCCGATCTCGGGGGGGAGCGCGGTCCGCCTGGAGAGCAAGGTCCGGAGGCTCTGGCCCCGGATCAGCTCGGCCACCAGGTAGCGCTCCGGCGCGTCCTCGTCGGACACGTCGTAGATCTCGACGATGTTGGGGTGCTTGAGCTTGGCGACCGCGTGGGCCTCGGCGGTGAAGCGGCGGGCGACCTCGCCGCTGTCCCGCAGGTGCCGGTGGATCACCTTGAGGGCGACGTCGCGGCCGAGGCGCCGATCGCGGGCCCGGTACACCGTGGCCATGCCCCCGTGGCCAAGCTCCTCCTGGAGGTCGTACTTGGCGACCCGCGGGAACTGATCCTGGGAGGAGGCGAGGGGGGCCAAAGGCTGTCCTCTGGCCTAAGCCGACGACGCGCACCCGGATGGAGTTGGTCGACCCCTGGACCCCCAGCGGCGCGCCAAAGACGATGACCATCCGGTCTCCGGGGGAAGCGTAGCCGCGGGCCTGCACGTGGCCGTTGAGCCGGTCCACCATCTCGTCGACGTCCTTGGTGTTGTCGATGGGGTGCGGAGTGACCCCCCAGCAGAGCGCGAGCTGCCGCCGGGTGCGTTCGTTGGGGGAGAACGCGATGATGGGCATCGAGGGGCGTGCCTTGGAGACGAGGTGCGCGGAGCGTCCGCTCTCGGTGAGGGCGACGATGATGCGCGCGCCGATCTGGTGGGCGACGTCGGCGGCGGTGCGGGCGATGGCCTCGGCGACGGAGCTGTGGGAGGGGGGGAGGGGGCTGGGCTGGTAGCTGTAGAACGGGCTCTGCTCGGCCTCGGCGACGATGCGCGCCATCATGCCGCAGGCGAGCACGGGGTGCTTGCCGCTGGCGGTCTCGCCGGAGAGCATGACGCAGTCGGTGCCGTCGTAGACGGCGTTGGCGACGTCGCTGGCCTCGGCGCGGGTGGGTCGGGTCGAGTCGACCATCGACTGGAGCATCTCGGTGGCCACGATGACCGGCACCTTGTGGCGCCGGGCGGCCTCGATCATCTGCTTCTGGATGACGGGCACGCGCTCGGGGGGGAATTCGACGCCGAGGTCGCCGCGAGCGACCATGACGCCGTCGGTGACCTCGAGGATGCTCTCGAGGTTATCGACGGCGGAGGGGGTCTCGATCTTGGCGATGATGGGGGTGGGCCGCCCCCAGGCCTCGCAGATCTCGCGGACAAGCTTCACGTCGTCGGCGGTCTTGACGAAGGAGAGGGCCACGTAATCGACGCCCTGGGCGAGGCCAAAGGCGAGGTCGGCCTTGTCTTTCTCGGTGATGGCTGACAGACGGACGCGGGCGGCGGGGATGTGGACGCCGCCCATGTCGCGCAGCACACCGCCCTGGACCACGGTGGCGACCACCTCGCCCTCGGGGCCTTTGCCCTGGCTCTTGAGGACCCGGAGCACGATCCGACCGTCGTCGACCAGCACCGGGTCGCCGGCCTTGAGGTCGTCCGCCAGCCCCTCGTACTGCACGGGGATCCGGCCGTCGCTGCGGGCCTCGCGCCCCTCGACCAGCGTGATCTCGCTGCCGGTCTCGAGGGGGAGGTTGCCCCCCGGGACGCGCCCGGTGCGGATCTTGGGCCCGCAGAGATCCTGGAGGAGAGCGATCGGTTTCCCGAGGCGGGTGGAGACCCGGCGCAGCGTCTGGATGCGCTCCAGGTGCTGCTCGTGGGTCCCGTGGCTGAAGTTCAGCCGGGCCACGTCGAGCCCGGCCCAGAGGAGCTGCTCCACGCGCTCCTCGCTGTCCGATGCAGGACCGATGGTACAGACGATTTTGGTACGACGCCGCAGCATGCCCATGGCCATGGTGCCTACAGGCTACACCCGAGCCCGCAGATCGTGTTCACCTTCTGGACGCAGGTGTCTCCCCAGGCCGTTTCGCAGCATCCCGGTTCCTCGTTGCAGATGCGGGTCACGCAGCTCTCACCGAACATCGAGGGATAATCGCAGCTCTTGGTCAGGGGAGCCCCGACCACGCAGGGCGCGTGGGCGCAGTTGAACCCCTTGCAGATGGCCACGTTGCACACCAGGCTCACCGCGGCCAGGCAGTCCGGCCCCCAGGCGTCCACGCAGCACTTGGCAAATTTCCCCGTCTCGCAGATGGCCCCCACGCAGGGGCTGCACTCGGCCTTGAGCTTCGTCGCCGAGACGCAGATGTCATGGGCGCAGTTGCCCGCGCAGTACTCGTCGTCCTGGCCGTTGCAGTTGTCATCGAGGCCGTTCTCGCAGACCTCCAGCTTGGGGAGCCCGGGGGTGCAGCTCTGCGGCACGCCGTCCACGCAGGCGACCACTTCCCGGGCGCACTCGCCCTGACCGCAGCTCAGCTTCTTCCCGTCCTCCACGCAGCCCCCGCCCGCGCCCCCCGTGCCCGCCGCGCCGCCGGTGCCCCCGTCGCCGCCCGCCCCAGCAAGCCCTCCGGCCCCCGCCTCGCCGCCCGCGCCCGCCGCGCCGCCCCCTGCTTCGCCGCCAGCGCCGGCCCCCGCGCCGCCGGCCTCGCCGCCGGACCCCGCCCCGCTCGCCCCCGCTCCGCCGACGCCCCCCGCTCCGCCCCCCGCGCTGCCCCCGCTTCCGCCTGCGCTGGCCTCCGCGAACCTGGCATCATCGAACTCTCTCTCGGGGAACGAACAACGAGCGCTGCTCAGCAGCAGGCTCGGCAAGGCGAGGGCCACGAAGGCCCGAACAGGGAAGACATTCATGGGGTCCGGGTCAACCTGCCGCGGGGGCGGCGGGGAAAGCTGCGCAGAGGGGGCGAACCGCGAGAACTTCAGCGCTCTCTCGGTGGGCGCTGTTGGTTGCTCCACTGTAGCGTTTCCAGGGGCCCTGCGTAAGATGCGCCTCTCTCCAAGGAGGAATCATGTCCAGGGATTGGATCAAAGGCAACGCTGTCATCGGCCAGTCAGGCGGCCCCACCGCGGTCATCAACCAGTCGCTTGTCGGGGTCATCGAGGGCCTGCGCAGCGGTCTCCAGGCGGTCGGGGCGGTCGAGTCGATCCTGGGCATGCGCAACGGCGTCCGGGGCCTCACCCGGGATGAGCTGGTCGACCTTGGCGCGCTGCATCAGGACCGCCTCGACCTCCTGGCCATGACGCCCTCCGCTGCGCTCGCCTCGACCCGGGACAAACCGGACTCGGCCTACTGCGAGCGGATCCTCCAGGCCTGCAAGCGGAACAACGTCCGCTACTTCTTCTACATCGGCGGGAACGACTCGTCCGACACCTGTCGCATCGTCAGCGAGATGGCCGCGGCCGATGGCCACGAGATGACCTGCTTCCACGTGCCCAAGACCGTCGACAACGATCTTGTCCGGAACGACCATACACCCGGGTTCCCCTCCGCGGCGCGCTTCGTGGCCATGGCGTGCATGGCGGATTTTCTCGATAATGTCTCCCTCCCTGGCATCAAGATCAACGTCATCATGGGCCGCCATGCGGGGTTCTTGACCGCCGCCAGCGCCCTCGCTCGCCGCAACGATCGGGACGCCACCACCGACGGCCCGCAGCTCATCTACGTGCCGGAGGTGGCCTTCGACATCGACCGCTTCATCGGCGAGGTCGAGGAGGTCTACGCCCGGAAGGGGCGCTGCCACATCGCCGTGAGCGAGGGGATCCAGGACAAGAACGGCCAGTCGATCGGCGCCACCCTGATCAAGAACGCCCAGGTCGATGCCCACGGCAACGCGCAGCTCTCCGGCTCCGGGGCTCTGGGCGATCAGCTCGCGGATCTGCTCAAGAGCCGGCTCACCCCTGCGGGCGGCAAGGCCCCTCGCGTGCGGGCCGACACCTTCGGGTACATCCAGCGCTGCTGGCCGGACGCCTCCGTCGTCGATCGGATCGAGGCGAGGCGCGCCGGGCGTCAGGCCGCCGCCTTCGCGCTCCAGGGCCACCGCAGCGGCTCGGTCGCCATCGTGCGCACCGGCAAGGGGTACGGCGGCGAGGCCTACGCGTCCGGCTTCGAGCGCATCGAGCTGGCAGATGTGGCGGCGAAGACGCGGCACCTGCCTCCCGAGTTTCTCCAGGGGACGCACGACGTCTCCCAGGCCTTCCTTGATTATTGCCGGCCTCTCGTCGGCGAGCTCCCGGACTTCGAGCGGCTCTGATCTTAAGCGCCCGGACAGGAAGGGGAGCCGCTGGAAGAGCCCCTCCGGAGCATGCCTCACCAGGGGCATGATCAGGCCCCAGAAGGCCGGGACGTAGGCCTCGGCGGCCCGCGCATCCATCGCCCGGATGATGTCGACCGCCACGCGCTCCGGGGTGCTGAAGAGCAGGTTCTTCTTGTGGTCCCGCGTCATGGGGGTGTCGACCGGGCCCAGCTTCAGCGTGGTCACGCTCACGCCTGACGGGACGAGCCGGGAGCGCAGCCCCTGCAGGTAGACGTTGAGGGCCCCCTTGGCCGCGCCGTAGGTGTAGTTCCGGGGGCGCCCGCGGTCCCCGGCGACGGAGGTGATCACCCCGATGCGCCCCTGCCCCTGGCGCTCCATGCGGTTGGCCAGCGGGATCAGCAGGGAGACCGCGCTGGTGAAGTTGGCCTGCAGGATCGCAGCGGCCTGGTCGAAGCTGCGCTCGCTCTCGAGCTGGTCCCCCAGGTCACCGTGGGCGATGAGCGCCGTGTCGACCCCGCCGAGGGAAGACCAGGCGTTCTCGATGGTCGCCTCGCTGGTGTCGAGCCGGGAGAAATCTGCCTGGGAGGAGCTCTCGGCCTCGCACCAGGCGGCGGCCCGGGCCAGCTTCTCTGGATCACGGCCCACCAGGTGCAGCCGATCGCCGCGGCGACCGTGGAGCCACGCGACCTCCTGGGCGATGGCGGAGGTCGCACCCAGAATCAAGACTCGTCCCATGCCCCCCTTGCTACCCGCTTCTTGCCCCCCCGTCACCCCACTTCCGGGCGCCTTCAGAAGCCAATCTTGCGCATGACAAAGCGGGGGAGCGAGCGGATCACCAGCATCACCAGCGCCCAGATCGCCGGGGCGTAGATCAGCGGCTTGCGGCGGTCGAGGGCGCGCACCACCGCGGCGGCGACCTGCTCTGGCTCCCCCGCGAAGGGGGGAGGCTTCAGGCCCGCGGTCATCCCCGTCTTGACGAAGCCCGGCTTCACGCACAGCACCGTGAGGCCCGCCGCGTGGTAGCTGTGATCGAGGGCCTCGAGGTAGGCCGAGAGCCCCGCCTTGCTGGACCCGTAGATCACCACCGGCTTGCGGCCTCGATCGCCGGCCACCGACGAGAACACCGCGAGCCGCCCGCCCCCGCGGGCAAGCAATCGCTTGCGGACCAGCTCGCAGAACACGACCGTGTGCGCGTAGTTCACCACCATCAGCCGGCGCGCCAGGTCGGTGTCGTCCGCCAGCCTGTCCTGGGTGGCAAACATGGCCGCGGTGACCACCACCGTGTCAAACCCCCCCAGCGCCTCGTCCGCGGCGTCCAGGGCCGCCGTGAACCCCTCGGGGTGCTCCAGGTTGCACAGCGCGTGGCCCACCCGCGCTCGCTGCGGGTGCCGGGCCTCCAGATCGGCGGCGCTCCGTTCAAGCTCGGGCTCGTCGAGGCCCATCAGGAACACCGCGTCCCCCCGCTCGGCCAGCAGGCGCGCGATGGCCCGCCCCATGCCGGTGGTCCCGCCCAGGATCACTGCCTTCACGCGCCCTCCAGGATGCGGAGCGACTGGGCGCTGCGGAGCCGTCGCTTGGGATCCCACTTGGCGCGGGCCTCGAGGAAAGCCGGCAGCCGCGGCTCCATGGCCCGGAAGTGCTCCGGGCGCGTGAATCGATCCTTGGTGAGGTAAATTCGACCCCCCACCTCGATCACGAAGGCATTGAGCGCGTCGACGATGCGCTGGATCTCGGGGGAGACGGCCATATCGACGGCGATGGAGGTGCCCTCCATGGGGAAGGAGAGGGTGCCCTGGCCCTGGGGCCCGCAGTCTTTTATGACGCAGAGGGGGGAGCTACCGCCGAGCCGGGTGAGGAGCTCCATGAAGGAGCGGACGGCCTGGGGGCCCGCGGCCCTGGGGAGCACGCACTGGTACTGGGTGAAGCCCCGGGGGCCGTAGGCGCGGTTCCAGTGGAGGATGGCGTCGAGAGGGTAGAAGAAGGGGTCAGGGGCGACGATGCCCGCGGCGTGGCGGCGGAGGTGGCGCCAGTAATACGCGGTGTTGAAGGCGCTGGCGGTGAGGGGGTTGAGGGCCCAGTTGGGGAGCTCGACGGGGAAGGTCCATTTGCGGGGGGTCGAGGGCGGAGGTCGGGAGGCCTCGTCTGCGGTGGCCCACCGCCCGGCCATCAGGATGCCGCGCCCCATGGAGCTGCCGCGGCTGAGGCAGTCGATCCAGCCCATGGTCATGGGCCACCGGGGGGCTGCGCGCCCGAGGGCTTCGAGGAACTCATCGATGCCGCGGACCCGCTGGCTCTCCATCCAGATCCAGCGGGAGGGGATCCGGTGGAGGGTGAACTCGACCTCCAGGATGTGACCCAGGAGGCCCATGCCGCCGATGGTGCCCTGGAAGAGATCGGGGTGAACGGTGGGGGAGCAGTCGACGATGCTGTCGTCCGCGAGGCGCATGCGGAGGGAGCGCACGTGGGCGCCGAAGGTGCCCTCGCGGTGGTGGTTCTTCCCGTGGACGTCGCTGGCGACCATGCCGCCGAGGGTGACGAACTGGGTGCCGGGGGTGACCGGCGGGAACCAGCCTCGCGGCAGGAAGATGCGGTTGAGCTCGGCCAGGCAGAAGCCCGCCTCGGCCCGCAGCACGCCGGTCTGCTCGTCGAAGGAGAGCAGGCGGTTGGCCAGGGGGGTCGCGATGACGCGGTCTTCCGGCGCCGCGGGGAGCGAGGAGTCGCCGTAGGAGCGACCCAGCCCGCGGGTGAGCGTGGCGCCCTGGGTCGCGCGCTCGAGGTCTTCGGAGAAGATCTCCTTGCCGGGGGCCGGCAGCCGCCCCCAGGCGCTCAGCGTGGGGACGGGGCCCTGGGCCTCGTCCGGCCGCACCACCATGGCAGAAACCGTGGATCCGGTGGAGGTCAAGGTCATCTCCCCCAGGCCGCAAGCGGAGCCCGGGATTCAGGGGGGGCAGGGCAGGAGCCTGGCGCTTGTGCGCCAGGAGAGCAGGGAGGAACAAGCAAGAGCAGCTCAGGGATCATGGGGCGCCGTCAGGTCTGTGCTGCAGACAAGGGGTTGAGGTCACGAATGCTTAGTGCAGCGGGCCTGCAGGGGCAACTCCCGGCCCGAAACTCCCATGTTGGGGATTTTCGAGGTCTTGTGGGGGAATTTTCGCGCACCTTGGGGAGGAAGCGGGGGCGTCTTCGGGCCGGGTTCTGGGGTAGGGTGGAGGCATCCGCATCATGAGCCTCCCCCGCAATGCCCCCGAAGTGCTCGCGCCCGCCGGCGACGAGGAGTGCCTGGACGCCGCCATCAAGGCCGGCGCCGACGCCGTGTACCTGGGCCTCCAGGGCTTCAACGCCCGGGCCCGGGCGACCAATTTTGACCATGACGCGCTGGCGCGCTCGATGGACCGGCTGCACCGGCACGGGGTCCGGGGCTACGTGACCCTCAACACCCTGGTCTTCGACGCCGAGCTCCCCTCGCTGGAGGCCGCCGTGGTCGCCTGCGCCCGGGCCGGCGTCGACGCCGTCATCGTCCAGGATCTCGGGGTCGCCCGCCTCGCCCGGGCCATCGCCCCCTCGCTGGCGATCCACGCCTCCACGCAGATGACCTGCACCGACGCCGGCAGCGTGCTCCTCGCCCGCGAGCTGGGCGCCGAGCGCATCATCCTCGCCCGCGAGCTGTCCCTCGATGAGATCGCCCGGATCCGCGCCGAGACCGACGCCGAGCTCGAGGTCTTCGTCCACGGCGCCCTCTGCGTCGCCTACTCGGGCCAGTGCCTCACCAGCGAGGCCATCGGCGGCCGCAGCGCCAACCGCGGCGCCTGCGCCCAGGCCTGCCGCCTCCCCTACGAACTGGAGGTCGACGGCGTCCTGCGGTCCACCGGCGACCGGGCCTTCCTGCTCTCCCCCGAGGACCTGGAGGCCAGCGAGCTTGTCCCCCGCCTCCTCGCCATCGGCGTCTCTTCCCTCAAGATCGAGGGCCGCCTCAAGGGCCCCGCCTACGTCGCCTCCACCACGCGCCTCTACCGCCGCGCCGTCGACGCCGCCATGGAGCAGCGCCCCCTCGACCTCGCCCCCGACCGGGCCCGCGCCCTCCAGACCTTCTCCCGCGGGTCTGGCCCCGGCTTCCTCGCCGGCGTCGACCACCAGCGCCTCGTCGAGGGGCGCTCCTGCGACCACCGCGGCCTCCTCGTCGCCGAGGCCCTCGGCGTCCAGAACCTCCGGGGCCGCCCCTGCCTCGCCCTGCGCCTCGCCGCGCCCCTCCGCCGCGGCGACGGCATCCTGGTCGAGGGCGCCCTCGGCGGCGACGGCGAGCTCGGCGGACGTGTATGGAATCTCTGGATAAACGGCCAGGAGGTCGAGGAGGCCGCCGCCGGGGCCGTGGCGCTGGCGTGGCTGGGGCCGGAGCGGGGCCTGCGGGCCGAGGCGGGGCGCCGGGTCTGGAAGACCAGCGCCCCCTCCGTGGAGGCGGAGATCCGGTCGGTGATGGCGCAGGAGCCGCACCGGGAGCGGCTCGATCTCCGGCTCTCGGGGGCCCTCGGGGGGGTGCCTCGGCTGGAAGGTCGCACCGCGCGGGGCGCCTCCGCCCAGGTGGACCTGGACGCCCCGGTGCAGGCCGCTGCCACCACCCCCCTCGCCCCGGACGTGCTCCGGGACAAGCTGGGCAAGCTGGGGGACACCCCCTTCACCCTCGGCTCCCTTGACCTCGCGCTCCCCGAGGGCGTGACCCTGCCGCTCTCGTCCCTCAACCGGGGCCGCCGCGCCCTGATCGCCGCCCTGGAGGAGGGGAGGAAGAAGTTCCATACAGTCGAGGAGAAGGCCGGCGAGGAGCTGCGGGGGGCCGCGGCGCCGCCCTCGCGGGAGCCGGCGCCGGGGGGGTTGTTCGTGCTGTGCCGGACGCTGGAGCAGGCGCAGGCGGCGGTGGAGGCCGGCGCGGACGGGGTGTACCTGGATTTCCTGGAGCTGACGGGGACCGGGGCGGCGTTCCGTGTGCTGCGGGAGCAGAGGGCGCCGTGGATCGGGCTGGCGCCGCCGCGGATCCGCAAGCCCGGGGAGGAGAAGATCGATCGGTACCTGCAGGGGCTGGGCCCCGATGGCGTGCTGGTCCGGGGCCTGGGGGCGCTGCGCTCCTGCGCCGAGCTGGGGGCGCCCGGGATCGGAGACTTCTCGCTGAACGTGACCAACCGGGTGACCGCCGCCGCGGTGCTGGAGCGGGGCCTGGCGGCCTTCACCCCGTCCTTTGACCTGGACGCAGGACAGCTCGACGCGCTCCTCTCGGGCCCCTTCGCCCCCTGGGCCGAGGTCGTGGTCCACCACCCGATGCCGCTCTTTCACATGGAGCACTGCGTGTACGCCGCGCTGCTGTCCGAGGGCCGGGATCATCTCACCTGCGGTCGCCCCTGCGAGCACCACAAGGTCTCGGTGCGCGACCGCGCCGGGATGAGCCACCCGGTGGAGGCGGACGTGGGGTGCCGCAACACGGTCTTCCACGCGCACCCGCAGAGCGCGGCGCAGCTCGTCCCGGTGCTCCAGCGCTCCGGTGTCCGGAGGTTCCGGATCGAGCTGGTCCGCGAGGACGGCCCGGCCACCGCTCGCCTCGTCGAGACCTACCGCGCCCTGCTGGTCGGGGCCCTGGGGGCCCCGGAGGTGTGGCGCAAGCTGCGGGTGGAGGGGGGCTACGGCGTGGTCCGCGGCTCCTTGCGGGTGCTGCCCTCGTGACGCCCGAGGCGATGCGCGAGCTGGAGGCGCTGCGCCAGCGCATCGACGCCCTGGACGAGCAGGTCCTCGCCCTGGTGGCGGAGCGAGCGCGGGTGGTCGCCTCGATCGCCGCGCTCAAGAGGGCCGAGGGGGTCCCGCTCAAGGACCCGGCCAGGGAACGCGAGATCCTGGGGCGGCTCCAGGCCCGCAGGCCCGACCCGCTGACCGAGGAGACCGTCGCTGCCCTGCTGCAAGCCATCCTCGGGGCCTGCCTCCCGGCCGCGCGCTAGCTCAGGCGACGAGCTTCCGGGCTTGCGCCAGGAGTGCGGGGGCTGCCCGGTGAATCCAGGCCTCCGTGAGGGGGTCAAGAGAGACCTCGTGCAGGAGCGCCGCGACCTGGGTGCGGGAGGGGGAGGGCTCGGTGAGCAGCTGGGTGAGGTCGGCGATGAGCTCGGTGGGGAGGGGCAGGAGGAGGGTGCTGGAGCGCTTGCGGGCGAGGGCGCCGGCGGCGGGGAGGTCGCCCTGCCGGAGGAAGTCGAGCAGGTCGAAGGAGAACTGGAGGGTGGGCAGGAACATGCTGCTGTTGGGCTTGATCTGGGTGAGCTGGCGCCGTGCTTCTTCCGGCTGTCCGTCGAGGAGCAGGGCGGAGGCCTTCTCGCCCAGCAGGAGGTGCCTGAGCATATCGCTACCGACAGGCACTTTCTTCAGGTGGTCCAGGGCGAGGTTGCTCCATGCGATGGCCTCCTGGTGGTGCCCGTGGAGGTTGGCGATGTGACCGAGGCGCTGGGCGCCAGCGGCGCGGAAGATGGCCATGTCGTCGAGCAGCAGCTTGCGGAAGGTGGGGATGGCGTTCTCCATGTCGCCGAGGGCCACCGCGAGGTCTGCGCGGTTGAGCTTCTGCTGGCGCGAGCGAACGCGACGATTGCCCACCCAGAACGAGAGCACGAAGATCCCTCCGATGGCGAAGAAGGCCAGGAGCGAGAGCTCAGGGGGGAGCGGGGAAGGCCCATCGTAGGAGCGTGCTGCCGGGCCGACGGGGGGTTTGGTGAGGAGCTGGACGAGAGGGAAGACGAGCGCGAAGGTGACGACGGAGAGGCCGAGGACAAGGCCGAGCTTCCTGAGCAAGATCGGGCCTTTTTTCCGGGCTGCGGTGAGGTCGGGGAGCTTGACCTGGGGGGGTGCCGCTGGGAGCGGAGGCGTGGCGGGCCTGTCGTCCTCGTCGAGCGGAGGCTGCAGGAGCAAGGGGGCCAGCGAGGGGGCGATGGAGAGGATCCAGGCGGTGGCCGGGTCTTCGGGCAGCGAGACCTGGTCGCCCTGGGCCCGGTAGGCGCTGGTCTCGGGGAGGCTCCAGGGGCGCACCAGGGCGCGGACGAGGGGGCGCATGCTGATCGGTGCCGCGAGCAACAGCTGGCGGTGCTTCCGGAGATGGGAGCGTAGCGCGTCTTTCTGGCCGCCCTGGAGCAGGAGCAGGGCCCGGGTCAAGGCGACCAGCGCGGGCGAATCGATCTGACCGTCCGCATCGTGGTCGACCCGCCGTGCGTCCTGCTCGGCAGTGGCCCTGTCGCCCTGGAGCGCCGCGACGGTCGAACGGAAGGCCCGCGCCGAGACCCGCAGGACGATGCCGTTCACGCGCATCAGGAACCCGAGCGGGTAGGAGAGCGCCTGGTCAAGCCAGCGACGGGCGCCCGGGAGGTCGCCTTCGTGGAACGCGATCAGGCCGCGCAGGTAGGCGATGTTGACCCGGACCGAGCGGTGCCAGAACGAGCGCTCCAGCTCGTCGAGGATGGAGCGGGCTCCGGCCATGTCTCCCTGGCTGAACGCGCCGATGGCGCGCTGGAGCCTGGGGGAGGCGAAGAGCTGGGGGCCCAGTACCCGGAACAACAGGGCAAGCAGCAGGATCAGGAGCAGGGCCCCCAGGACCGGGAGCAGGTCAAGCGACGGCATGGCCGGGATGGTACCCCTGGAGCCCCCGGCGTCTTCCCCCGACTTGCTCGCGCCCCGGCGCGCCGGAGGGTTTGACAGGACCGAGGGGGTTTTCTAAGGGGAGCGACCATGAGCGGGTCGAGTCGTCGATGAGCGAGCGAAAGGTGCCCCTGGGGTTCCTGTTCTCGGGGGTCTCCTCGGGGGTCCGGGTGAAGCGGCCGGATCTGGCCCTGATCTTCTCCGAGGTCGATGCGGTCGTGGCGGGGCGGTTCACCCGCTCCAGGGCCCGGGCGGCGGCGGTGGACTGGTGCGCGGCGCGAGTCCCTGGCCGGAACGTGCGCGCGGTGGTGATCAACAGCGGCAACGCCAACGCGCTCACCGGGCCCGAGGGGGTCGAGGCGAACAGGGGCATGGCGACGGCGGTGGCGGCGGCCCTGGGGCTGAGCCCGGACGCGGTGCTCACCTGCTCCACGGGCATCATCGGCGTGCCCCTCCCCCTGGGGAAGATCCAGGCCGCCGTGCCCCGGCTGATCGAGCGGCTGGGCGAGGAGGTGGTGCCCGCGGCGGAGGCCATCCAGACCACCGACCGGGCCATCAAGATCGCCTCTCGCGAGGTGTTTGTGGGGGGCGACCGGGTGACCGTGCTGGGCGTGGCCAAGGGGTCCGGGATGGTGCACCCGAACATGGGCACCGTCCTCGCGTTCCTGCTGACCGATGCGGTGATCCATCCGGAAGTTCTGGATAGCCTGCTGGGGAAGGCGGTGGAGGACTCCTTTCACATGGTGAGCGTGGACGGGGACACGTCGACCAACGACACGGTGCTGGCGCTGGCGAACGGGCTGGCCGAGAACGAGGCGGTGCTGTCGGCGGAGAGCGCGGGGGGGGCGGTGCTCGGGGGGGCGATGCGGGAGGTGTGCCGGGAGCTGGCCCGGGCGGTGGCGGCGGACGGGGAGGGGGCGCGGCACCTGATCACGGTGACGGTGAGCGAGGCCGAGGCCGAGGGGAGCGCGCGCAAGCTGGCCCGGGCGGTGGTGGCCTCGAACCTGGTGAAGGCGGCGATCTTCGGGGCCGAGCCCAACTGGGGTCGGGTCATGGCGGCGCTGGGGGCCGAGGCGGCGCGCTCCGGGTTGCCGATGGAGCTGGAGAAGATGACCCTCGCCATCCAGGGGATCGAGGTCTTTGCCGGGGGCAGGCCCGCGCCCTACGAGGCGGATGCGCTGCGCTCGCTGCTGCGGCGCAGCGACGCGCGCATCGAGGTGAAGATGGGGCAAGGGGGGGCGAGCGCGACCGCCTGGGGCTGCGATCTTTCGTACGACTACGTGCGAATCAACGCCGATTACGCGGCGGTGGTGGTCGACGACCAGGGGGGGGCGGTGCGTCGTGACACCCGGCTTGAGACCAAGACCCCGGACATGAAGGCCGAGGTGTTGCTGCAGGCGCTGCGGTACATCGAGCGGTTCGCGGGGACCCGGGCGGTGATCAAGTTTGGTGGGTCCGCGGTGCTGCAGGCCGAGCTGCAAGAGCGCCTCGCCAGCGACCTCCGGCTGCTCCAGGCGGTGGGGTTGCGGCCCCTGCTGGTGCACGGGGGGGGGCTGGAGATCTCCCGCACGCTGGACCAGCTCGGGGCGCAGCGGACCTTCATCGATGGCCTCCAGGTGACCGCCGAGAGCCACGTCAAGGTGGCTGAAATGGTGCTTTCGGGGCAGATCAGCGGGGAGATCATCGCGGCCCTGGCGCGAGCGGGGGCGCGGGCGGTGGGCCTCTCGGGCAAGGACGGAAACCTGATCTCCGCCCGGAAGCTCCTCTCGCCATCAGGGGCGGATCTGGGGTATGTGGGCGAGGTGACCAAGGTCGACCCGGCCATCCTGGAGCTCCTGCTCACGCAGGGCTACCTGCCGCTCATCTCCCCCCTTGGGATGGGCGAGGACGGGCACACGTACAACATCAGCGCCGATGCGGTGGCCGCCGAGGTGGCGGTCGCCTGCAAGGCTCGCAAGCTCATCTTTCTCACCGATGCCCCCGGGGTCCTGTCGACCGACGGGGCGCTCATCTCCGAGCTCTCGGCCGAAGAACTTGACGCGCGGGTCCGCGGCGGCGCTCTCCACGACGCCATGGTGCCCCGGGCCCAGGCGGCCCTCCGGGCGCTGGCCGGCGGCGTCGAGAGCGTTCATATCATCGACGGTCGCATTCCGCACAACGTGGTGGCGGAGCTGTTCACATCCAGCGGGGTTGGCACCATGGTCCGGGCCGGTGTTCCCCGCAATGAAGACGAGGTTGCCCGTGGCTGAGAAGAAACATTTTCTGCGTGCTCAAGACCTGTCCGCCTCCGAGATCGACACGCTGTTCTGGCTGGCTCGTCAGCTCAAGCGCGATCGCGCCGAGGGCCGCCGTCGCCACGAGCTGAGCGGCCGCCATATCGCCCTCTATCTCGAGAAGCCTTCGGTCCGTACCCGCGTCTCCTTCGCCGTCGGCGCCCGGGAGCTCGGCGGCGATGTCGTCGAGATCCCCGGCTCCCAGACCAAGGTCGGCAGCGGCGAGCACCCCACCGATTTTGCCGCCGTGGTCTCGCGGTACTGCCACGCCATCGTGGCCCGCGTCTTCTCCGACGAGGTGCTCCAGCAGATGGTCCAGGGCGCCACCGTCCCCGTCATCAACGCCCTCTCCGATGGCCACCACCCTTGCCAGGCTCTCGCCGACTTCTTCACGCTGCGCGAGCGCTTCCATAACCTCAAGGGGCTCAAGCTCGCCTACGTCGGCGACGGCAAGAACAACGTCGCTCGCTCGCTCCTCGAGATGGGCAAGATCCTCGGCGTCGAGGTCCGGATCGCGGCCCCCGAGGGCTTCCAGCCGGCCCCCGAGGTGGCAGACGGCGCCATGGTGACGACCGATCCCAAGGTCGCGGTCGAGGGCGTCCACGCCATCTACACCGATACCTGGGTCTCCATGGGCGTCGAGGCCGAGGCCGAGGCCCGTCGCGCCGCCTTCGCCGGCTTCAAGGTCGACGAGGCGCTCCTCGCCCTCGCCCTCCCGGAGGCCGTCGTCATGCACTGCCTCCCCGCCGTCCGCGACGAGGAGATCTCCGCTTCTCTCCTCCACGGTCCTCGCTCCGCGATCCTCGACCAGGCCGAGAATCGCCTTCATACCCAGAAGGCGCTCCTCCTCCTCCTCGTCGAGAATCGCCACGAGCGCCCCCGTCACGATCACCACCGCGATCATCGCCACCACGAGCGCGGCGAGCGTGGCGAACGCGGCGAGCGTGGCGAACGCGGCGAGCGCGGCGAGCGCGGCGAGCGAGAGAACCGGGGTGAGCGCGGTGAGCGTGGTGAGCGCGGTGAGCGACGCCAGGGCCCGCAGGGGCAGCAGGGGGGTCGTCCCCCGCGGCAGGAGCAAAAGCCCCGCGAGCCCCGCGAGCCCCGTGAACCTCGCCCCACCGATGGAACCAAGCCCGCGGAAGGGGCCCAGGGCGAGCCGACCGGCGCCGAGCCGACCGAAGGCCAGGGGCAACCTGGTGAGCGCGGTGAGCGGCGTCGTCGGCGCCGCGGGCGTGGGCGTGATCGCGAGCGTGGTCCCCGTCCCGAAGGGGGCGAGGGGCAGACGACGGAAGGGGGGGCTCCCGGTGCCGAGAGCAGCGCTCCCGGTGCCGAAAACAGCGCTCCCAGGGCCGAGAGCGATGCCCGCCCGGAGCCGGCAGCTCCCGAGGCCGCTCCCCGCGCCGAGAGCGGAGACGCCCCGAAGAACGAGGGGTGAGCGTGGGGTTAGCATCGCGGGGGCGCCTGGCTCGCGCCCCTGACGTTCTCCTCGCCGGCCCCCCGGCCAACCCCGGGGCGCCCCTTGCAGGCTTTGTCGCCAGGACCCACCGCCGCATGCTTTCATGGAACCCATGCGCGTGCTGTCGTTCCTGGTCGCTGCCGCCTTCCCCCTGCTGCTGAGCTCCGTGGCTTCCGCCCAGACACCTGCGGCGCCTGCCCCCCGGGCTGCGAAGAAAGAGAAGGAGAAGAAGCCCGAAGGGCCTGTCGCCAACCTCCTCGGCTTCGAGGCCATCCCGGGGGGAGGGTCGCGGCTCTACGTCGAGCTCACCAAGGGCACCACCGTCACCCAGCACGAGACCGCCGGGCAGATCGTGTTCGTCCTGGAGGGGGTGCAAATTCGCACCGGGAACACGGAAAACTCCCTGGAACTGTACTATCACAACACCCCCGTGCTCCGGGCCAAGCTCCGCCGCGCCAAGCCCGATCGCAAGGCCAAGAAGAAGGAGCGCGACGCCGAGCTGACCATCGAACTCAAGACCAACAGCAAGCCCACGCACCGGCTTGTCGACGGGCAAAAAGGGGTCGTTCGCCTCGAGATCGACTTCCCCGAAGAGAGCCGCGAGGCGCCTCCCGGCGGGACCCCGCCCAAGAAATCCTGAACATCCCCCTGGCAGGGCCTCGCTGCCGGGCTCCTGCATGACCGAACCCGCCCCCGCTCCCGCGATGGAGCCCCCCGCGCTCCACGCGTTCGCCCGCCGCGTGCTGGTCTCCCCGGGGCAGCTCTCCTTGCAGGGCGACGTGCGCCTCGATCTGCACCCCGCTTACCTGCGCTCCGAGCTCCTCCTCGCCCGCCGCCGGGGCCCTCGCGTTGTCGATCTCGATGGATCGTTTGTGCTCCAACCTTGTCCCTGCAAAGAGGCGCCGCTCGCCCTGGAGATGAGGGGCGCGACGCTGGAGCTGGAGCAAGGGGAGCCATCGGTGGTGACCGCGCGCGAGGTGTCTCTCCGGATCGCCGGGTGGAGGCTGGGGCCGCTGCCCTGGTTCCAGGTGCGCTCGCCCCGGCGCTGGGGCCTGGTGGCTCCGCGGGCCGCGCTGCGCGGGGCGGACGGCTGGCTGGTGGGGGTCGGCGCCCACGCTCCGCTGGGGCACGGCGGCCTGACGCTGGAGCCAGGGGTGTACCTCAAGGGAGGCATGGAGTGGCTGGCGAGCGCGAGGCCCTCGGAAGAGGGGTCGCTGCGGCTGCGCTGGGACCAGCGGGGCGGGACCTTGCTGGCGCTGGAAGGGCAGGGGAGGGCGGCGCTGGGAGGAGGAGCGCTGCTGTGGGCCACCGATCTGAGCCGGGGGGCGCGAGGGCGCTCCGGTGTGATCGATCTGGAGGCTTCCGCCAGGCTCAACGATCAGCTCAAGGTGGCGTGGCTGCACGAGGCCGCGGGGACGCTGGGGGTCGGCGTTCGTGGGCTTGGCCTCCGGGGGCAAGAGCCTGCCTGGCTGGGCCCCCAGGCGAGCTGGTCCGCCAGCACCGCCAGCGGGACCCTCGCGCTCTCGGTGGACGGCTGGACCGCCGCCAGCACGGAGGGCGCCGTGCGCTCCCTGGGGCGGACCGAGCTGCGGGCCAGTCGGGCCCTGTGGTGGGGGGCCCTGCGGGTCCGCCCCGAGGCCCTGGGCGTGGGCTGGTTTGGCTCCGGAGGCGAGCCCGTCGGGGCGCTGGCCGAGGTCAGCGGTCGTGGACTGCTCGCGCTGGACGTGCCCTTGATCCGGCGGAGCCAGGGGGTGCTCTGGCGCCTCGACCCGGGGGTGAACGCCGGCATCATCGGGGGGCAACGCCCCGCGGGAGGGGGCCCCTGGGGGGGCCTGCCGGGGTTCGAACCCGGGGCCTTCTGGGGCGCCGGAACTATCCGGAACTTCTGGACATGGGGAGGCGGGAGAGCAGAGGCGTCGGCGGAGCTCCTGGCGGTGGGGCGCCCCGGGGAGGGGGCGCGGCTGGTGGTCCACGGGGTCGGGGAAGGGCAAGCAGGGGCGTGGCGGGGCTGGATCGAGGGGGCAGAAGGGGGCCGCGGGCGGTGGGGCCGCGCGGGTTTTTTGCTCGGGGAGCCGCGCGGGTGGCAGGGGGGCGCGGGGGTGCATGGTCAGCAAGACTCGGCCCCCCGGGAGGCGCGGTGGACCGGGGAACAACCCTGGCTGGGTCCGTGGCTGGAACGCCCCGGGTGGAGCGTCGAGGCCCAGGGCCAGGCGCCGCTGGGGGCCTCCCTGCGGACCGCGTGGCGGGGGTGGCTCGATCTCTCTGGAGGGCGGTGGCTCGGCCACCGTATGGATATTATCTACGAACACCGGTGCGGTTGCCTGCGGCTCGGGCTCCACGCGGGCCGCAGGGCGGGGCGAGACGGGGTCGATCTCTGGGGGTCGCTGACGCTGGGGTGAGTGCTAGGCTGGGGGCGCGATGAGCGTGCAGGTGGAGCGGCTGGGTGCGGTGACGGTGGTGACGATCGATCGTCCGGGTGCAAGGAACGCGGTGGACGCGCCGACGGCGGCTGCGCTGGCGGCGGCGTTCCGTGCGTTTGCGTCGGAGGGAGGGCAACGGGTGGCGGTGCTGACGGGGGCAGGGGGGACGTTCTGTGCGGGGGCGGATCTGAAGGCGATCGGCCAGGGGAGGGGGAACCGGATCGATCCGGAGGGAGACGGCCCCCTGGGGCCGACCCGCATGGTGCTCCCGAAGCCGTGCATCGCTGCGATCGAGGGGCATGCGGTGGCGGGTGGGCTCGAGCTGGCGCTCTGGTGTGACCTCCGGGTGGCGGCCCGGGACGCGACGCTGGGGGTCTTCTGCCGGCGCTTTGGCGTCCCGCTCATCGACGGCGGCACCGTGCGCCTGCCCCGGTTGATCGGGGAGAGCCGGGCGATGGATCTGATCCTGACCGGTCGCCCGGTGGGGGCAGAAGAAGCCGAGCGAATCGGGCTGATCCACCGGCTCTGCGAGCCCGGTCAGGCGCTCGCGTCGGCCCTCGTCCTTGCGCAGGAGCTGGCCGCCCTGCCCCAGGATTGCATGAACAACGATCGCCTCTCTGTCCTCGAACAGCACGATCAGCCGCTGGAGGCTGCCTTGATGAACGAATTTCAGCGAGGCATCGCCAGCCTCGGTTCGCCGGAATTTGTGCCGTCGGTCGCGCGCTTTGTCGCGGGTCAGGGGCGCCACGGGCGCCCCGTGGAGGGGGCATGAGCGCCGCGCTGCAGGAGAGCGTCTCGCGGCTCCAGGGGGCGCTCCAGGACGCGCGCCGGGGGTTGATCGGGCGCGATACGCTGGTCGAGCTCATCGCCCTGGCCGCGGTGGCGGGGGAGCACCTGCTGGTCATCGGCCCGCCTGGGACCGCCAAGAGCGAGGCAGTGCGCCGCGTGGCGCGGGGGCTGGAGGCCTCCTATTTCGAGTACCTGCTCGGGCGCTTCACCGAGCCCAGCGAGATCTTTGGCCCCGTCGACCTCCGCAAGCTCCGCGAGGGGGTGGTCGAGACCGAGACCCGGGGCATGCTCCCCGAGGCCCAGATTGCCTTCCTGGACGAGGTGTTTCTCGGCTCCACCGCGATCCTGAACACCCTGCTGTCCCTGCTCAACGAGCGCACCTTCCGCCGCGGTCATACCTCGATCCGGTGCCCCCTTCGCCTCTGCGTGGGCGCCTCCAACGCCCTCCCCGAGGGCGAGGGGCTCGCCGCCTTCGCCGATCGCTTCCTGCTTCGTTGCTTCGTCGAACCGGTGCCCGATGACCGGCTGGAAGACCTCCTCGAAGGCGGCTGGCTCGCCGGGGAACAGCCCCCCCGGGTGGCCCGCGTCGACGACCTCGATCAGCTCGCGGTGGCCGCCCGGAGCGCCTCCCTTGAATCGCTCCGGCCCACCCTCGCCCAGGCCATTCGCCTGCTCCGCAAGGCCGGCGTACTCCTCTCCGATCGCCGCATCGTCAAGGCCCAGCGCCTCATCGCCGCCGCTGCGATCCTCGGTGGCCGCCGCGAGCCTGGCCCCGCTGACCTCTGGCCCCTGCTCTACGTGGTCCCCACCGCCGCCGCCCAGGCCACCGCCCGCGACGCCCTGCGCGACCTCCTCGCCCCTTCTCACAACCTGCTCCTGGGGTCCGCCTCCGAGGAGGCATCCCTCGGCCCCCTCGCCCGCGCCACACGCCTGCTCTCCTCCGGTCGAACCCTCCTCTCCGGGCCGGGGGGCGCTCCTCCGGATCTATGGAAGCTCCGGATAGAAGGGGTGCTCCGCGAGATCGACGCCGGGCTGGCCGAGGCGCAGATGCCGCCGGACCTCCGGGAGGTCCGCGAGGGGCTGATGCAGGCCCTGGGGGCCGGCTAGACCGCCCATGGCCGCGATCCCGCTGCGGTGGACGCCCCGGATGCATCCCTTGAGCCCGGTGGGCCTCGCCGCCCCGGGCGAGGCCGCCCGCGCGTTGCTGGGCCGCCTGCGACGCTCCTCCCCGGAGGAGCTGGCAGGCCTGGAGGGGGCCGGGGCGCGAGGGCTCCTGGTGCTCCTGGGGAAGACGTCGCTGCCCTGGGTCCGAGGGGCGGTGTACCTCGGGGTCGACGCGGGGGCCCGGACGCTGCTGCTCCCGACGACGCTGGAGCCCGGGGTCCCGGTGGGGCTGCTGGAGCAGGCGGTGGCGGCCCGGGCGAAGGGGCGCGTGGCGCTCCTCCCGGAGCCGCCGATGCTGGTGCAGCTGGAGAGCCCTTCCCCCCTGGATCCCGCCGCCCTCGATGCCCTCCAGGCGCTGGTGCTCTCGTGAGCGATGCCTCCGCGCGCCTGCCCTGGCAACATGAGCTCGGGATGCTGACCGGCGACCTCCAGGGGGCGCTGCTGCCCTGGCTGGAGCGCCTGGATCTGGCGGTGGGCCCCCTGCCTGCGGAGAACCCCCTGGCCGACGGGGACCCCGACGGATTCTCTGGCCTGAGCCGCAGAGGCACGCCGGAGCGGTTGCTGGTGAGCGAGTGGTTGCTTGCCTCCGAGGTCCCCGACGAGTTCGTGCGCCGAGCCGCGTCCGGCGAGCAATCCTTCCTGGCGCTGGCCCGCCGCTCCGAGGCCAGTAGCCGGGCTACAGCCCTCTTCTTTGACGTGGGACCGTGGCAGCTGGGTCACCCTCGTCTGGCTCATCTGGCCCTGCTGCTGGTGATGTCCCGCCGCGCCCGCGCCGCGGGGGCCTCGTTCTTCTGGGGCACGCTCCAGGGGGGCAACGAGGGGATCTTTCGTTCTTCCCTCCAGACCCTCGACGGACGCCTCCTGCTGGCCACGCGCGCCCGTCAAAACCCCACCCGCGAAGACCTGCTCGCCGCGCTGTCCAGGCCCCCGCTGCTGCATGCTCGCCGCGAGTGCTGGGTGGTCGGCGGCGCGACCGCCTGCGCCCTGGCGTCGGGCCCCTGCATCGAGATCGAGGAACCCCTCGAAGAGCCCCTCTCCAGGCTCGTTGTACGGGTGCGTCGGTTCGACGGAACCACCGCGCGTATCGAGCTCCCGCTGATGCCCGAGGCGCTCCGTCTGCGCCTGCTGCGCGATCCGTTCCCGGTCAACCCGCCTCGCCGCAAGGTCTCGCGGAAGGTCGAGCTGGGGCCCCGCGCTTCCCTGTTCTTCTCCGACAGCGCGCGGCGCCTGATGGTGGGCCTGGTCGATGGGCGCATGCTCGCCTACCCCCTGCCCAACTCCCCCTACCTCTCCACCCCGGGCGAACCCGCGCTCCTCGCGCCGGAGCGCGGCGCCGAGCTCCTCGCCGCCGGGTGGGAGCGCAACCAGGGGCTCCTGCTGCTGCGCAAGGACCAGCGGTTCTGGGCCCGCTGGGTGGGCCGCAAGGGCGGGACCGCCCGGCCTGATCAGCCCCTGGATGCCCCCGATCTTGCCTGGACCCCAGAGGCCCCGGTGAGCCCGCTCCTCACCCTGCCTCTCCCCGGCGGAGAACGCGCCTGCGCCGCGATGTCTCCCCGGAACCAGCTTGTCCTCTTCGCCCCCAAAAAACCTGCGGTCATCGAGGACGACGTGCTGGCCATGGCCACCCTCGATCGACGCCTGATCCTCGCCTGGTACGATCCGTCGAGCCAGAGCCTCTCGTTCAAGGTCGAGGACGCGACGCTCGGCGAGGAGGCCCGCCGCCTCAAGACCTGCTCCCTCCCGCACCCCGGGGCTGTCTTCTTCGGTCATGCCGACGCCAGCCCTCGCCACCCTGCGCTGCACCTCGTCGCCGTCGAGCGTCGCTCCGAGGGCGAGTGGCTCCTGATCTCCTCCTCCGACCTCCCCCTCGCTTCCCCCCGGGATGGCACCGTCGTCGGCGTGTTCTCCGACAAGAAAGGCCCCGCCTTGCTCCTCCTGCCACCGGAACGAGACCGCCTCCTTCTGTATGGAGATTCCGGTGTTTCTACCATCCTGAAGACCGGCGCGCCGATCGTGCGGGTCGCGGCCAGCCAGGCGGCTCCCCTCCTCGCTTACCTGACGGAAGAGGGAGAAATTGGCGTTTTTTCGGGGCGATTTACCCAGCTCCTGCTCCGGGTTCGCCATGGCTGAGGGGCCCCGCTTCCGGCCTGACGCCTGGGGGTTCCAGGGGGTTGTCCTTGCGCATGGCCTCCTCTGGCCTGTCCTCCGGGAAGAGCACGCCCTGCGCACCCGGGTGATCGCCCTCTGGCAGCCTGGCTGCGTCCTGCTGCGCCAGGGCTCCTTGCGGGCCCTTCGCCTCCCGGAGCCCCGGCGCCTGCGGGCCACGGAGGCACCGGGGGGGCCTCTCGTGCTCCAGGATGGCCTGCTCTGCGCCGCCCCGGGCCTCGCTCCGGAGGCCCGTCGCCGCGGCGCCACGGACGGCAGCATCGTCTGGTTGCACCGCGGAGAACTCCGGGTGCTCCTGCCCGGCGAGGGCGAGCCCGAGGACCTTACCTCGTGGCTCGCGCTGGAGGATCTCACGCCGGTGCACGCCCGGGGGCTATCGATGCCACCGCGACCCTTGCCGCCGGAGCCGGTGCTCCCGGTGACGCGCGCCCTTTTTGGCCCCCGGATCCCGCCCCTGAGCGAGCGGGCCCAGGCCCTGGCGGCCGAGTTCCAGGCCCCGACGCCCGCGCCCGCTCCGACCCCGCCTCCCGTGCCTCCTCCCGCGGTGATCCGTGGCCTCGCCGGTCTCTTTCAGTTCCTGTCCACCGCGATCACCCGGGCCGTGCTCGCCCCGTCTCCTGCCTCCAGGGCCGCCGTGCGCTCCGCTGCAGACGGCAAGGACCCTCCCCCTGGGCTGGTCGTGCGCCCCGTCGCTCCCTCCGGTCCGGGGCTCTTCCAGCGCATGGCCCGGCGCCTGGATGACTGGGCTGCTCGCCTGCTGATGGCCACCCAGCTCGCCCCCCTCGCGGGCCGCAAGCAGGCAGAATACCTCGAGTCCATGATGGACCTGTTCGCCCGGGGCTCCTTCGAGGAAGCCCTGCGCCACGCCATCCCGCTCGGCGGG
This sequence comes from Polyangiaceae bacterium, assembly GCA_025453595.1. Lineage (GTDB taxonomy): Bacteria > Myxococcota_A > Polyangia > Polyangiales > Polyangiaceae > JANWXX01. The sequence continues at coordinate 29,529 of JALOQB010000014.1, forward strand.
AGCGGCGGCGGTTCTCCCTCGTTTTCCCTCGGTATACCGGGGCCTCGCGACCAGCTCGCTCTCTCCGCCGGGCCCGCAAGCAATGGAACTTCCATACTACCTTTCCACGGTCTCCACGACGAGCTCAAGCGGATCTACACCGAGGCTTTCGGGAAGCTGGATGCCCAGGGCAAGGTCGAGGAGGCGGCCTTTGTGCTGGCCGAGCTGCTCCAGCAGAGCGAGCAGGCGGTCGCCTACCTGGAGCGCCACGGTCTCTTCAGGATCGCGGCGGAGCTGGCCGAGGGGCGCGGGTTGCCGCCAGGGCAGGTGGTGCGCCAGTGGTTCCTCGCGGGGGACTGGCAGCGAGGGGTCCAGGTGGCGCGGCGTCACCATGCCTTCCGGGACGCGTTGACGCGCCTGGAGCAGGGGTCCCCCGAGCTGGCCCGGGGGCTGCGCATTTTCTGGGCCGACCAGCTCGCCAGCGGCGGCCATTTTCTGGACGCGGAGCAGCTCCTGGAGGATCTCCCGGAGGCCCGGGCCACCCGCCTCGCCTGGCTGGAGCAGGCTGGCCTTCGCGGCGGCGATGACGCGCTGCGGGCGATGCTCCGCAGGCTCGCGCTGGAGCCGGGGTACCTGGAGCAGGCCGCGCGCAACGTGCAGCGGCTCTGCGATCCCCGGGAAGAGGCCCGAACCCGGCTGATGCTCGCCGAGCTGATGATGGAGAAGGGGCTCCAGGGGCGGCCCCCCTCGCTGGTCGCGCTGGCCAGGCCGTTGCTGCGGGCGCTGCTGGTCGATACGGCGGGGAGGGCAGAGCCGGACACGCTGACGAGGCTCCGGGCCACCCTGGCGGACCCGCTGCTTGCCCTCGAATGGCCCCGGCCCCCTGCGGGAGGGCTCAGCGAGCCTTCCTGCCTGACGCTTGAGCTGCCTGCGGTCGCGAGCGCGGGGGTGAACATCGAGGATGTCGCCGTGTTGCCGGGGGGCAAGAGCCTGGTGGCGCTGGGTGAGGTCGGCGTGCTGCTGCTCTCGCGGGAGGGGGCGACGCTCCATCACTTCGATCAACCCGCCTCGGCGCTGGTCCTGTCCTCCCGGGGGGATCGAGCCCTGGCCCTGGCGCACCGGGGCTCGGCCACACGGATCGCTCGCCTTGACCTGCAAGGGCTGCGGAGCGCCCCCTGGACCGAGGCCCCGCTCACCGCCTGGTCCCCGGAGTTTGACGGGGGCTCCTGGGTCGTGGGCCTGGAGGGCGGCACCCTGGTCGAGATCGACACCCTGTCCCCCGGGTGGCGCCCGCTCTGGCAGCTCCGGGAGCCCCGCTGGCAGGTCCGCGCGTGCGTCGCTCGCCCTCAGGGGCAGGTCAGCGCGGTGATGACGATGAACACCACGGGGGAGGTCCACCGGCTCTTCTTCGCCCCCTCGGCTCGCACCGGAGACCAGGCTCGCGAGCTACGTCATCGCCAGGAACTCCCACGCCAGGGCCCCCAGGCTCCCCTCCTGCTTGCCTGGTGCTCCCTCGGGTTGCTGCGCTGGGCCACCAGCGGTCACCTGGAGCTATGGCATGACGCCGGCGTCTGCCCTGTCGCCACCTTCCCCTTCCAGGAGGGAGACACGCTCCGGGCCCAGGACACCACCCTGCTCTTCGCCTCCCGTGAGCGCGCGGAGGTGTGGCGTGTGGGCTGGAGCAAGCCCGGGAGGGAGGCCCAGGCCGTGCAGCTCGCGCGGGTCATGATGCCTGGCGCCCGCTCGGTGGTGGCGCGCCCATCCTCGTCGGGGCTTGCCTTGAGCGACGGGCGCGGGCGTGTCGTGCACCTGCAAGAGACCCCGGGGCCGGGGGCAGCCCCCCGCCTGCTCCGGACCTTCTCGGTGCGTTGAGCGACGCTCAGGGGAACAGGAAGATCCCGGCGCCGGAGATGAAGAAGTTGAGGATGATCACGGCCAGGGAGGAGTTGACCACGGCGCGGGTGGTGGCCCAGCCCACGCCCTCGCTGCCTCCGAAGGTGGAGAGGCCGCAGTAGCCCGAGACGATGGGTATGGCAGCTCCATAGGCGACGCACTTGGAGAGGCCGACGATGAGGTCACCCTTGTCGATGAGGCTGAGGTTGCAGAAGGTGCGGGGGGCCACCTCGAAGAAGGAGTAAGCGGTGAGCATCCCCGAGGTGAAGGCGACGGCGGCGCTCCAGATGATGAGCGCGGTGGTCATGACGATGCTGGCGAAGAAGCGGGGTTTGATCAGGTAGTCGATGGGGTCCGCGGCGCACATGCGGAGGGCGTCGGTCTGCTCGGTGACGACCATGCTGCCGATCTCGGCGGCGATACCGGCGCCGACCCGGGTGGCCAGCATGAGGGCGCCGATGGAGGCGGCGAGGTCGCGGATGAGCAGCTCAAGGTAGGTGGCCCCGAGGAGGGTAAGGTCAGGGATGACCCGCTTGGCCTGAACCCCCGCCTGGTAGACGAGGATCATGCCAATGAAGCCCATGACGACGGTCAGGAAGAAGAGCGACTTGTTCCCGATCTCGTACATGTAATGCACGGTGGAGCCGGGCTCGCGGCGGCCATAGGCGGTGTAATAGAGGGTGCGAACGAGGACGGAATACATGCCCCGGGCCCCATCGAAGAGGTCGAGGGCGGTGGCGCCGATCTCGCCGACGAGGCCGAGTTCTTGAGGGGGGGCCTCGCCGTCCTGGGCGCCCTGGTCCGCGGAGCCTGCGCTGCTCATGAGATCCCGAAGCTGACGAAGTAGTCGAGGACGAAGATGCCGGCGGCGCTGGCGACCACGGTGGCGTTGACGGCGCGGCCGACGCCGGGGGCGCCGCCCTTGACGGCGAGGCCAAAGTGGCAGCTTGCGAGGGCCATGATGATGCCGAAAACGACGCTCTTGATGAGGCCGACGCCGACGTCGCTGAAGCTGAGGAGGCCCGAGGTGAGGCCGTTGTAGAAGACGCTCGGCTCGACGTCGAGGAGGCCCTTGCCGGCGTAGGCGGCGCCCAGGAGGGCGAGGGCGTCGGCGTAGAGGGTCGAGAAGAAGAGGGTGAGGATGAAGGCCAGGAAGCGGGGAGCTATCAGGAAGCTGATGGGGTCGATGGCCAGGGCCCGGAGCGCGTCGATCTGCTCGGTGACCACCATCGTGCCCAGTTCGGCGGTGTTGTTGGCCCCCACCCGGCCCGACAGCATCAGCGCGGTGAGCAGCGGGCCGATCTCGCGCAGGGTGCCGAAGCCGGCCCCCCAGCCCAGCAGCCCCTGGGCCCCGTAGCGCTTCACGATGGGGGCCGCCTGGATCACCATGATGCCCCCGGTGAACAGCGCGGTCACGATCACGATGGGGATCGACTTGACCCCCATCTTGTACATCGAACGCATGAACTCGGCCCCATCGAAGCGAAGCCGCGCCAGACGCGCCAGGATGCGGCCGAAGAGCACGCCCATGCCCCCGGCGGTCTCGGCCATCCCCAGCAGAGACTCACCCATCGTGTGAAACAGGCCGGGGGATCCGTCGTCGTTCGAGGCCACGGGCTGACGCTATACCACAGCCTCGGCCGGGGCGACGCCTCTACAACGGGCCATCGACAAGGCCGTGGACGAACTGGCGGACGTAAGGGTCCTGGCTCTCCTGCGCCTCCGCCGTGGTCCCGTCGAAGATGAGGCGCCCCCGGTAGAGCATCCCCACCCGATCGGTCACCGTCAGCAGCCGCTCGATGTCGCTGGACACCATGATCACCGTGCTCCCGGCGGCGCGCTGCTCGTCCCGTAGCAGGTTGAAGATCCGCTGCGAGGTCACCGGATCGAGCCCCGCGGCCGGCTCGTCGTAGAGCACGTAGGGCGCCTGCATCACCGTCGCGCGGGCCACCCCGATGCGCTTCTTCTGCCCGCCGGAGAGCCCCGACGGCATCCGGTCCTCGAAGCCCGGGAGCTGCACCCGCTTCAGCCGGTCCGCCACCCGCTCCCGGATCTGCTCCTCGGTCATCGTCGTCATCCGACGCAGCGGGAACGCGATGTTCTCGTAGACCGTCAGGTAGTCAAAGAGCGCATAATTCTGGAACAGCATGCCAAAGTTTGCCCGGAACTTCTGCAGCTCGATGTCAGGCATCTCGAAGATATTTTGACCTTCAACGACCACCCGACCCCCCTCGGGGCGGATGAGCCCGGCGATGATCTTCAGCAGGATGCTCTTGCCGCTCGCCCCGGGGCCGATCAGCCCGTAGAGGCACCCCTTCGGCACGTCGAGCTTCACCCGGCGCAGCACCTGGTTGTGGCCGAACGACTTCTCGATCTCCTCGATCGCGATCAAGGCGCCCCCCCGCCCTCCGGCTGCAGCGCCGCGGCCAGCGCCTTGCGCCCTCGCTGCCACACCACCAGCAGGGCCACCGTGGGCACCACGCTCAGCAGCAGCGCCAGGGCCACCAGGCCCCGCAGGAAGCCCGCGCTCCCGCGGGTCACGGTGATCGGACCCAGCCGGGTCAGCTCGACGCCGGCGCTCGCCGCCTGCCCGGGCCTGGGCACCAGCACCACCGCCACGTCCGGGGGCTGGAGACCCGCCACCGCCCCCGCCACCAGCTGCTGCACCGCCTCCGGTGCCACCGGCGCCGTCGCCCCCCGGTGCTTGAGCAGCACCGACGCCGTGGCCTTCTGGGGGGCCGGATCGAGGGGCGCCCGCAGCGGCGCCGAGAGGTGCACCCGCGCCGTCACGATCCCATCGATGCCCGCCAGCGTGCGCTCCAGGTCCCCGGCCAGACCCGCCACGTACTGCGCATGCTCGACCGCCGCGCTCGGCACCAGCGACGACTTCCCCACCGCATCCAGCACCCCCGGCGAGGGGCGCGGAGGTAGCTCTTCTTCCTGCAGCACCGCCACCGCGCGGCTCACCTCGTCCCGCTGCACCAGCACCACGAAGCGCCCTTCCGACGAGGGATCGTGCTCTTTCTCCGCCCCCACCCCGGCGCGGTTCAGCGCCGCCAGCACCCGGTTCGCATCCTCTTCTCCGAGCGCCGTCGCCACCGGCGCCGAGCAGCCGCCCAGCGCCGCGGCCAGCGCCGCCCAGCCGACCCACCGTTGCACCCTCATTTGAACGTGGTGCGCGCGATATCCAGCTTCGGGTTCGACGGGAACGACAGCCCCCGGATCTTGCCCGCCACGCAGCTCTGCGCCGCCGGGTTCGACGGCTGCATCGTCACCGTCACCCCCACCGCCCGCCCGTTCTGCACCGCCGCGCAGATGTTCACCTGCGCGCTGTCCGGAACCCCGCACCCGTTCAGGTACGACCCGTTGTTCAGCACCGCCGCAAATTGACCCTGGGTCAGGTCGGCCGCACCCTTCTCGCCGATCTTCATCTCCTCGACGTATTTGGCCTGCGCGCCCTCGCAGGAGAGGCCGCTGGGCAGCACGGGGAACCCGCCTGCGCTGGCGAGGCGCCCCCCGACCCCGGGCCCGCCCGCCCCTGGCTTGCCCTGCCCACCGTTCTTCACGCCACCGGCGACATCGACATTCACCGCGGTGTCACCTGTCACGAGCACCGAGTCATCCCGGGTGCCCCGCGCCTTGAGGACGATCGCGCCGATGATGAGCGTGATCGCCCCCAGCGATGCGCCGCCGATCAGCGCCTTGCTGGTGGTGGCCTTCTTCTCGGCGGTGATGGTCTTCTCGAGCTCGACCTTCTCGGCCTTGATCTCCCGGTGCAGCTTGGCCTGCTCGGCGAAGGGCGCAAACTCTTCCCAGTCCTTGATCATGCGCTCTTCCTGCGAGAACGTGTCCCGCAGCACGCTGTCTTCCGTGAACTGGTGCGAGGCGATCTGCTGCAGCAGCTCGACCGCCCCGAAGGGGCCGTGATCCATGCCGTCCTGCACCACCACGTAGCGAGGACGCGTGTCGCTCTCCAGGCGAGCCTTGAGGTCCGCGAGCCGGGTGGTTGGGTCGTTGCGCGAGGGCTTGCGCTGCGCCTGCACCGCCACCACCCCGTAGGGATCGGCGCTCGACGGGATCGGGGCCGAGCGCGGGGCCGAGGGGGCCGCCGGAGGCAGCATCGACAGCCGCACATCCACCTCGAAATCATCGTCCCCGTCGAGGTGCGCCTCGTTGGCCGAGGGGACCGCCGCGGAGGCGTCCGGGGCCAGGTTGTGGAGCGCCTGCGCCAGCGCCTTCAGGTCATCCGGGCGGTGCGACGGGTCCGAGACCAGCGCCTTGCTCAGCACCACCTCGATGGCCTGCGGCAGCTGCGGGGCGATCTCGGTCGGCCGCTGCATCCCGGGCCCCACGCTCTCCCCCGTCACCATCTCGTACAGGATCGCCCCCACGGAGAACACGGAAGAGCGGGCGTTGCCGCCCTGGCCCTGGCGCTCCTCCGGCGCCAGGCAGGCCTTGTCCCTCGGCAGCGTCGGCGCCGCCCGGGCCATGGCAAGGTCCAGCCGGGGGTGACCCCCCTCCAGCTGGATGGTGGAGGGGGTCACAAAAAAGGTCTGCCCGTCCTCGTGGTGCTGCGCGAGATCAACACACAGCGGGACCAGCAGCGCGGTGGCCTCGGCGAGATCGTAGCGTTCTCCCTTGGCGCGTCGTGTCTCCAGCGCGGCCCGGAGCGAATCCGAGGCGATGGTGGCTCCGACAGGGAGCGGCGTGGCGAGCGGCGTGGCAGTGGACATCGGCCTGCCACCCTACCGAAGCCCGCGCACTCCCTCAACGGCTCCGAACACCTACAGGAACGTACCACGAGGGCGGGGGGTGCCCGGCGTGGGGGGCCGCGGCGCCCTCACCTGCGGCACAAAGGGCTCGCGTCGCTTGCGCAGCTTGCCCTGGACAAAGGACCCGAGCACCGGCCCCGCGTTGTCCGCGTTGTCGTCGTCCCACTCGCCCCCGTTGATCCCGTCCACCGGGTTCAGATCCTTCCCTAGCAGGTAAAACCCCGGGATCTTCTGCGTGGGCACCCCCAGGTCTTTCAGATCCTGCCCCAGCGCGTTCACGTCCACCCGCACCAGCCTCACCCCCGCCAGCGCCCCCTGCATCTTCGCCTCGTGGAGCACCGCCGCCACGCTCATGCACGGCCTGCAGCCCTCCGCGCTCGTGAACAGCACCAGCTTCTCCTTGCTCGCCGCCGCCGCCTTGCGCTGCTCCTCCAGCTCCAGCTCCAGGGAGCGCTTGGTCGGCGGCACGTCCACCAGCCGCACCGCCCCCACCTGCACCTCGGTCACCTGATCGAGGGTCGTCATCTGACCCTCTTCCCCGCCGGTCGGGGCCCTCGGCGTCGGCGCCGGCAGCACCACCGGCGTCGGTACCACCACCGGAGGCCGCCGGTCTTCCTGGAGCAACGCCGCCGTCACCGCCAGCGACATCAGCGTGTTGAAGGCGCCGAGGGAGATCCCCACCACCGCGAAGGGTACCCCGCTCAGCCGCCCCTCCGCCGAGCGGATCCGCAGCAGCGCCCCGGCCCCGAGCCCCACCGCCACCACCCCCAGGTACGGCACGCATGCAAACACCCCGGACGCCAGCGACGCCACCGCCAGGGAGCTGGTACGGCTTGCTTCCTTGCTCATCCGCCCCAGCCTAGCACCCGCTCGCGCCGTCTGGGCGTGGCCGTGCGGTTGGGTTATGGTGGCGACCCATGCGGCGTTTTTCCGCGGTTCTCTCCGCTCCACGGGCCCGTCTTCTGCGGGGCGGCCTGGTGCCTGTGCTGCTCGCGGCGCTCCTGTCTCGCCCCCTCCTCGCCGCCGACCCGCCCGGGGTCAACCCGGAGCGCGCCCAGGTCGTCTACAAGGAGGCCCTCAAGCTCTACAAGTCCGGTCAGTACCGCGCCGCCATCGAAAAGCTCAACACGGCGCGCAAGCTCGACCCCTCCGAGAAAAACCTGCCCTACAACCTGGGCCTCGTTCACGAGAAGCTGGGCGAACTCGACGACGCCATCAAGAATTTCGAGATCTACTTCGAGCTCGAGACCGACAAGGACGAGAAGGAGCGGGTGCAGGTCACCATCCAGCGTCTCCGGGGCGCCCGCGACGAGATCAACAGGAACAAACCTGCGCCCCCTCCGTCCGCCCCCGCCTCTTCCTCTGCTCCCCCCCCTGAACCGCCCCCTCCGCCCCCACCGCCCCCGCCGCCTCGCAAGGGGCGCCTCGATGCCCTTGTCTACGGCACCGGCGGCCTCGCCCTCGCCGCCACCGGCGCCGGTATCTTCTTCGGTGTCACCGCCCTCTCCCGGCGCCCCGACCTCTCCACGGCCTCCAACAAGACCCTGCCTGAGCTCCAGAACGAGCAGAAGATGGCCAACAGCAGGGCCCTCTTCGCCGACCTCAGCTTCGGCGTCGCCATCGCCTCCGGAGGGGCAGCGGTCCTTCTGTACCTCCTCCGGGATGCTCCCCCCGAAGCTTCCGCTTCTTCCGGCTACATCGCCCCGACCCAGGGCGGTGGGCTCGTCGGTTGGTCCGGCAAGTTCTTAGGGGCTAGCGCCGGGCCCTGGTCTGGGGTTAGCCTTGGCTTCTGTCATGGCGCAAACGCCACGCTCTCCCTGGCTCCCTCTCGTGCAACGTTCCGTGGGTCTCTCGATCTTCGGCTTCCTTGCCGCCTGCCAGCTCGTGGTCCCTGCGTCCCTCGACGACATCTCCTGCTCCAGCACCTCCGATTGCCCTCGTGACCAGTCCTGCCAGGGCGGTGTCTGCAGGCCCGGGAGCAGCCTCGGCGGTTCCGGCGGCTCCGCTGGCACCTCCGGCGATGGTGGCACCTCCGGCACCGCGGGCGGCGCCGGTGTAGCCGGTGACCCTGCGGGCTCCGGCGGCTCCTCGGGGGCCTCCGCGGGCGCCGGCGGAGCATCCGGAACTTCCGGACAGGCGGGCGCCGGGGGCGAGGCAGGCACCGCAGGTGCCGGGGGCACCGCCGGTGCGGGCGGTGGGGGTGCAAGCGGGTCCGGTGGCTCCGACCCGGCGGGCGCAGGTGGCTCCGTGGGGGGCGCTGGTGCAGGCGGGAGCGATCCTGCGGGTGCAGGCGGCAGCGACCCGGCGGGCGCGGGCGGCTCTCCCATGGGGGGCGGTGGCGCCGGGGCAGGGGGGAGCGACATGGGGGGGGCGGCTGGCAGTGGCGGTGCCGTGATCCCTCCCGGCAAGCTTGGTGAACCATGTGGCACAGGCGACTCGTGTGAAGGTTCCCTTATTTGCAAGCCTTTTTCAGAGTGGGGCAAGAGTGGGGGAAATGTTTGTACCCGTTCTTGCTGTGATTCTAGTTCTTGTAATGATGATAGTACCGGCGATCCAGTCGCTATCTGTATGCCCACAAAGACGGGTGCTTTCTGTCTGGCCAGCAATAAAACTGGTCGCCCTTTGGATGCAAGCGGTCCGCTCCTAGGGTCAGG
>JALOQB010000522.1 GCA_025453595.1 Polyangiaceae bacterium
CAGAGTTGGGGCATGGGCTGTTCACTCATCATTTGATCCAGGGTTTGCGGGGTGCAGCGGCAGATCCAGCAGGAATCATTACAGCAGACGGACTGTACCAGTATTTGTACCAACAGACAACGCAGTTCATTAGTCAAAAGAATCAGGCAATTCAACGTTTGAATCAGCAGCGGCAGCAGGCAGGCGAACTGTTGATGCACCCAGAATACCCGCTGCAAACGCCAAAGCGGATCGTGGATGGCGTTGGAGATGTAATTGTAGGATTACGCAATTCGGTGGTGGATACAGAGCCGCTGTTGCAATCGGCAGCTAGAGCTGAAAGAGCGGTAAATCGTTCTCGCCTGCTGTGGGGCGGAGCGGTTGCCATGGGGGCAGGGATCGGCAAGGAGGTGTACGACCTCTCGGGCCGAGGGCAGGCTTCCTGGCGCGATCTGACGTGGGACGCGGTGGGGGTGGCCACCGGGCTGGGGGTTGCGTTGCTGCTGGATCTGGCCCTGCGAGGGGTCACACCGACGACACGAACGGCGCCATGACGGTCAAGCTGAGCTTTGTAGCGGGGACGATCGAGATCCGGGGGTTGCCGGAGCAGACCGAGGTGTTGCCGTCGCTGGTGCGGTGGGATCCTCGGACCGGGTGCCACCGCGCGGCGGCGATCGGGTACCCGGATGTGCTGAGGTCGCTGGTGCGCAAGGGGGTTCCGTTCGAGGACGAGGCCAAGCGGTACAACGAGCTGCCCCACGGGGCGCTGGCGATGCGCGAGCTGAGGCCGTACCAGGTCGAGGCGATCGACGCCTGGTTGAAGCACCGGTCGAGCGGGGTGGTGGTGCTGCCGACGGGGGCGGGGAAGACGATGGTGGCGATGGCGGCGATCGACCGGAAGCGGCGGTCGACGCTGGTGATCGCGCCGACCCTCGACCTGGTGCGCCAGTGGTACGACCAGCTGAAGGCGACCTTCGGGGGGGCGGTGGGGGTCATCGGCGGCGGCGACTACGACGTGCAAGATCTGACCGTCTCCACCTACGATTCGGCCCATCTCTACATGGAGAACCTGGGCAACCGCTTCGGCCTGCTGGTCTACGACGAGGCGCACCACCTGCCGGGGCCTGCCTACGCGCTCTCGGCGCGCTTCGCCATCGCGCCGTTCCGGCTGGGGTTGACGGCCACGCCGGAGCGCACCGACGGGCGGGAGACCGAGCTGGTCGAGCTGATCGGCCCCACGGTGTACCGCCGCGACATCGTCGAGCTCTCGGGGAATTACCTGGCCGACTACGAGACCGAGCGCATCACCGTGAGCCTGACCCCGGAGGAGCTGGCGCTCTACCAGGAAGAGCGGGCCATCTACCGGGGTTACCTCGACGAGAACGGCATCCGGTTCTCGTCGCAGAAGGGCTGGAGCAACTTCATCATGCAGGCCTCGCGCACCGTCGAGGGGCGCCGCGCGCTGCAGGCCTACCGGCGCCAGCGCGAGCTGGCCCTGGCCCCCTCTGGCAAGATCGACGTCGTCGCCCGCCTGCTCCACGAGCACCGCAACGACCGCACCATCCTGTTCACCCAGGACAACGCCACGGCCTACGAGATCTCCCGGCGCTTCCTCGTGCCTACCATCACCCACCAGACCAAGGTCAAGGAGCGCAGCGAGATCCTGGCTCGCTTCGCCCAGGGCTCGTACAACGCGGTCGCCACCTCCAAGGTGCTCAACGAAGGGGTCGACGTGCCCGACGCCAACGTGGCCATCGTGATCTCCGGCTCCGGCACCGTCCGCGAGCACGTGCAGCGGCTGGGCCGGATCTTGCGCAAGAAGGACGGCAAGCGAGCCACCCTCTACGAGCTGGTCTCCGGCGATACCGTCGAGACCTTCACCAGCGACCGACGGCGCGAGCACTCGGCGTACCGGGGGGCGATCCGTGCTGACGGCTGATCTGGTCCGGGTCCGGCGTCGCAAGGGTGAGCTGCAGGTCATCGACCTGAACGGCGAGAGCCTGGAGCGCGCCGTCTCCCTCGCGGCGGTGTACATCGGTGTCGCCGAGGAGCACGTCGGCAAGACCCGCGAGCAGCTGGAAGGGGCCCTCGACGAGATCGAGGTCGATCCCGGGGATCAGAAGATCGCCATGGGGATCCGCAAGCTCCTCGAGGACCGTTGCCAGTTCGAGGAGCCCGCCACCGCCTCCCCCGAGGAGCTGCGCCGCGAGGTCTTCCTCAAGGCGGTCGAGCTGCGCCGCGCCGCCGGTAACCATGAGCCCTTCGACCGCGACCGGGTCCTGGCCGAGGTGGCCCGGGCCCGTGGGCTCGACCCCCTGGTGCTCGAGGCCGGGCTCTACGCCGACCTCCGGAGCTCCAACCTGCTCAAGGCCATCGATCCCACCACCCCGGAGGGCCTCCTCGAGGCGTACCGCGCCGCCTTGCCCCAGGCCGTGCTCCTCCGCGCCGTGCGCGTGTCCGTCCTGGTCCGCTGCTCCTCCTCCGGGGCGTACCGCGCCCTCTTCCACAAGCTCAAGTTCCTGCGCCTCCTCTACGATATCCACCGCGAGGAGGACGGCCGCTACCGCATCGAGATCGACGGCCCCTTCAGCATGTTCGAGGCCGTCACCAAGTACGGCCTCAAGCTCGCCCTCCTGCTCCCTCACCTCGAGGCCTGCTCCGAGTACGAGCTCGCCGCCGACGTCCGCTGGGGCAAGGAGCGGGAAAAGTTTCTGTTCAAACGAAAAGGCGGCAGCAGCTACGATCAGGATCGAGGGCTGGAGGCCCCGCGCATGGCCGACGAGGTGGCGGGCCTGCTCAAGGGGTTCCAGCAGCTCTCTTCCCCCTGGACCGTCGCCCCCTCCTCCGACCTGCTCGCGCTGCCGGGGGTCGGCCTCTGCGTCCCCGATCTGGCCTTCGTCCACGGCCCCTCCGGCGCCCGTGTCTACCTCGAGGTCATGGGCTTCTGGAGCCGCGAGGCCGTCTGGAAACGCGTCGATCTGGTCGAGCAGGGGCTGAGCGAGAAGATTCTTTTTGCGGTGAGCGAGCGGCTCCGGGTGAGCGAGGAAGTCCTCGGGGAAGGGTTGCCCGGCGCGCTCTACGTCTACAAGGGCGTCATGAGCCCTCGCCTGGTCGCCGAGCGCATCGAGGCCCTCCGGCTCCGGTCCTGACCCGGCGGGCCCCGGGTCACGAGGAGGGGGGCAGGGGGCTGGCCACCCGGATCCGTGCA
>JALOQB010000015.1 GCA_025453595.1 Polyangiaceae bacterium
CCACGCTTCGCGCGGGACCCGCGGGGCTCGACCCTTGGTGAACCAACTTTCACACACGCTCGTCACACCCCGAGACGATTTGTGCACAAACGAATGGGAGAGACGGGGAGGTACGAGCCCCGCGGGTCCCGTCCCGAAGGGATGGGCAAGGGGCGCTTCTGAGCTCGTTCCGTTGCTCTTCGTCTCGCCCGGATGCCTGCTGATGGAGGGGGAGCCGGGGGATGCAAGGGGGCCGCGCGGGGCGCAAGCCCCATCGGCCCCCTTGACGCGGGCGTGGGCTGCGCAAGCCCACCGTTTCCACGAAGCAGACGGGGCGCAGCCCCTCAAGTCCCTACCGGGCGTGGGCCACGAAGGCCCACCGTTCCCCCGAGCGGGATCAAGGAGAGAGCTTTTCCCCCTCGGAGGTGGTGATGTTGGTGGTCACACGCTGAGCGTAAAGCTGCTCCGGGGTGGTCCCCCCCTTGAGGAGGGCCTTGGTACGGCGCAGCTCGTGATCGATCACCTTGATCAACCGCTCCGGGGGCTGAAGCCCGTCCATCCTGCGCCCGTTGAGGAAGGAGACCGGCGTACCGCGGACCCCGAGGCGGCGCCCCAGGGTGATGTCCTGCTCGACGATGGGAGGGGCCTTGCCCAGCTTTCCGGCCAGGGAACCGGCCCCGAGCCCGGCCTCGACGGCGACCCGCTCCAGCCCGGCCTCGTCGAGCTTCTGCCCGGCGGCCAGCCCGACGAAGGACCAGAAGATATCGGCGCCTCCTGTGGACCAGACCTGCGCTGCTGCGGCCGAGGCTCGCTGCGCGTCGGCGTCGCCGGGGGGAGGGTAGAATTTCCATACAATCCGGAGCTCTTCGCCGTAGCGTGCGGCGAGGGCCGGGAGGGCGGCGAGGGCGCGGGCGGTGAAGGGGCAGGTGAGGTCAGCGAAGAGAACGAGGGTGACGAGGGCGTTGCGCTCGCCCCAGACCGCGGCGTCGGCGGGGATGGGGAGGAGCGCGGTGGTATCCGCGGGGAAGGTGGCGGGACCGCGGGACCGCGGGAGAGGCATGCGGGGGGAGTCAGGAGGGGCGACCGCGGAAGAGGAAGACGGGGGGCTCACCGAGGCGTGGGCGGTGGCGGGGGTGGCAGGGGTGGCGGGGGCGGGGCGCTGGCGAAGCGAGAGCAAGGCGGCGGCGACGCTCCCGCCGAGCAGGAGCAGGAGGCCGGCGCCAAAGACCACGCCGAGGAGGCGGCGCTGGCGTGCCTCCTGGATGGCCTCGGTATCCGGAAGTTCCGGATGGGCAGAGGGGTCTGGCGCGGGGGCGGAGGGGCGCGAGGCGGAGGGGCGAGGGGCCGGGGCCGAGGGGGCGGCGTCGGGGACAGGAGGGGCCGCGGAGGGGACGGGGGCCGGGACCGAGGAGGAGGGAGGCGGGAGGGGGGCGCTGGCGCCGGCGAGGAGTTCGCGGAGGAAGACGCGGGGGTCGAGGGGGCGAGCGCGGGGGCTGGGATCGAGGGTGCGCTGGAACAGGTCGGTGACCTGGGGAGAGACGATCAACCCGTGGGCGTCGAGGGGGGGCACCCGGCCTTCCGCGAAGAGGCCGCGGGTCCCGGTGATCAGGTCGAGGGCGAGGAGGGCGAGGGCGGCGATGTCGGTCCAGGGGCCAGGGCTGGAGGGACGCTCGCCACGCAGCTCCGGGGGTTGATACGGGAGGGCGAGCAGATCGCGAGAGCCCCGGGCCCCGCAGGCGACCTCGGCGGCGGCGCCGAGGCCGAAGAAATCGAGGGTGAGCTCGCCGTTGCGCCGGCCCACGGTGAGGGGGCAGAGGGCGCCGTGGACCAGCCCCTGATCATGGATGGCAGCGAGGGCCTCGGCCAGCGGGGTCAGGAGGCGCACGGCCTCGGCGATGGGGAGGCGCCCGGGCAGCGGCTCAGGATCGGCGCCGCCGCGGCGCACCGCCACGAGCCAGGAGCGGTCAGGGCCCGCGAGGGTGGACCCCCGCAGCAGGGAGACAACCCCCTTGACCCCGACGGCGTGGCGACCGGCCCGGTCGACGGCGGCTTCGAGGGCGGTGGCCGCGGTTTCTACCCGGACCTGGGGGGCGACGATGACCGTGTAGAGACCGCCGTCCACGGTGGAGGTGGCCTCGAAGAGCGCGAGGGCTCCGTCTTGCCGGAGCAGGCGGTCAAGCCGGTGCTCCCCGAGAACGACCTGCCCAACCAGCGCATCCATCGGCGTGCTCATCGTGAGGCAGGCAGCCTAGCACAGGCGCCAGAACGCCCCCCGGACGGCCGGACAAGTTGACACGACCGCAGGACGAGGCTGCCAGATTGTCGCAATCCACCTGCCCCACCCTGGCCCCCCAACGAGGGATTTGCTTGCTGGCACGCGACGTGCTCAAACGACCGGCGATGCATCGCTCTTGCCTTCTGGCCGGGCTCGCGGCCCTCCTGCTCTCGCCCCGGGAAGCCTCGGCGCAGAGCATCACCCTCAACGAGACCAACGTGCGTCGCACCGGGGGGTTCCGGGCTCAGAGCCAGAACCCGACCTGGATCAGCCGGGCGGATTGCCTCAAGGATGACAAGCTCATCTTCCCGCTGACGCTGACGGGCTTCCCGATCGGGTTCTCGATGCAGGTCTGGGTCGGGGAGAGCGGGGCCCAGTGCAACGACATCAACAACCGCACCGGCACCACCGCCAAGTGCTGGAAGGTCTCGGACTTCTCCCCCACGACCTCGTTCACCCCGGAGATCATCATCCCGGTGCGCGACATCGTGGCCCGCAAGATCGGCAGCGGCACCAGCATTGGCTCCATCGACGACTGCAACAACTCCTCGTTCTCCAGCAACGACACGCCCCAGCCCCTCGACCTCTACTTCCTGCCCATCCAGGGCAACACGACGGGCACCGGCGTCATCTACTCGACCAAGATCGACCTCGTGGGCCCCGCGGCCCCCACCGAGGTCAAGGTCGGCGTGGGCGAGAACCTGCTGGTCCTCAAGTGGAAGCAGGTGTCCAGCGGCGACATCACCGGTTACCAGTTCTTCTGCGATCCCCCTCCCGGGTCCTCCTCCTCCGATATCCGCTCCACCGAGGACGAGGACCCCTTCCTCGACCAGTGCGCCGGCAGCGGCGGGACATCCGGAAGTTCCGGACAGGCGGGCGCAGGAACCGGCGGGACCGGCGGCTCCGGTGGGGACGCGGGCTCCGGCGGGGACGCGGGCGAGGGCGGAGAAGGGGGCGAGGGCGGAGAAGGGGGCGACGCAGGCACGGCAGGTACGGTGCAGACGGGGACAAGCGGCACCGGCGGCACCAGCGGGACGAACTGCACGCCGACGGAGGGGAGCGCCTGCCCGTCGCTGCGGCTGATCGCGGGCAAGACGCTGCAGGACCCGGGGAAGTACCTGTGCGGGTCCGTGGGCAGCATCTCGGCGACCGAGGGTACGGTGGAGAAACTGGACAACTTCAAGGTGTACACGGTGGCGGTGGCGGCGGTGGACGGCGTGGGCAACGTGGGGCCCCTGTCCTCGCTGGTGTGCGATACGCCGCAGCCCATCGATGATTTTTACAAGGTCTACCGGGACGCGGGGGGGCGCGCCGGGGGTGGTTACTGCCAGGTGAGCCAGGTGGGGGCGCCGCTGCGGTTGCTGGCGCCGCTCCTGGCCCTGGCCGCGTCTGCAGGGGCGCTGCTGCTGCGCCGCCGGGGGGGCCGATGAAGAGGCGAGGATGGCTGGGCGCGGCGGCCCTGGTCGCCCTGATGAGCCCCGCGGTGGCCGAGGCGCAGGTCGAGACCCGCGATTACCGCCGCACCGATCGTCGCGTCCCGGAGAGCCCGCAGCGCTTCGCCTTCGAGCTGAGGCTGGGGCCCTACAAGCCCCGCATCGACGAGGAGTTCAACGGCAGGACGCCCTTCGCCGACACCTTCGGCAACGGGAAGGGGTTCCATATCGGGGCCGAGATCGACTGGCAGGCGCTGCGAATCCCTTACCTGGGCACCCTGGGCCCCGGGTTCTCCTGGGGGTACACCTCGCGCTCCGCGAAAGCCCGCATCAGCGGTACCGGCAAGGAGTCGGCGGAGGAGACCTCGCTCAGCATCATGCCCATGACCCTCGTGGGCGTCGCCCGGCTCGACGTGCTCCCCCGGGAGTTTCATGTCCCGGTGGTGCCCTACGGCAAGCTGGGGCTGGGGCTGGGTCTATGGAGCATCTCTACCAGCAAGGGCACGGTCACGCGGGACGGCGTGCAGGGGCGTGGCCGCTCGTGGGGCACTCACGCCGCGGTGGGCGGCATGCTGCACCTGGATTTCCTCGAGCGGGACGTGGCTTTGTCGTTCGACGACGAGCTGGGGGTGAACAACTCGTACCTGTTCTTCGAGTGGATGTGGAGCGACCTGGGGTCGTCCGGCCTGATCGAGGACAGGCCCCAGATGCGGGTGGGCACGTCGGGCTGGGTGCTGGGGCTGGCGTTCGAGATGTGACTCAGCCGTTCCCGGTGGCGGGGATCAGCAGCGCCGGGCAGGGGGAGCGCTGGACGATGCGCTGGGCGACGCTGCCGAAGGCCACGCGGGCGATGCCGGTGCGGCCGTGGGTCCCGACGACGATGAGGTCGATCTCGTTGACCGGATCGAGGGCAAAATTACGGATTTCCTCGTCAGGGATGCCGTTCATCACGACGCCCTCGCAGGCAAAGCCATCGGCCTGGGCGGCGGCCACGAGCACCTGGAGCTCCTTCTTGGCGGCGGCGGTGATCTGGGCTGCCATGTCGGGGAAGGCGAAGGTACCGGCGCCAAAGAGGTTATCGGTGAGGTAGAGCACGTGCACCATCACCAGCGATGCGCCGGTGAAGGAGGCATACGCCTTGGCGGCCTTGAGCGCGGCGGCGCAGGGTTCGGAGAAATCCACGGCGACGAGGATGCGACGAGGCTTGGAGAAATCCATGGGCGCAGGGTGCCTGGATTCAGCACGAGTCTCAAGCGCCGGCGGGGAGCCAGATCGCGAAGGTCGCCCCCTGCCCCTCCTCGCTGTGGACGCGGACGCGCCCCCCGTGCGCCTCGGCGATGTGCTTCACCAGGGCGAGGCCGATGCCCGTGCCTCGGATCCGGCTGTTGGTGGCGCTGCGACCCCGGACGAAGCGATCGAAGATCCGCCGCTGATCCTCCCGGGGGATCCCGGGGCCATGGTCCCGTACCTGGACCTCGACCCCGCCGCTCGCCGCGCTGACATGCACCTCGATTTTCTTGCCGTCTCGCGCGTATTTCAGCGCATTATCGATCAAATTCAGGACGGCCAGCTCCAGGGCCCGGGCGTCGATGCGGGCCTCCGGGAGCGCCTCCGGCAGGGTCAACTCGAGGGCGACCTCCTCGCGCTCGGCGCGAAAACGGTGCACCTCGACGGCCCGCTGGACCACCTCCCCCACGTCCCCCTCGGCGAAGGTGAGCGTCGCCTTGCCCCGCTCGACCCGCGCAAAATCGACGACGTTCTCGATGAGCGCGGTCAGCCGCTCGCTCTCCTGGTGCATGATCTGCAGGTACTGCTGGCGCTTCTCCTCCGTCGAGACGCGCCCCGTGAGCAGCAGCTCGGCGAACATGCGGATCGACGAGAGCGGGGTCTTCAGCTCGTGGCTCACGTTGGCCACGAACTCGCTCTTCTGCTCCGAGAGACGGCGCTCCTTCTCGACCGCAAAGAGAACGAAGGCGACCCCCACCACCATCACCATGCAGGCGGTCGCCACCAGCAGCAGCTCCAGGGACTGGCGCCGCTCGACCCGCTGCCCCAGCTCGTCCGCCGTCGTCAGCGACACCTGCAAGCGCCACCCGTACAGCGTCGTGGGGAAGGGGCGCCCCACGGTGAACTCCCCCTGGCGCAGCGCGGCCCCGAACACCTTGCGCCCCTCCTCGTCCACCACGTTCACCCGGGATGCCCCTCGCGGATCGGCAAAGAGCCTCGGGAACACGTCGTGCACGAGCCGGGGCACGTCGTGCCACGCCACCACCAGGTACGGCCTCCCCCCCGTGTAGCTCTGCCAGTAGCTCACCAGGTAGCTCTGCCCGTTGTAGGGCCGGTGCAGATGACGGAGCTGCTGGGTCGGCGGCCCCAGGTCGATCTCCTTCAACATGCGCAGCAGGAACAGGCGACGGAACGACTCGTCGTCGGTGCCTCCGCTGTCCACCGCGCGGCTGGCGAAGGCCACCACCTGGTGCTCCTCGCTGCTGCGATCCAGGATCAGCACCGCGCGCACCGTCGGCGTCTCCCGGGCCGCCGTCGGCAGCCACCGCCGCGCGAGCTGCCCCGGATCGGTCACGTCCACCTCGGACAGCAGCACGTTGTCCTGCTCGATGATCAGCCGGTCCAGCCGGTCCACCTTCTCGTTGACCAGCGTCAGCGTCGCCTCGACCACCGACCGCTGGCGCAGCTGCTCCGTCTGCCTCGACGCCCGGAACAGGAACACCCCGATGACCACCGCCGCCGCCACGATGGCCGGTAGAAACAGGAACATCACCAGCCGCCCGCGGCGCGTCCCCTCCGCCATGGAGCCTCAGAGCCGCGGCGGCTTGAAGGCCAGGATCGCCTCCGGGTCCAGCAGCAGCCCCCGCTGCCCCAGGAACTCGGCGAACTGCTCCCCCATGTACGCCAGCGCGTAGCCGTCCCCCTCCGAGAACGGCTTGCCATCCATCGGGTTCACCAGCTCAAGAACCCCCAAAAACCTGCCCCCCAGCACCACCGGCGCCGACACCGCGCTCTGCACCTGTTGCCCGATCGCTCCCCAGCGCTCCCCCGCCAGCAGCGGATCCCCCGCGTTCATCACCACCGCGCGCCGCCGCCTCAGCACCTGCTGCAGCAACGGCTCGCGCTCCGAGACCCGCTTCAGCAGCAGGTCTGCCCGGCGTTCCCCCAGCGCGTGGGCCACCACAAACTCGCGCCGGTTGATGTCGAACAGGTGGCAGATCGCCGCCCTGCACGGCATCTTCTCCACCGCCAGCGAGAGCACGAAATGCACCCCTTCCAGCAGCCCTGGCTGGAAATGCACGTCGTGCATCGCCTCGAACAGGTCGCTCAGCAGATCGTCCCCCGAGAGCCGCCTCGTCTGCTTCACCTCCTTCCCGCGGGCGTCCAGCGCCGGACCCGCCGCGGCCGACGGCGCAGCAAAGGGATCCGCCGTCACCAGCGTCGGCGCCACGGTCTCTTCCTTGCCCTCGGGGGCGGCAGGTGCAGGCTCCGGCTCCGCTGGCTCCGACTTCGCAGGCTCGTTCGCGATCTCGGGGATCACCACCCCGCCGACCGGCGCCTCCGACGTCGTGGATACGGTCTCGGAGGTGCCCCCGGCGGGTGCCTCCCCCTCCGGCGATGCGCTCGCAGGGTCACCCGCAGGGGCAGCTTCGGGGGCAGGTTGATCGTAGGGAACTTCTGGACTTTTGGCGGGAGACGCCTCTGGAACCTGCGCTTCCGTCGCCTTCTCCTCCGCAGGCCGGGGCTCGGTCGGCTTCACCTCCACGGGCGGCGCTTCTGCGAGGACAGCCCCGATCGCCTCGGTGGGCTGCGGCTCCGCAGGCTGCGCCTCTGCAGGCTGCGGCTCCGCAGGCTGCGCAGGCTGCGCCTCTGCAGGCTGTGCGTCTGTTGCAGGAACAGGAGGCGGAGGCTCGGTGGGCTGGGCCTCGCTCAGGCCTGCATCCGCGGGCTGCGTGCGGACCGGGAGCGGCTCGACCACGGGGGCCGGAGCGGGGGTGGGGTTCGACGGAGCAGCAGGGGCGTTCTCGGTCGAAGGGACCGGCGCGAGGAGCGCTTCGGTGGGGGGGAGGGAGGGGGATTCCGGCGCCGCAGAGGGGGATTCCGGCGCTGCAGAGGGGGCCGGGGCCATGTCGAGGACTACCGGCGCGGGGACCGGCGGAGCGAGGCTCGGAAGCCCGGGGGTGAAGAGATCATCCGGCGGCGCGGGCAGGGTGAGCGAAGAGACGGGCTCCGGCACCGGGCTGGAGGGCAAGGTCTCTGGCAGGGAGGAGGAGGCAGGGGCCACGGGGGTGGCCTCCGGGCTCAGCTCGACCTCGACCTCGACCTCGACGGAGACCAGCGACACGGGGGCCGGTGGGACGCGCGGAGGAGGCGAAGGGGGGAGCGAGGACGGCTTGCGAGGAGGTACGGACGCCGGCGAGGCCCCCGCGGGGGCGGAGAGGATCGTGGGCGGGATCTGGGTGGGGGGCCCCGCCGACGGGGGCATCGTGGACGCCGGGATGCCAGGGAGCGCGGAGGGGGGCAGGGAGACCGGAGGTATGGAAGTTCCGGACATGGGCGGAGGCGCCTGGGACGCGCGCTGCCGCAGGGGGAAAGCGATCTCGGGGTTGGGCCCGCGCCAGTCCTTCCAGGTGAGGGTGACGAGGGGGGGCCTGGGGGGGCGCCCGGAGAAGGAGATGTCGAAGGCGGCGAGGTTGATGAACTTGCCGGGGGGGGAGGCCCAGAGCTGCTGGACAAGCTCGGCCCAGAGCTTGCGGAGCAGGTTCTCGGCGGCGGCCTCGGAGGTACCGGGAGGCACGCAGTAGACGACCTCCCGGTAAGTGAGGGGAGACTTGGCGGAGGGTTGCTCCTCGCGCGCCATGATGACCTCGAAGGAGGGGAGCGCGTCGGGGTCGGCGGGAGGGGGGCGCGAGAGGGGAGGTGAGGCCTGGGCGGGGGCGAGGGAGGGGGGCGGAGGCACCGGGGCGAGGGAGACAGGGGAGGCCACGGGGGCCGCCGGGGCCGGCGCCGGGGCTGGCTCAGCCGGGGGAGACGGGACGACAGGAGCCACCGCAGCTGCATCGACCGGAGGCGCGGTGGGGGCGAGGGAGGAGCGCAGCGGGGTCTCGTCGGGGACCTTGCGGACCAGGTAACGCACCTTGGAGGCCGGATCGGTCGCGCGGTAACCCTCGGCCAGCAGCTCGATGGAGAGCTGGGAGATGGGGCCTGCGCCGGGCTCGTGGGCTCGCGCTTCCTGGAGGGCAGTCTGCCAGGATCTGGCCTCGACCACGAGGAGTTGAGAGGGGGGAGGAGGGTCGCCGGGAGCGGGCGTACGGGGGGAAAGGACCTCGATAGACCAGCGCATGGATCAGGCTCGGGGCGGGAGTAGACTCGGGGTGGGTCAAGGGTGCAAGGCGGATGAACCGCTCGACACCGGTTTTTCCCCCTGGTGTCGTGCTAGTCACCGCACATGCTCGGCAAGAACCAGGGCTGGACCCGGCTGGCCTACCTCGTCTGGGCCGCGCTGCTCACGCTCGCGTCGGCCAGGCTGTTCTACGGAGCGATGCTCCAGCAGACCGGCGGCGAGTGGTCCGCGCCGCTGGACGACGTCTTCATTCACTTCGACTACGCGCGCTCCACGGCGCGCGGGTACCCGTTCCAGTGGACCGAGGGGAACGGCTACTCCAGCGGCGGGACGAGCCTGCTGTACCCGCTGGTGCTGGCGCTGGGGTACTGGGTCGGGTTCCGGGGGCCCGAGCTGATGGTGTGGGCGGCGCTGGTGGCGACGGTGTCGGTGCTGGGGTTCCTCTGGGGGACCTCGACGCTGTTCCGCCGGCTGCCGGGGGGCGCGCCGGCGCTGCTCCCGGTGGCGATCTTCTCCGTCGGGGCGCTGAGCTGGTCCCTCTGGAGCGGCATGGAGGTCGCATTTTTCCTCGGCATCTGGGCCTCCGCGCTGGTCGCCTGGCGAACGATGCTGGACGAGGAATCCCCCTCCCGGTGGGGGCCCGCCTGGCTGGGCTTCGCGGGGGTGCTGGTGGTGCTGACGCGGCCCGAGGGGGCGACCAGCCTGGCGGTGCTGGGCCTGAGCGCGGCGGTGGCGCTGGGGCGTCGGCACGGGGTCGCCTCGGGGGCGCGTACGCTGCTCTGGGCAGGCGCTCCGGGGGCCCTTGTGCTCGTGGTGCAGGCCTTGCTCAACAGGCTGCTGACCGGCGAGAGCTCGGCCAACGGCGCCCTGGTCAAGCTGGCGCTCCACAACCCCTTCCTGACGCCTGACGAGAAGTGGGCCGACTACCGCTTCAACCTGCGGTACATCTTCGACCGCCTGTCGTACCACCACCTCGGCGAGGAGCGCCCCTGGGGCCTCGTCCCCCTGGCGCTGGGTCTGCTCGCGCTGGTCGACCGACGCACCCGAGGGCCCGCGGCGCTGCTGCTGACGAGCGCCCTCGCCTGGTCCCTCGCGGTGGCCACCAACGGCCAGGTCCGCTGGCAGAACGAGCGCTACGCGATGCCCGCGCTGGCCTGGGTGCTGGCGGCCGCGGCGCTGGGGCTCGTGGCCCTCGCCGCGCCGACGCGCAAGGGCAAGCTGGGCGCGGCCCACGCGGTGCTGGGCTCGCTGCTGGCCAGCTTTTTGGTGCTCCGCTTCTGGCAGGGCGAGCGGATCCAGTTCCGGGATCAGGTGTGGTTCTTCGCCAGGGCAAGCCGCAACATCCGGGACCAGCACACCTCGACCGGGCGCCTGCTCCGCGAGCTCGAGGCCCCGCCCAGGCGCCTGATGGTCGGCGACGCCGGCGCCCTGCTCTACGCCGCCGATGTCCCCGGGTTCGACCTGATCGGACTCGGCGGCTACAAGGACCTCCCGCTGGCCCGCGCCGGGGTCCATGGCCTCCCCGCCACCCTCGAGCTGGTCGAGCGCCTCCAGCCCGCCGAGCGCCCCGACTACATGGCCATCTACCCCACCTGGTGGCCCGCCCTCCCCCACTGGTTTGGTCGCCAGGTCTTCTCGATGCCGGTCCGCGGCAACGTGATCTGCGGTGGCGCCGAGAAGGTCGTCTACCGCGCCAACTGGAGCCTGCTGGGCACCGGCCAGCGCCCTCGCTCCCAGCGCCCCGGCGAGATCCTGGTCGACGAGATCGACATCGCCGATCTGGTCAGCGAACGGCAGCATGACTACCGCTTCCCCACGCCGCAGGGGGGCTGGACCGACATGAGGGTCCTGCCCGACCCCGAGGTGCGCGAGCGCGATCTCTGGGACGCGGGGCGGCGGATCCCCGGGGGTCGCCCGGAGACCTTCCGGCTCCGTAACATCCCGCCGGGCCGACCTCTCCGCCTGGTGCTGCGCACCGTACTGGACCAGCCCTCCAGGCTCGAGGTCGCGATCGAGGGCAAGGCGCGCCTGCTGTCGTCGCCAAGGGCGGAAGGGTGGCAGGAGCTCTCGGTCGAGATCCCGGCGGAGGAGGTTCGCCCCGAGCTTCAGGTGTCGCTCACCCCGAGGGAGGGCGAGTGGGTGAATTATCACGTCTGGGCCCTCGCTCGACCCTTATCCTGGGGCCATGGATCTCTCCCGGATCAAGCGCGTCCTGGCCCAGTCCACCCTCGCCGCTCCGCCCCGCGTTCTCCAGACCTTCGCCCCCTCGCTCCGCGCCGATGGCGCCGCCCTCGACCCCCAGATCGCGGCGCTGATTCGCCTCGGCAACCTGCTGCGCGAGCCGAAGACCCACGAGCAGCCGGTGCCCCTGGCCCGCGCCACCTTCCGGCACCAGACCCGCATCGTCGACCTCTCCCCTCCCCCCGACGTGGCCTCCGAGGAGCTGCGGCTCCAGATCAATGGAACTTCCCTACAAGCACGGCTCTACCGACCGGCGGGCGCCCCGGGTCGCCCCCCGGCGCTGGTGTACTTCCACGGGGGAGGCTTCGTGATCGGGGATCTGGACAGCCACGACGGGGTGTGCCGGTGGCTGAGCCGCGGGTCCGGGGCGGCGGTGCTGTCGGTGGCATACCGGATGGCGCCGGAGCACCCCTTCCCGGCGGCGGTGGACGACGCGGTGGCCTCGTACCGCTGGGCGCTGGAGCAGCGAGAGCGGCTGGGGCTGGGGGCCCTGGGGGTGGGCGGAGACAGCGCCGGGGGCTGCCTGGCGGCGGTGGTGTGCCAGCAGGCGCAGCGCGAGGGGCTGCCGCAGCCCGCGATGCAGCTGCTGGTGTACCCGGTGACGCACGTGGGGAGCCAGCTCCCCTCGCGGGAAGCCTTCGCTCGCGACCTGTTCCTGGAGAGGCCGACGATCGACTGGTTCTGCGATCAGTACCTGCCCCCGCCCCTCCCGCGGGACGACCCGAGGGCCTCGCCGCTGCTGGCGCCGGAGCTGACCGGGCTGGCCCCGGCGCTGGTGATCACGGCGGGCTTCGACCCGCTACGCGACGAGGGCGAGCGCTACGCGGAGCGGCTGCGAGAGGCCGGGGTGCCGGTGGAACACCACCGGGCGCAGACGCTGCCCCACGGGTTCTGGTCCATGGGTGGGGTCTGCGACGAGGCGCGGCGCTGGGTGCTACGGATGGCCCGGCGGACCGGGCAGCTCCTGGCGTCGGGCGGCTAGGCCGCGCTCAGGAGTCGAGGGGGTGCCGGCGCGCCCAGAGGGCCAGGCCGCCCAGGGCCAGCAGGGCGCCCGCGGCGGAGGCGGCGAGGCAGACAGGGCCGCCCCAGCGATCCCAGGCCAGCCCGAAGAGCAGGTTCGAGGGCAGCAAGGCGATGCCGGTGACCAGGTGGAAGCGCCCGAAGGCCGCCCCCAGCACGGACCTCGGCGCCAGCGACGCGACGATGGCCCGCTCTGCCCCCTCGGTGAACCCGTAGAACAGACCGTAGGCGAAGAACCCCGGCAGGAACGACGCCAGCGAGGAGGACGAGGCCATCGCCCCGTAGGCCACCGCGTAGAGCAACCAGCCCAGCATCATGCACCGGGCGCGCCCGATCCGATCCGCGAGGAGCCCCCCCGGGTAGCCCGCCATCGCCCGCACGCCGTTGAGCACCGCCCACAGCAGCGCGACCCGGGCCGTGGAGGCGCCCAGCTCTTCCATACGCCGCAGCAGGAAGAGATCGCTGGTGTTGACGACGGAGAAGAGGCCCAGGATCAGCAGGTAGCTCCGCAGCGCGCCAGGCGGGGGCGTGACCGTGTCTGCCGGGCGCGTCGAGGGCGGCGTGGGCTCTTCTCGCACGAAGAACCAGAGCGTGGCCACGGCGAGGAGGCCCGGCACCACGCTGGCGACCAGCACCTTGTGCACGTCCCCCGCCCACCACCAGAGCCCGGCCCACACCAGCAGCGGCCCCAGCGTTGCCCCCAGGTTATCCATCGCCCTGTGGAAACCGAAGGTCGCCGCGCTGCGCTCCCGCGAGGAGCTCGCCGCCAGGAGCGCGTCCCGGGGGCTGGACCGGAGCCCCTTGCCGATCCGGTCCAGAAACCGCACCGCCACCAGCTGCCAGGGCGCCGCCGCCAGCACCACCAGCGGCCTCGCCAGGTTCGACAGCGCGTAGCCCGCCAGCGCCAGCGGCTTGCGCCGGTGCGCCTTGTCCGACAGCTTCCCCGCGACCAGCTTGAGCACCGCCGCCGTCGCGTCCCCTACCCCCTCGATGGCCCCGAGCCACCAGGCCCCGGCCCCCAGCACCGCCACCAGCCTCGGCAGCAGCGGGTACACCATCTCGCTGGCCATGTCCGTGAACAGACTGACCAGACCCAGCGCGACCACAACCCGAGGGAGCCTCAAACAACCACCGTGTACGACTGGCAGCAGCGCGCCCTGCGCCACGCCGACGTGAGCCGCCCTCAGGATGGCACAGCCACCCCACCCACAACAGCCCCTCTTCGGGTTACCCTGCCACGGTGCGACGCCTCCTGCTCCTCGCCCTCCTCGTCCTCCCCGCCTGCCGCGAGCACCATGGCCACGACCACGGCCACGGCCATGGCCACGCACCGCCGGCGGCCTCCGCCGACCCCCTCGCCGATGTCGCTCGCGTCCACGGCGGCTCGGGCCCCTGGGCCGTCGCCGGCTACCGCATGGGCCAGTTCGCCCTCCGCAAGCTCGACCTGCCACGACAGAGCTTCGACCTCGACGTCACCCACCGGGGCCCCATGGAACCTCAATATGCCTGCGTGGCCGACGGAGCCTCCGCGGCGACCGGGGCCAGCCTGGGCAAGGTGAACCTGAGGCTGGAGGAGGCGCCGGTCGACGGCGTCGTGACGATCTACAAGAACAGGAGGACGGGGCAGACGGTCGCGCTGCGGCCCACCACAGCCTTCAAGCAGCGCTTCCTGAACGTGCCGCGACCCGAGCTGGGCAAGGCCGGCGCCCAGGTCCTGACCCTCAAGGACGAGGAGATCTTCGAGGAGGCGCCCTGACCGGGCCTCTACAGGCAGAGGAACCACAACATGCGTTACGAAGAGATGCCGCAGCTCCCGGCCCGCGGCTGGGCCGGGAACATCGCCGACCTGGTGGAAGACCGGCTGGGTCTGTTGCGCAAGCTGAGCCTCCGCGAGGAGCTGCTGCGCGGCCGGGGCCTGTACCTGCCGCTGGTGTTCGTGAACGGCCCCCGGGCCGCCCACGAGGTGCTGGTCGAGAAGCCTCGCGCCTTCGAGAAATCCCCCGGGTTGCGCCTGCTCCTTCACTACTTCGCGGGTCAGGGCCTGTTCACCAGCGAGGGAGACCTGTGGAAGCGGCAGCGGAGGCTGATGGCCCCGCTGTTCAATCCAGGAGCGCTCCAGCAGTACGCGGCCTCGATGAACCGCTGCGCGCTGCGCGCGGCGGGGCGGTGGCAGGACGGGCAGCACCTCGACCTCGCCCACGAGATGACCCGGATCACCATGGCCGTGGTGGGCGAGACCCTCTTCGGCGCCGACACCTTCGAGGAGGCGGACGACCTCGGAGAGGCGCTGACCACCGCGCTCCAGTGGACCAACGACCGGCTGGGCTCTCGCCGGCTTCTGCTCCACGTGCTCCTGCAAGATGTGGCTCGCGCCGTCGAGCCCCGGGCCCCGGCGCCGCTCCGGGGGCCGCTCCACCGGCTCCAGGAGCGGCTCAACGAGCCCTTTCTCCTGGAGGGCGCCCGATCGCCGACGCTGCAGGGCGCCATCGCACGCCTGGACGCCCGGGTGCAGGAGATGATCGACGAGCGACGGCGCGACCGCGAGGCCCACCGGGATCTGCTGACCAGGCTCCTCGACGCTCGTGACGAGGAGGACGCCGAGGATCAGGGCATGAGCGATCGGCAGGTGCGCGACGAGGCCCTCACCCTCTTCATCGCGGGGCACGAGACCACCGCAACGGCCCTCGCCTGGAGCTTCTACCTGCTGGCTCGCCACCCTGATCTCCTCGCCCGCGCGCAGCAGGAGGCCGATGCCTTCGAGGGGGACGGCCCCTCTCGCTACGAACCCGAGCGCCTCGCCTTCCTCACCCGCGTCTTCAAGGAGTCGCTGCGCCTCTACCCTCCGGTGGTGCTCCTGCCCAAGCGTACCCTCCAGGAGGTCGAGATCGGGGGCTACACCCTGTCCCCCAGGACCCTGGTGTTCATCAGCCCCTATACCCTCCACTATCGCCCCGAAATCTTCCCGGATCCGGACCGTTTTGACCCCGACCGGTGGCTCCCTGAACAGGAGGCCCGGCGGCCCCGCTCTTCCTTCTTGCCCTTCGGCGCTGGCCCCCGCGTCTGCATCGGCAACCACTTCGCCATGATGGAAGGCCCCCTCCTCATGGCGACCCTGCTGCGCAAATTTCGCATCCAGATCGACCCACGGCGCGAGATCTTGCCGGACGACTTCGCCACCCTGCGTCCCGCCGGGGGGGTCCCCGCGGTTGTCACCTTGCGCGCCACCTCCTGAGGCGCAAAGGGTGCACGCTCGCGCGCAGGAGCTGCCCTCTTGTTGCCCT
Organism: Polyangiaceae bacterium; assembly: GCA_025453595.1. Lineage (GTDB taxonomy): Bacteria > Myxococcota_A > Polyangia > Polyangiales > Polyangiaceae > JANWXX01. The sequence continues at coordinate 15,580 of JALOQB010000015.1, forward strand.
CATTGAGGCTGATTTTCCGCTGAAAATAGCTGGTCCAGGGATTGCTAATTTTGCGGAGCATGAAGGCGATCCCGAAGATCAACAAGTACATGACCACCAGCCCCATCACCGTCGGCAAGGATCAGACGCTTGCCTACGCGCACAAGGTCCTGCGTGAGCATCACATCCGGCACCTGCCGGTCCTCGACGGGGGCCACCTGGTGGGCATCATCTCCGATCGCGACCTCAGCCTGGTCGAGACCCTGAAGGACGTGGACCCCCAGAAGGTCACCGTCGAGGACGCCATGACCCCTTCCCCCTTCACCGTCGCCCCCGAGGCCTCCCTCGACGAGGTGGTCGCCGAGATGGCCGAGAAGAAGTTTGGCTCTGCCGTCGTCGTCGATAACAACAAGGTCGTCGGGGTCTTCACCACCATCGACGCCATGAGCGCCTTCGCCGAGCTGCTTCACACCCGCCTCAAGGGCTGAGAAACCGCCGCCCTCCCGCGGTCTGCGTCAGGGCAACCGCCCGGCGAAGCGTGGGAGCGAGGTCCATCCCATGCGATGCGCAACGATCTGCGCCGTGTTCACCCCCACGGGCCCCCCGATGTCCAGATCGTAGTACCCGCGCAGCCGGGCGACCACGGTCCGGGTCAGCCCGGCGGCTGGCGCCGGCGGGGCTGCGAACCGCAGATCGACGCGCTCCCCGGGCTGGAGCACCGCGCGCTGCCCGTCGTTGGCGAGCAGCGCGTTCAGCTCATCACCCCGCACCGAGCGGGCCGACTGGGGGCGGATTTCCTGCGGTGTGACCTCGTGACCTTCCGCGAACAGCGCGACCTGATCGATCTCCCAGAAGCGCGGCGTCGCCTCCAGGCGGACCTCCACGGGGCCAGCCCCTGCGGGCAGCTCCAGCGGCACCACCTGGCTCCGGAGGATCGCGGGGCCCACCGGCGGCAGCGCCTCGGGCTGACCCCCGGCAGCCACCCCGGCGACCTGGATCCGGAGCGGGAACCCCATCCGCTCGATCTCGCTCGCCACGTAATCCTGGTAGCAGGCACAGCCCTTGTAGTTCTCTGCGCTCAGCTCCAGCAGCGGGCGCACGCCCTGGCCCATCGTGGCCATGTACCGGATGAAGGCCTCCTCCGCGAAGGCGGTGTTCCGGCCCCGGATCACGAGGAACGCCCGGCGCCCCTCGGGGCGCTCGAAGGAGAGCGTCCAGGTGTCCCTGGGCTCACGCCCGGCGCCCGGAAGGACGCCACGCTCGACACCGATGGCGCGGCCATCCGGGGAGGATAGCTCGTCGGTCACGCTGCGGCCTCCAGCGTCCACGGCGCTCTGGAGGGGCAAGGGCGCGCGGAGCGAGAGCAGGCGCTGGGTGGGCGTCGGGAGCACCTCGGACCCTTCCGGCGCGTCGACCACGAGCAGCGAGAGGCTATCGATATGATCGACCTCGTCCAGATCGTTCTGGAGCCGGAGCAGGTAGGCACCATCCACCTCCCGCAGCGACTCCAGCCGATCGGTGTCATCGCGCTCGGCCCCCTTGTAAAGAGCCCCCGAGGCCAGGTCCGCGTCGAGCTTGTACCCCTCGCCGTCGTGGGCATAGAGGTGCGGGCAGGAACCCCGGTTCAGCGCGCTGAGCCCCATCAGGAAGAACACCCCCCAGACCAGGGCTCCGAGGGTACTCAGGGTACCGAGCACGATGCTCACCGAGGCAAGATCGTGGCGCTGCGGCCGATCGGGCGGGTCGGCGCTGTTCCGATCCACGAGGGCGAGGATCAACCCCACCGTGCCGATGACCCCTGCAAAGGGGAAAATACCCGCCACGAACCCGAGGATCGCGAGGACGAGCGCCAGGATCGACAGGACCGAGTGGGGCGGAGGAGAGGGGGGCTGGTTCACGGGTGAGCCTCGGGGGGCAAGAGCGGCAGCCGGCGGCGCGCGGCATCCCGGGCGCGCCCCTCGTAGGACGCGATGCTCCGGGGCGAGGTGGAGGGCGGGTGCTGATCGAGGAGCGTACGGACCGCTTGCAGCTCCTCTTCGAGGTTGGCTCCGCACCACGAGGGGCAACGCTGCGAGCGATCCCGGTAAGCAACGAAATAGGGGTGCCCCAGCAGCTCCGCCAGGCGCCCGGGGGCGCTGGTGGGCTCCAGCTGGCAGTCGGCCGGCGCAAACGGGACCCGCAGGCACGGCGAGACCTGCCCGGTGATGCCGTCGATGTAGATCGATTCTCCGGCGCGCGAGTGGCACCCGGTGTGCTGCTCGACGTCATCCAGATCCATCAGCAGCATCCCACGATGGCTCTGCAGCGCGTCGAAGCGCCGCCGGTAGTCGAGCAGCTCCTCCGCGCCGAGCGCAAGGTCCTGGAGCCCGGAGGACGCCAGGGGGAAGTAGCGCGAGAAGATCCCGACGGCGCATCCCGCCTCCTCCTGCGAGGCGAGGTACTCTGGCGAGGTGAGGGCCTGGTGGCTCTTCGCCGAGACCATGCACGAGAACCCGAACAGCGCGCCATGCTCACGGAGCCGCGCCATCGCCGCCCGTACCCGGCGGTGAGAGCCCGCCCCGCGGCGCGCGTCGTGCATCTCCTCCGGCCCATCCACGGCGATCAGGAGCAGCAGGTTCCCCAGGCGCCCCAGGCGCTCTGCCAGCGCGTCGTCGATGTGCATCCCGTGGGTGGCGAGGGTGAAGAAGGTGTGAGGACGCTCCTCGATCACATCGAGCAGCTCCCCGGCCCACCGCGGCGACAGGAAGGGCTCCCCCTTGCCGATGATGTGGATCCCGAAGGCCCCGCAGGAGATCGCCTCGTCGAACAGGTAAGCGATGCGCTCGCGGCGCGGCGCCGTCCCCCCGCGATCCTCCGCGGTGTAGCACCCCTCGCAGGTCAGATCGCAGCCCGGGGACAGCGCGATCTGGGCCTCCATCAGCAACCGCGGCGGGACCCCAGGGGCGCCCAGCCGCAGGTTCAACAGCTCGTGCCTCAGCGTCCCCAGCACCCCCATGCGGAGCCACGCGTCGAGCCTCCTCGACGCCCGCTCTGCCGGTTGCGCTTTCAGGAAATGCCCCATCCGATCCAGGATCCCCGCCCGCTCGAAGCGCTCCACGTAGCGCTGGAGGAACTTGTAGTGGGGCGTCCCCGAGCGGCAGCAGGCGGCTTCCATGCGGATCCACCCGAGCAAGGCCCTGCGCAGCAGCGCCCCCGGGAGGAGCGACCGCAGGCGGAGCGCCCCCCGGGTCAACCACAGCGAGGCGCGCCGCGCCCACGGCGAGGAGGCACGCCGCGCCAGCTCCTGGTAACCCAGCACCGGCCAGGGCAGAGAGGATTCCTTGCGGAGGGTCATCGTCATTTCTGATCCTTTCACGCTAAAGAATCCCCCCGAGTCTGGACCAGATTTGCGTCAAAAAAACCCTGGATGTCGGCCCTGGCTGCACATGTTACAGGCACCATCCATGAACACCGGCGTTCTGCCTTCCGTCGGCCGGGTCTTGTGGCTCGCCATGCTCACCGGCTGCTCTCCCGCTCGCGGCACAGACGCAGCGAACGGCCCAAGGCCTGTCTCCGTCGCTCCGTCCCCGTCTCCATCCACCGCCCCCACGCCGCCAGCGCTTCGACCGGCCTCGTCGTCTGCCAGCGCAGACAGCGCGTTCGAGACGTGCTCGATGAAGTCAGAATCCGTGGCTCAGGTCGATGAGCCCGGATACCGGCTCGAGATCCTCGCGTCGAGAAACGTATGCATCGTGCCATGGGAATCCCAGGATCTCTGGAAGTACGCCGCGGTTCTCAGGATCACGAACACCTCCTCGCAGCCCATCAAGCTCCACCACGAGGACGGCTCCGTGGCCGGCTGGGCGCTCCAGGCTCGCGTCATGGACCCCGCTCGCCAGCGGCAGGCCGAGCTCCCTTCGCATCCGGTCGACGCCACCGGCGCGAAGAAGACGAGCCTGGTGCTTCCGCCCGGCAGCTCGGCCGACCTCCGTGGAAACCCGGCAGCCTACTTCCTCGTGCCGATCGCCCTGACCCGAGACGGGAAGGATGTGGAGCGCAACGATGTTGGCAAGGATCGGCGGTTCCGCCAGGATTTTGCGATCGATTTCACGGCCAGCTTCGAGCTGGAAATCGCGGGCAAGAGCAGGCAGGTGAGCAAGGTCCTGCCGACGACGTTGAGCGTATTCGTCAAGGAGAACCCCCAGGGCACCCCTCCGTTAGGAGCGCTGCCGAAATTTCCTTCGCCTCCTGGCGAATTGCTCCCCGAGCGCATGTCTGCGCCACCTTCGCAGCATGATATGGAATATCTCTATGAAACGACCCCTGCTTGCCCTGGCCCTCATGGCCTCCTGCACGCCTGCTGCTCCGGGCATCAGCAAGATGTCCGCGGCGACCCCTCCCGGGTCTGCGAGCGGCGCGAGCGCCCCTGCCCCCCCGGAGCCGGGCGACCCGGCCCTGGTGCTCCTGGGGATGGTCGGCCGCTTCGCTCCGGAGAGCCTGAGCAACATCGGGCTACCAGGCCGCGAGAGCGAGGTTCTCGACCTGGCTCCCGGGCTGGAGGAGCGCATCGACGCGACGCTGGACGCGGCGGTACGCACGCTGCGCGAGCGAGCCTCGCGAGAGAACGACCCGGGGCAGCGGCTGGACGCGCAAATCGTGCTCCAGGTGGCCGAGAACATGGCCGAGCAGGAGCGCCTCGGTCGCTCTTTGTTCGTGCCCCACCAGAACGTCGGGCGCGTGGTCTACAACGGGCTACGCGCCAACCTGCGGTCCCCCGGCGCCGAGGCGCACGCGCTGGCCCGGTTGAAGAAGTACGCGGGCGACGGCGGCCCCTCGATCTTTGCCCTGGAGCGCCAGCGACGCGCGGCACGCGCGCACGAGACGGCGCTGCTCTACCCCACGCGCGAGGAGGTGCTCGACGAGCTACGTGACCTGGAGATCTACCTCGGCGAGCTGAAAGGATTGTTCGCCGAGCGCAAACCACCGGGGTACGAGGCGCCCCTGGCGCTGCTGGTCAGGGAGGCGCAGACGCATGCAGAGCACCTGCGCCAGGAGGTGCTGCCGCGTGCGCGCACCGACTTCCGTTTGCCGCTGGCGTTTTACGATCTTCTCCTGCGCAAGAACGGCGTCCAGACGCCGCGCGCAGAGCTCTCGCGGCAGGCCCGTGCCGCTTACGCCGCGACCCTGCAGGAGATGGTCCCCCTCGCTGCCCGCGTGGGTGAGGCGCGCGCCATCAAGCCGCCCACGGTGGCCGCAGTGATCGCCCGGCTCAAGACCGAGCAACGCTCCGGCGATGCCTTGCTTGCGCTCTACCAGAAGCGCCTCCAGGACCTGGACGCCATGGTGCGCCGCGAGCGCCTGCTCACGCTCCCTGACGTGCCCGTGCGCGTGCGCCTGGCGACGCCGGGTGAGACCGCCAACAACCCCTCGCCCACCATCGACACCCAGGCGCTCTTCCAGAAAGGGACGCCCATCGATTTCTTGCTCCCGGTGGCTGCACTCCCGCGCGAGGGCGAGCGTGCAACGGACCTCGCTTACACGGATTTTTCCTTCGAGGCAGCGTCCTGGTCCATCGCCGCGCATGAGGCTCGGCCCGGGCATGAGCTGCAATTCTCGGCCATGAAGCGCCAGGGGCTCAGCCTGTCGCGCACGCTCTTCGCGTTCAACTCTGCCAACGTGGAGGGCTGGGGGCTCTACGCCGAGTGGATGGTGTCCCCCTTCTTCCCTGACGAGGGCAAGCTCATCACGCTGCGTTTCCGCGCGCTGCGCGAGGCCCGCGCCTTCCTCGACCCCGGGCTGCACGAGGGCTCGATCTCGATCGAAGAGGCGCGGCGCGTGCTGCGCGATGAGCTGGGCTTCTCCGAGGGCGTGGTGCGCCAGGAGATCGATCGCTACACCCACGAGGATCCGACCCAGGCGACCACCTACTTCTACGGCTACCGCGCGCTGCGTGAGCTGCGCGCCGAAGCCGAGCGCCTGCAGGGCCCGCGCTTCGAGCCGAAGACCTTCCATGACGCCCTGCTGGCCACGGGCCTGCTGCCCATCTCGCTCCAGCGACCCCTGGTGCTGGCCGCGCTCGACGGCAAATAACCGCAAGGGATATTCGCCGCGCCGCCTGCTTGCCAGGTCCGATACACGCTCGCTTCCAGCTGTTGCTTCCACCGCTGGCGATGCTGCGTAACCTGTTCCTGCTCCCTGTCGTGCAGGTGTCAGGCGTGCGCGTGCTGCCGGGGCGGTAAGCCCACCGTTGCAGTTGCCATTTTTGCCCTGAGTCGAGCCAGCCATGGCACGACCCCGCGACGCTCCATGCTGGTCACCGCAGCCTGGTAGCGCCCGAGAGCATCGGCGAAAAGACCTCGATGCACCAGGGTATCGCCCTGAATTTCCATACACAAGGATACCTCGATCGGCATGGGCATCGCGGCGAACAGCGTCATCGCCTCCTCGGCCAGCGCCAGCCGGTCGGGCAACCTCGTCTGCGAAGGCAGCCGTCGGGCCAGATCACGGAGAATTTCGGCCTCGATCCGCGTCGAGCCAGTCATCTTGCACACCGCCCGCAGGATCTCCAGGCTCACCTCGATCTCGGCGGCTGAAGCCTCCAGCGCGACCTGCGCGAGCAGCCGGTTTGCCAGCAACCGACAGCGCTCTTTCAGGTAGCCACCGGTTGAGGCGGCAGCCTCGCCTTCGACCACCGCCGCCAGTGCCTCGGCGTACTCACCATCGAGCAGCAGCAGGTCGGCCAGAACACGCCCTGCCTCGGCGACCAGCTCGTCGTGCTCTGCACGCGCCAGTTCAAGCCCTTGCCTGGCCAGCGCGATGCCCTCCTTGCGCCATGCCGGCGCAGATCTCGCGAGGGCCCTGTAGCCAAGGAACCGAACATGGAACCACGCTGGCTTTTCGCCTTCCTGCTTCTGATACGCGAGCCACGCGTCCTCGACGCCTTGAATGACCCTGGCCTGCAACCTCTCGTCGGTCTCGAAGGCCGGGTGGTCTGCGAACAGTTGCAGGTACAACGGTGCGCCTGAAGTGTCGCTTCTGATATCATCGTTCAGGATCGCCCCGACCAGCTCTTGCGGAGGCTTTCCTTGAAGCGCTTCGCAGGCCAGGGTCAGCCAGAGATGCCAGTGGCGCGCCACGAGCCGGGCTTGATCGATTTCTCCGGCATCGATCCAGCAGAGCGCCTGCGTGTACCCGAGAGAGCTTCCGTCTTCTGCTCCTCCGAGCAGACCGAGCGCTCGCTCACCTTCGGCAAGCGCCTCGCGCAGGCGGCCTGCTTGTCGGAGCCATTCGGTCTTCACATCCATGAAGATGCTCTCGTTGAAGGCCTGATGAACCCGGTAGGTCTTCGGTCTCTCGATGAGCGGCGCTGCCTGCTTCAGATCGCCTGCATGGATAAAAAACTCGGCTAGCCGGAGCTCGATGAGTGCCCGATCTTCCGGCGCTATGCCGTATCGCTGGGCCAGCTCGCTGGCCTCTGCGAGTCGCCGTCGGTTGACCCCGTAAGGGCCTGGAGAAGCCGTCGCCAGGTGGATCTTCAGGGGGTTGCTCTGCGTGACGGGCAGGCGCCATGTCAGCTCGTTTGCCTGCTCGAGCACTTGCTCTGCAGAGCCAAACCTGCCCTGTTGTTTGCGCAGGATCCCCAGCAAACGCAGCAGCAAGATCTCGATCCTGCTCAGGGCATCATCTGCCGCATAAGCCGTGATTTGCAGCCCTTTTTGCACCTCCAGAACGGCTTCCTCGTCGCGGCCCACCATCCAGAGCGCTTCTGCCAGGTTCAGCTGCGCGCGCGCTTTATCCTGCCTTGTCTTGGCCTTTTTATGCTGCCGTCTTGCCAGCGCGAGGGCCTCGCTCTCACCCGCAGGTATCGCGGATGGGGTGACCGCGCCCTGGAGCGCGACCATGCCCGAGCGAAACGAGAACGCATCGGGTGCCACGTGGCGAAGCGTGCGAACCTCGTCCTCGTCGCGAAGCCAGAGCGCGACAGGAGCGCCTCGCAGCAACTTCTCCCGGTGCCAGTTGAGCGCTTCGAGGACACCTTCGGGGTGCGGGGGGAGACTGAAGCAGAGGCGTCGCTCGTGCTGTTGAGACTGAGCGAGCAACGCGCCAAGCATCGCGCGACCGTCGGTCATCTCGACCGGTTCGTGCAGCCCCGGGACGCCCCGGCGCAGGTGGTCGATGGCGAGAGGACGTAGCGCAGGTGCGCACTGGATCAGCACGAAGGCGGATTCGCTGGCGAGCCAACGGGCGACCCGCGCGAGCTGCTCTTCATCCGCCTTGAGCAGGCGCAGGTCTGACATTCTTCTTGCTCCGCTCCTCGAGCAAAGGCCACAGGATGGGGTTCGCCTCGAACCAGACCGACCCATTGTAGCACTCGATCACGCGAGCCAGGTCGAGCAACCTACGGTCTTCGGGCCGCGGCAGCTCGTTGGTCAGGTGCACCTGGAGGAGCGTCTCGTAGTCGGGTGTGTAGAGGCCGATAGACTCGTTGCGGCGAGCCTCGTCGAGGGCGATGCGCATGGCAACCAGGTCAAGCCTGTCCAGGCCATTAAAATCGGCTAGATCGACGCCTGCACGCAGCAGCCTGAAGAAATCACGTAGAACGCCGCCGGAGTGAATCGCCGCCAACCTGATGGCTTCAGGATCGATGAGTCCGGGCTCGATACGATGATCGACAAGGTCTTGAAAGTACGCCAGCCGGTCGGGGAAGGCCGCCCGATCGGGGTCGAAACAATCAGGGGATTTTCGCAGGACACGCGGCGGGTAGAGGTGCGTCACGCTCGAGCGAATCTCGGCCCTGTTTTCTCCAAAAAGTACGCCGGTCGGCAGCGTGAGCACCATGTCGACAGACATGGCGAGGATGGCGCCGAGGTTGGTGTCGAAGATCTCTTTTTGGTGCTCAGGGTTACGCACCTTGTCGAGATCATCCACCAGGATCAGCATGCGGTCGGGGCGGTCTTGATGCATCGAGAGCTGCGCTTCGACGGCACCGGTAAGCGCGGTCTGGAGATCCTGGAGGAGCGAGCGGTTGGTCTCTCCAAGCTCTCGAAATTGCCTGCGAGCCTTGTCGCTCAGCTTGAGCTCTTGCTTGAGCTTGACGATGAGCAGATCAAACTCGAGGCTTGCTGAGCCATCGGCCGTGACCAGACCCATCGGCTGAAAGATCGCGTTGCTGAGGGCCGAGAACGAGCGCATAAGCCTCTCGTCTGCCGTGATCTCTTGCTTGTAGCGCCTGAAGATCGCCTCGGCGATCAGGAAGCGAAGCTGCATCGAGTCGAGGGTCGCCCACTCATGCTCCTCAATGCGCAACGAGACGACTTCGAAGCGCTTCTTGATATCCGGGTTGACCGCGAGCTTGCTCAGCTCGGTGCTCTTGCCGCTGCCCACATGGCCACAGAGAAAATGTTTCTCGTACCTGCTGGCCAGGCGAATCGCGCGGATCAGCCCATCGATCGGGCTTGGCGGTCGGACTGCCCCCTGGGGGGTGGGGGCAGGGGTATAGAACGAGGGGTCGCTGGCGACGCTATCCAGACCTCTCCTGGAGGAGAAATCGAGAGGTCTCGGGTCGAGGACCCTGTACGCCTCGCTTAGGTTCCTGGCTTTCGGCACGGAGCCGACCATAACCCCGGGTGGAACCCCGGGCAATTGCGTGCGTTCGGCGGCCCGAGAGGGGGTCGGAGCCAGCATCCACCTGATCGACCTCGCACCCCTCATCTCACGGGAGTTCTCCTCACGAACCCGCTGAAACCAGCGAGGAGCAAGGGCAGAACAGAGCCCCGAGCGAGGTCGTGGGCAAGGTGCGCACAGGGCGATAAGAAACGGGGTTCAGCGCGAGCGGATGGCCTCGCGTAGCACGCCGGGCAGGTGAGCTGGTGCGAGCGACCAACCTCCCGCCGGTAGGTACCATGCGAACTTGCATGGCGACGCTGCGAACATGCGTTCGCGGCCCCGAGCACGCATCACGATCCTGTCATCCCGATGACGCGTTGCATTGCACCTCCATACAGGCGACGTAGCTTCGATTTTCATGACGGCGAAGGCGAAATCGACCTTGTTTCTGGTGCTGGCCCTGGTGACGGGTCACCTGTGGTTCTTCGGGTCCGGGTTCATGATTCTCGCAGCCATCACCCTCGCCTCGACGGGACCGAACCCGGTCAACTGGCCGGGATTGTTCGTCTTCATCGGCGCGACGGGGCTTGTGCCGCTCGGCCTGCTCGTGGCGGCAAGCGCCACCCGTAAAGGGTAACCGTGGCCGGCAAGGAGAGCGGCTTTGTCGAGGGTGACGCGGCAGTGGGGCTCCCCGAGGCAGGGGGCCGAAGGCACGGGATAGCTCCGCAAGAGGCGCCCGGTCACGGAGGTCGTGTACGCCCTCTCGCTGACCCCCGAAGCGTTTACGCGTCTTGACGGGCGCGCATGGACTCCCCTCCTCTGCTAGCTCGTCTCTGGCCCATCGTTGCAGGCGGCACGATGCTCGCCTGCAGCCCCTCCTCCTCTTCTTCGATGGCCTCCACGCCTTCTCCGGCAACACCCCCTCCGCCAGCCGCAACCCTGGCGACCCGCAGTTCGGCGCCCCCCTCACCTCTGCCAGCAGCAACCTCCGCAGGCAACCCGTTCTGTCACCAGGGGGCTTCCTGCGTGGTAGGCAGCGTGTGCTTCTTTGTCACCCAGCGCGATGGCGACATCCCCAACACAGGCCAGGTGTGCCAGTGCGACGGGCAAGGCAAGATGCAGTGCCCTGCCACCGGGCTCATGACCGAACCCGTCCAGGTGTGCATCACCAGGGCGTCCGCCGCCTGCCCAGCCGCCAGCGATCCACAGGCGAGGGCCGCGCTGAACGCCCAGTTCGAGCCCGGGTGTCCGATGCTGGTCAACCCGACCCTCTCCGGCGAGCACAGGACCCCCTCCGGCGAGGCGGCCTGCTGTTACCGGTCGGAGCTGGGCAAATGCCAGGGGCGTCCGCTGGTCATCGCAGGACGCTCTCGCCTGGCTTGCGTGCAGCGTGGGTCCTGGGGCTGAGGATTCACCGAGCAGCGGCGGCGCACCCACGGAGGGCAGCACTCGTTGATCCGTTGGCCAGCAAGGACGGTGCGAACAGGCCAACGCGTGGAGGTGCGGCTGGGAGCGCTGGTGGCCTCTCTATCCGGAGCTTCCAGACTCGCCGCCCGCTCCGGCCTCGCCTGCGCCCCCACCCGCGCCCGCTGGATCGGAACCGCCCGCACCAGCAGGATCAGAACCGCCCGCGCCTGCCGGATCGCTCCCACCCGCGCCCGCCGGATTGCTCCCACCGGCGCCTGCTGGATCGGAGCCGCCCGCACCGGCCGGATCGCTCCCGCCTGCACCCGCGGGATCGCTCCCACCGGCGCCTGCGGTGCTCCCGCCGGTTCCAGACCCACCCTCGCCGCCGTTGCCGGCAGGGTCGGCCCCGCCAGTTCCGGCCTGCCCTGCCTCGCCGGCAGACCCCGCCTCACCGGCAGCGCCTGCCTCGCCGGCCTGCCCTGCGGCCCCGGCGTCACCGGCGCTGCCGCCCTGGCCTGCGGCCCCCGCCTCGCCAGCGGAGCCTGCGTCACCGGCAGCCCCGGCGTCTCCACCGGCGCCGCTGGATCCCCCCTCGCCGGAGGCACCGGAAGCACCGCCGCCCGCGGCCCCTGCCTGTCCGGCACTCCCGGACTCACCGCCGGCCCCCGCCTGTCCGGAACTTCCGGAACCACCACCGGAGCCAGCCTGCCCGGAGCTACCCGAGGAGCCTCCACCGCCGGACTTGCCGGCGGTGCCGGCGGCGCCGGCGGCGCCAGCGGTGCCAGCGGAAGGTTCTTCGTAGGACTCGGTGAGGGCGTCGAGGTCGAAGGTGCAACCCTGGAGGGCGAGGAGGGCGAAGGAGAGGAAGAGGGGTGTCTTCATGGGGGGAGAGGAGGGCGAGAGGTAAGTGGAAGGTGTAGGAGATCTGGATGGGGACGCCGAAGTAGGCGCCGGAGGTGCCGAGGCGCTTGTCGGCGCTCTTGATCAGCTCGGATCCGTAGAGCAAGGTCATGGAGAGACCGCTGCGGATCTGCCAGCCGGGGGTGAGCTGGTAGGCGAGCATGGGGTAGAGCGAGAGGGCGATCCCGCGGGAGCTGGTGGATTCATCGGACTCCTTGCCGTTGATGGTGACGGGGCGGGAGCTGGAGCCGAAGTAGAGGCCCAGGCCGGCGCCCGGGACGAGGGCGAAGCGAGAGGCCATGGGGAGGGCGTAGTGAACGGTGCCCTCGACGAAGAGATCGCTCTCGCTGGCGATGGTGCGCCCCTCGCGGTTGACGGATTTGGTCAGGATACCGGCGGAGAGGCCCAGCTCGACCTGGTCGAGGAGGAAGTAGCCAACGCGGGGGGAGAGGCGAAGGAAGAGGTTGCGGTTGCTCTCCTCTCCGCCGCTGAGCAGATCGCTGTTGGAACCGGAGTACGAGAAGGTCCCGAAGCCGCCGACCTGCCAGTTCCCGCGCTTCCAGGGGAGCTCGAGGCTGCCCTCCTGGGAGGAGGACGCGCCGGGGCGAGTGGGCGGGGTGACCGCCTCGACCGGGGGTGCCTCCGGGTGAGAGACCGCGTAGTCCTCGAAGGGGTCAGGAGCGTTGCCAGCGGCCAGCGCTGCGGGCGAGGCGAAGGTGAGGGCGAGGGCGAGGGAAAAGCGCGCCGAGAAGGGGGTGTTCATCGTGGTATTCCTTGAGAAAAGACCGGCTCACTTCCGCTCGAGGAGGATCTCGACCCGACGGTTCGCGGCGCGGCCATCGGCGGTGTTGTTGTCGGCGATGGGGTTCTCGGGCCCACGGCCCTCGGAGGCGACCAGGCTGACGGGGACGCCCTCGGCGAGCAGCGCCTGGAGGATGGTGCGAGCGCGCCCGGCAGAGAGCGATTTGTTGACCGCCGCGCTGCCGCGGTTGTCGGTGTAGCCGACGAGACGGATGATCTTGACCGCGTCCTTGTTGGCCTTGATGACCGCGGCCAGCTCCTTGACCGCCTCCAGGCTCTTGGGCGTCAGCTTGTTGGCGTTGCCTCGCTCGAACTCCGGGGCCGGCATGAGCACCAGCTGGTCCTCGCGGAGCGCCACCTTGCTGATGCCATCAGGCATCTTGAAGCGGGGCTTGCTGTCGTAGATCTTCTTGAACAGCTCCCGGGCTTGATCCGCCTGCTCGCGGGTCTGGATCATCTGGCCGGCGGCCTGGTTCCTGCGGGCCGCGGCGAGCATCTGCTCGGCCCGCAACCAGTTCTCTGCGTCCACCTTCTCGCAGCCGTCTTTCTTGCAGAGCGTGTAGGCGATCTCGGCCTCGCGGAGCGCGGTCTCCGCGTCCTGCTTCTGCTTCTCGATCTCCTTGGGGTCCACCGGGGCGGGGGGAGGGTTCTTGCGGGGCTTCTGGGCCACCTCGTCCAGCTTGCGGCGGGACTGCTTGGCCATCTCCAGCGCGTAGGAGAAATCCCCCGAGTCGAGGGCCTTGCGGGCCGACTCTGCCAGGTTCTTGCCGCGGATGAACTCGGCGTTGTCCCGGTCATCGCAGCGCTCCTGCTCGCAGATCTCGGCGGCGACGCGGGCCTCGCGGACCGCATCGGCGGCCTCGCGCTGCAGCGCCTCCTTGTCCCTGGGCGCGTTCTTCTCGGCGCGCTCCCGGATGGACCGGGCAATGGCGGTGTACTCGGCGACCGCGGAGCGAGCGTACTCCTGGGCAGCCTTGTAGTCCTTCTGCGCCCAGGCGCCGCGGGCACGCCCCAGGTTGAGCGAGGCGCGCTGGAGCGCGGCCTGATCCGGATCGCCAGCGGTGGGCGTGATGCGATCGCGCAGCGTGAGGGCCTCGGTGACGGCGCGGTAGGCAGGGCCCCAGTCCTGGGACTCAGCGCCGGGCGGCGTGTTGACGACGACCACGGTCTCCGGCGGGCGCTCCTGGGAAGCAGGTCCCTGGGGCGCAGGACCTTGCGGCGCTGGACCCTGGGGCGCTGGGCCCTGGGGCGCCGGGCCCTGGGGGCCTGCCTGCGGCTCGCGCGGGGCGGGGCCTGTGGATGGGGCGGCGGTGACGGCGGCGGGGTTGGCGGGCAAGGCCGGGGGCTTGGCGCCGGCATCGACGCCCTCGATGGCCTCGAAGCCTTCGAGCGCGATCCGCGACAGCATCTCGGCCTCACGGAAGCGCTTGGCCTGGTAGTCCTCCTTGGCCTTGGTGAGGTGCGCGTCGGCGCGAGCAAAGAGGGAACGTCCGGCGTCGGTGCGGGGGCGCACCTGCTCGCGCAGCTTCATGGCGCGCTGGGTGGTCTCGAAGGCGACGCGCCAGTCGGCCTCGACGCGGGGGGCCTCCAGGGGAAGCGGCTCGCTGGCCCCCGGGAGCTCCTCGGCGGTGCGGTTGGCCTTGTTGACGATCTCGTCGGCCTTGCTGCACTCACCGGCGCGGGCCCGCTGGGCGGCCTGGTCGAGGGCCGTCACCATGTCGTCGCGCTGCTTCTTCTGCTGCGGTGACACGTCCGGGGGGACCTGGGCGAGCTGCTTCTTGAGCGTCGCGATGCGGTCAAGGCTGGGGGCGCAGGTCTCGCTGTCCTTGCGCTCCTCCGCCTCGGCCTTGTCGCCCTTGCCCTTGGCAGGCGCCCTGGTGCCCTTGCCATCGATCTCGGCGAGGAGCTTGCTTGCCTCCTGGGCAAAGCCCTCGCTCACCTCGAACTCGCTCTTCTCGAACCACTGCTCGGCCCGGGTCACGAGGGCCGCGGACTGGGTCAATCGCTTGTCCTCGGGGTGCCGCGCGGTGGCCCGCGCCTGCTCTTCCTGAGCTTTTTGCAGCGCCTTGAGGGCCTTCCCACGGGGGGTCACCTCGTCGCGGCGCGCCTCCTTGGCATCCCTGGCATCCCTGGCATCCTTGGCGTCCTTGGCCCCCCTGGTCTCTTTCCTGGCTTCTGCCGTGAGATCGCAGGCACGGAGGCGCTCGCCAGCGCGGACCGCGATCTCGAGGGAGCGAGGGTAATCGCGGGCATCGAAGCGCTTCTGGGCGAGGTCGAGGGTTGCGTCGAATTCCCGGAAGACGCTCTTGCACAGCTCGTCGGCGCGCTGGCCCAGGAGCTCGGTGCGGCGAAGCTGCAGGTCGAGGATGCGCTGCTCGGCGAGGGTGCGAGTGGCGCTGGTGCGCTCGGAGGCAGGGACCGGGGCCGGGGGGGGCACCGGGGCCGGCGCCGGCGCGGAGGCCGCTGGCGGGGTGACGATGACGAGGGGGCCAGCGGGTTTTTCCGCCGGCTCCTTGGGGGCCTGGGCGAGCTTGCCGCGCGCCAGCAGGATGGCCTCATCGAAGACCGCGATGGCGCGGGTCGCGCTGCGGCGCGCCTCGGCGGCGTCCCCCGAGGCCAGCGCGTCGACGGCCTTGTCGACGAGCCCGCGGCCCTCGGTGTAACGCTCGGCCGCGGAGACCGGAGCGCCCTCCCGGATGGCCTCCGCCTGGCGATCCCGGGCGTCGAGCACGAGGCGGTGCGCCGCGTCGAGGGCGGGGTCTTTTTTACCCTTGGCCTCGACCTGGCGGAGCTTGGCCTCCAGCTCTTCGAGGCGCTTGCGCTCGCCGCTGGTGGACTCCTCGCTGGCGAGGCGCGCGCGGCGGAGGGCGGTGGCCGCGTCCCGTTCGACGAAGTTCGCGGCGGTCTGGTAGCGGGCGATGGCGATGTTGGCCAGGAGCGAGGCGGTGTCGTCGTCGCCGTTGGCGTGAGCGAGCTCCGCCTCCTTGAGGCGCTGGCGGGCCTCGTCGACGAGGGCAGGTCGCTGGGACTGGAGCTCGCTGGTCTCCTTGCGGGCCAGCATCGACGAGGCGTCGCTGAGGACGGCGGGCCGGGCGGCGGTGGCGCAGCCCTGAAGGGCGAGCGCTCCGACGAGCCAGGTGGCCGAGTTCAAGAGATAACCACCGGAGCGGATCACGGCGCATCCTCCTTGTCATTCTCATCCTTCTTGGGGGCGTCGTTCTGGGTTGGCTGCGCGGCCATCTGGGCCTCGCGGCGGGAGAAATAAGACTTCACCTTGACGAGCTGGGCCTGGATGGCGTCGAGGTACAGGCGCATCTTCGAGCCATCCGCGTCGGCGGCCAGCTTGCCTTGCGCGGTCTCGAGCCAGGCCTCCGCCTTCTCGAGGTCGACGGTGGCCTCACCGGCCAGGGGGTGACGGCGCAGATCCGCGAGGGCGGCCCGGTAGCGGATCAGCTCATCTTGCTTGGCCTCGCTGGGTGCCGAGGCAGGGCGCTGGGAGCCACCGCAGGCCACGGAGGCCGCGGCCAGGCTGGCGCAGAGGAAAAAGAGGGGGGCGCGTGACATGGAGGGATCCTCAGAACAGGGCGTGGTTGAGGCGCAGCGCGAGGGATTCAACGTGCTGGAGCGACGGGATGCCCAGCTCGTCGCGGCGGAGCGAGTAGGTGTACACAAGCGAGACCAGCTGGCCGAGGCGCACCGTGGCGGCGGTGTCCCAGCGGAAGATCGGCTTGATGGTCTCGCCCAGCTGGCTCGAAGGGACGAAGGAGTCAAAGCGGGTCTCGACCGAGACGATCTGGGAGAGCCGCAGCCCCGCGATCGCCGTCAGCTCGCCGCCGAAGCGCTTGTTGTTCCCCAGCTGCAGCATGTCGACGACGTTGCCGTCGCGCCCCACCGGGTAGCGCCCGTTCCCGTAGTACGCCTGCCGCGCCGAGGCGCCCGCGCGCACCACCAGCGTCGCCACGTCCCTGTCGAGGATCGTCAGCGCGGCGCCCGCGCCCTGCTGCAGCTGCAGCGGCGAGAAGGCCTCGAAGGTCGTGACCTTGTCGCCCGCCCCCACCTGCTCCGACGCCAGGGTGCGCCCGTCCACGTCCCGCGTGACCACCGTCACGTCTCGCTCCGGGATGTAGTTCGACGCCAGCAGCGATGTCCTCGCCAGACCCCTCGCGTAGGGCCCGATCGCCCCCGCCACCCGGAAGTTGTAGAGCAGCTCCCCCTCCACCTCGTTCGTGTAGGGCCGGATCGGCTTCTGGTGCCCGTACTCGTCCTTCACCCCCAGGAACGTCTGATCCACGTTCAAGCGAAGCAGCGCCAGGTGCTGCAGCGTGTCGATCCCCGCCTCGAACCGGCTGAACGCGTTGCCGAACAGCCACTGCCCCTGCACCCCGTTGAACGTGCTCTGGTTCCGGGTCAGGCTGCCTGATGCTCCGATGACCCACCGGAGCCTCCATATCTTCTCCGTGTCTCGCACCGGGTCGTCGCCGAACTCCGAGCGAACCACCCGATCCCCGTCGATCACGAGGCGGTAGCGGGCGATCTCGCCGGCGGTGACGGTGAAGGCGAAGGAGTTCTCCCGGGCCTCCGGGTTGCGCCCGAAGACCACCACGTAGCGGCCCGGGGGCAGGAGCCAGCTCGGCTGGGCATGGGCCTTGGGCCCCTTCTCCATCGACACGGGTCCGTAGCTCTGCTTCCGGTCCACGCTGGCGATGACGTAATCCCCGGCGACCGCCTCTCCGGAGGCGCTCACCAGGTTGATCCGCACCGCCCCGAAGAACGGCTTCACCACCGCGGTCTTCCCCTCCTTCACCTCGACCTCGACGGCCGCCTTGCCGTCGTTGTCGCCCAGACCGATCAGCACCCGGTACGAACCGGGCGGCACCACGATCCTCCCCCCGGTCGGCCCCGAGGCCAGCCGTTCCCCTTGCCGCTCGACCACCACCGCGGGCTCCTGCGACGCGCTCGTCAGCGAGGGGACAAAGACCGCCCCCATCCCTGCCGGCAGCGGCGTCAGATCTTGCTCGAGTTGATCCTCGACGTGGACGTTGTTCCCGCGCTGCTCGGCCCAGGCAGCCGGCGCAAACAGCGTCGTGGCTAGGCCGACCGCGGCGGCCAATTCTAGGAGGCGTTGGACGCTTCTCATGTTTTTTCCCGGTTCACCTCCCTTCCCTACAAGGACCATACCACCCGGCACCTGGGGCGTTTTCTGGCGAAATCTGCGGGAATAATTCCTCCATACAGGGCAACCCGGTCCCGCCCTGCCCCCGGATGATGCCTCCCGGCATCACCTCGTGCGGCTCGCCGTCCTCATCCTTTGCCCGCTCAGGGGCAAGGTACGCCGCGCCGCTTCGCCTCCTGCGCGTAGGGCCGCGCCCCCTGCGGATCGCGCGCCTTCAACCAGTCGAAGGCCGAGCAGAGCATCTCCTGGATCCTCGGGTCCCGATCGGCCAGCAGCTTCGAGGCCTCCAGCGCCCGGCGCGCCCCGACGTGCCGGTAATGAAACCGCCGCGCGAAGGCCGGCGCGCTCTGCTTCTCCCGCCGCTGCTCCTCGCCCGACCGCAGCGCCGCTGGCTCCCGCTTCGACGGCTTTCCCACCGCCTCGTCCTCGTCGAATTGCCCGTCATCCACCCGCCAGTCCGGCCCCAGCTCCATGCCCAGAAGTTCCATGCCCTTGTGGCGCTCCAGCCGGGCCATGGCCCAGAGCGCCTCGGCTCGCTCCTGGGCCCCCGGCGCCTTGCTCTTCTCCCGGGCGACCAGGTACGCATCCAGGTCCGGCAGCAGCGCCGGGGGGAAGTAGGGGCGCGCCTCCGTCCATCGATCGGCCCGCGCCAGGCGCCGCCCCAGCAGGTAGCGGAGCCGCTCCCCGTCGCTCATCGGCTCGACAGCGGCGGGCTCCGCGGGCTTGCCGGCGCTGGCCCGGGGGGCCGGGGGCCAGCGCTCATCGACGTGGGCCCGGAGCTCCTCCAGCGAGAGGACCCGCTCGGCGACGAAGGCCGCGTCGCGCCAGTACCCGGCCCGCAGCAGCAGCTCATGAGCCTCCAGGAACTGACCGCGGCCCAGCTTCAGCACCGCCAGCTCGGCCCGCAGGCGCCGCGGGGCGATGAGGCGGGGGCTCTCCTCGTCCTGCAGCGGGGTCGAGGCCAGCAGCGGGAACGCCTCGACCGCCCGCGTCAGCTCGGCGGCGGCGTCGCGGTACTTCCCCCCGCGCGCCAGCATCTTGGAGCGGATCCACGCCCGCACCGGCGAGGACTCCGGGGCGCGCTGCAACCAGGCCTCGGTGGCCTTGAGATCCCCGCGCTGGTAGGAGAACCACGCGAGGCGATCGGCGCCCGCCATGTCCCGCTCGTCCCGGGTCTCGTCCAGCAGCAGCGCGTGGATCCGGCTCTCTCGCGAGGACGGGCCCAGCTCGGTCACGTCGGTCGACGTCAGGTAAGCACCGAGCACCTCGCGCACCACCGGGTCCCGGAGCGCCTGCTTCTGCGCCTCCGGCGTCGCCTCCATCAGCGCCCTCACCACCACCGTGATCGAGGCTGAACCGAACGGGTCGCCGAGGGCCGAGGCCTCCAGGTACAGCCGCGACGCCCTGGGGAAATCCCGGTCCGCCAGCGCCAGCGCCCCCTCGGCCCCAAGGCTCGCTGCCCCCAGCCCCAGCCCGTCCCGGAACCCCTGCGCCGCCAGCTCCCGCGTCTTCTGGAACCACCGCGCCGCCTCCGCACGGTTCACGTCCCGCGAGTGCACCCCCAGCATGTACGCCGCCCAGGTGGACCGGTAACCGCGCTCCGCTGCAGGCCGCGCCAGCAGCCCCTCCCACTCCTTCTTCGCCCCCGCGCTGTCGCCCCGCGCCCGGGCGATCGCCCCCCGCAGGTAATCCGCGAACTCTCCGGGGATGCCGTCGGGCGGCGCCAGCGCCGGTACCAGCGCCCCCCCGCCCCCGTTCGCCGGCTGCACCGTCAGGCTCCAGAGCACCCCGCGCACCGCCCGGTACCGCTTCACGATCGCTTCCCCCTCGGCCTTCCCCCGGAGCGCCTCCGCCAGCTCCGCCACGTCCACCTCGACCGTCTGCCGGGCCTGCGGGAACTCCTGCTCCCCGGGCGCCCAGTTCGCCTTCACCGGCGGCGTCTTCACCTTCATGCTCGCCACCTCCAGCGACAGCCTCGACCGCGGCGCTTGCAGCAGCGACTTCGACCGCTCCAGCAGCATCCTCTCCGGGAAAAATGGCCCGCACGCCCACGCCACCCCCGCGCTCACCAGCAGCCCCAGCCCGGCCCAGTAACCCTTCCGCTTCATCGCCATCCACCTGCACCTCGACCTTGACCACCCCGCCGCCCTCCAGCCTCAACCAGCCCACCTCGCGCTCCTCCCCGGGCGCCAGGTGCAGCTCCCCGATTGTATGGAATTTCCACATTCGGTCGGCCCCTCCCCTCCCCTCGAACCCTCGCAGCGCGTCCGACGCCACTCGCTCCCCCTCGCTCCATCGAACCATCACCCGCCCCGCAAACCGCGCCCCGTCCTCCCCCTCGTTCCGGAGCCGCACCGACCAGCTCCCCTCGAACTCCACCGCGACCCCGCGCAGCAAGGCCCGCGGCGCCACCCCGCGCTGCACCGCACGCAGCGTCGTCAGGCTCCAGTTCAGCCGATCCCCGCGCACCGGCAGCCGGTACCAGAGCAGCCCACCCAGCGCCGCGGGGCGGCCCCGGAGCAGCGACGCGACGAGGGAGGCCACCGCGGAGGCCGGAGCTTCCATACGATGGACCTCGGCGGCCCCGGGCCACTCCCCTCCCCCCTCGGCGGCGAGGCCGAGGAGGCGCCGCTCGGGGTCGAGGGCGACGCGGTACGCGTAGGTCGGCAGGGCCAGGCGGAAGGGTGCGCCGATGGCGCCGGCGAGGTCGACGGCGCGGCGGGCTTCGACCGGGTCAAAGAGGCGCGTCTGGGAGGGAGAGAGGCGGGCGAGCCCGTGCACCTGGAGCACGAGGCCGTCGGCGGCGGCGCAGAGCCGGAGGAAGGAAGGGCGCTTCAGCCAGGAAGGGAGCGCCGTGAAGGTGAGGCGCCCCCCGGGGATCCGCGGGCGCAGGGCCTCGAGCCAGGCCCGGTATCCATCGAGATGAGCCGCGGGGCAGTCGAGATCGATCTGCCACTCTGCAGGGGAAAACCCGGCCTGCGAGGCGCGCTCCTGGCAGCGAACGATCTGCCCCGAGACCGCCTGCAAGACCTGCTCGTCCGGGGCCCCCGAGCCGCCGTGGACCCGGAGCGCGAGGCCCGAGGGGGCACCGGTGCTGGCGAGGAGCCCGGCGTCGAACGGCACCGGGAACGAGCGGATCCGGGACCCGGAGCGCTCGATCTCGGCCCCCAGCACGACGAGCCCGGAGAAATCGAGGGAGGCCGCGGCGACGGCCTCACGCACCGGCTCCCCCCAGGAGCGCTGCCACACGTAGGCCTGCTGGGGGAGGCTCCCGGAGGCCATCCAGGGCAGACGGCGCCCGGCGATCCAGGCGACGCCCAGGGCGCCAGCGCCCAGGAGCAAGCGGCGACGGGGGCAGGAGGTCATCAAGGGGGTAGCGAGGACGAAGAAGGCGGCGCGATCTCAGCAAGGCTCAGCGAGCGAGGAGACCTCCCGGGGAGACCGCCGTGGAGGCCTGCCACCCGAGGCCCGGCGGCGAGGAGGTCGGGGCCGCGACGGTGTTCACCTTGACGACGCCCTTGCAGCTCTCGGGCAGCGCGATGTTCCCGCTCGCATCGCAGGACTGCTCCGGGAGAGCGGCCTTGCAGGTGTCGTAAGAAGGCGTGATGCCGACCGCCTCTGCGCAGGGGACGCTGCCGGCCAGCTGCTGCCTGCAATCGCTCTTGCTCACCTTGCCGCAGGCTGCCAGCGCCTCGCAGAACGTGTCGAGAAATTCGTTGCAAAGCTGGATGGCAGGAACCGTGTCGGCGATCCCCTGGCACTCCGCCGGGGTGCCGCCGCAGGCAGCGGTCTCCAGGGCCTTGGCACAGGCCGTCGCGGTGGCGTCGCTCTTGCAGAAGAGCGCCTGGAACGTGTCGTCGCATTCAGCGCGAGGGGCCTCCTTGCATCGATCCGAGATACGGTCGCAGGAGGCATCCTGCATGGCCTTGCAGGCCGCCGAGCGTGTCGTCGAGGGGTTCGAGGTGGAGGAGCTGCTATCGCCCGGATCGGAGCAGGCCGGTGCAAGAAGGAAAAGCGTCGAGAAGAGGACAAGACTCGGTCTGGGAACCATGATGCACCGTTTCTCCGGGATGCTTGCGGGCCGCAAACGTTAAAGCGACGCCTCCGGTCGATGGCGCTCCAGCGGCGCCAGGAAGGGGCGCGCCGAGCAGGTGATCCGGTGGGTGAACAGCAGGGGCGAGCGCGCAACCAGGAGCACGACCGGCCGATGAGCCCCCATGCCTTGTCGTGGTCCATCCCGGGTTGGCCTCTTGTTCCCTGCCTCACGCGTCGCCTTCCCTCTCGTCCCTCTGCTGTTCCTGGCGCTGACCCCCGGGTGCTTCGCCGAGCGAACGCTGGCGCAAGCGCCTTACCCGGAGCGACTGGTTCCTCCGGTAAACCATCACCGCCGTGAACGACTCATCATTACCCCAAACAATTGACCCACCCGGATCAGGGCCACAGGAGGGGTCCACCATTGCTCTGGCTTCGCTGGTACGCTTGGCTACTGCCTCATG
>JALOQB010000523.1 GCA_025453595.1 Polyangiaceae bacterium
TGCTCTGACACTTGGTGCAGGTGGCTGTCTTGGTTTCAGAGATCACAAGGTCTTTCTTCTGGCACAAAACAGGGTTTCAGTCAAGCATGCATCACTACCGCCTCCCGGGACTGATTGACCCCGTCCGCGGGCTCCCGCCGGAGGATGTTGATGGCACCTTTCATGAGCTTACCGAACCAGATTTCCCCCTCCAGACGCAGTCCAATCCACGTCTGGGTGGGCCCCAGCTTGCGCGCATTCTCCTCGCCCAGCATCAGGCACAGGCTCGCACCGTTCCTGAGGATCCTGGCCTGGATCCCCGCAGGCAGCCTTCGTGTCCAGAGCCAGGCGCGCAGCCGGGCCTCGGCGCGCTCGGCGATGGCAGCGAGCAGTTCGGCCTCGATCCCGGGGGGCAAGGAGAGAGAGAATACGTTGCCCTCGCGATGACACCAGGAACCGTGGGCAGTCACCAGCTTGTCGACGGGGAAAGGAGCGGGAAAACTCCTGGCGTCGAGGGAGGACCACAGCGACGCATCAAACGTCGAGGCGTACCCCGGGCACAGGTCTCGCGCCTCGGAGAAGGAGAGCGTGGTGCGCCTTGCCTGCGCCATGGCGCCCAGCAAGAGCATCTTGTGAGGGCCGCTCATCCCGGTGCTCTCGACGTCCTCCAGGGTGGCGACCGCCGTCGGGGAGCCTTGCAACCGGCGGTCTGCAGCGGACAGGCACTCCGCCGCCGAGAGCAGCTCGAGCCAGGAGCCAAACAGCGCCCGTAGCGTGGTCAGCGACAGCCCGACCTCGGACAGCAGCTCCGTGAGGGATGGCCGCTGTCCGGCCTGCTCGGTCAGGCGCAGCACGGCATCGCGCAGCCGGGCGCGTGGGCCTCCCAGGGCGCGGGAGACCGCCTGCACGGCGTCGAGAGCCTCGACATCCAGCGAGACCTCGCTCCCCCCGAGGAGCCTCACCCGAAGCGGTTGCCCGGCAGGAGCATTGCGCACAACGCTTCCACCGACCCCCAGCCACGCCAGCTTTTGCACCGCGCGGCGGTGGTTACCCACCAGATCGATGACCAGCAGGCGCTCCTTGCCCGGAGCCTTGCGCAACCCCCGGCCCAGCTGCTGCAGGAACACCGCGGGCGAATCCGTGGGGCGCAGCATCAGGATCCGGTCCACCTCGGGGAGGTCGACGCCCTCGTTGAACATGTCCACCGCCACGATGACCTGGATGTGACCGCGACGGAGCGCGTCGATGGCCGCCGCGGGCACCAGCGCCCCGGAGCCGCTGTGGACCTGGGCGACCTTCCAGCCAGCCGCGACCAGCGCCGCGGCGGTGTGCATCGCGTGGGCGATGGAGATGCAAAAAACAAGGGTGCGGAATGCGTCGACGCGCGGGTCACCCAGCTGCGCCAGGAGCACGCCGGTCCGCGCCGCCGAGAGCAGCGCGGCGTCGAGCTGGGCAGGGGCATACCCGAGCTTTCCGCCGGTCCAGGAGAGCCGGTCGTAGTCCACCGGATCATGCACGCCGTGGTACACAAAGGGGGCCAACCAGCCCCGCTGGATCCCCTCCAGCAGCTGGACTTCGCAGGCCACGACCCCGTGAAAGAGCCCGTAGACATCGGCGCCATCCAGGCGTTCGGGGGTGGCCGTCAGGCCCAGCAAGAAGCGGGGGGATGCGACCTCGAACAGCCGGCGGTAGCTCGCCGCGGCGCCATGATGGGCCTCGTCGACGACCACGTAATCGAAGGCGCGAAGCTCGTCGTCGGAGAGCGCATCGAGGCTCCAGACCGAGGCGTAGACCTGGTCGGCGTCCTTCTGCTTGCTGACCTGATCGACGAACCCCTGGGACTCCTGCTCGCCCCGCACCTTGCCAAAGGCAGAGGCCGCCTGGTCGAGCAGGCTCCGGCGGTGAGCCACCACCAGGATGCGCCCCCCGGCCGGAACCACGCGCTGGCTATCAAAGGCGGCGAGCAAGGTCTTGCCGAGGCCCGTGGCGGCGACCACCAGCGCCCGTCGATGCCCCTGCTGGCGGGCCTGATCGAGCGACGCCAGGGCCTGCTGCTGCGCCTCGTTTGGCGTCAAAACAAAGACCCCCGGGGGCTCTTCCGGATCGAGCAAGGCCGCGGGAGGCAACGTGGGATGCAGCGCTTGCTCCTGCTCGAAGCGCGCGATCTCGTCCAGCGTCAGGCGCTGACCCAGGGACGCAAACAGGTGTTCCAGGTGTTCCCGGGCCTCGTCGAGCAGGGATCCCGCCTGAGCACGTTCGAGGCCGAGGGTCCACTCGTGGATACGAGGCCCTCCCAGCAGCGCGCTGCGCGAAAGGTTGGACGAGCCCACAAACAGGTGCTCGAAGCCGTCGCCATCGACGATACGGTACACCTTGGGGTGAAAGTGCAACTGGGGGTCCGCGATGAAGAGCACCCGGGCTCCAAGGTGATCCAGCGCAAGGAGCTCACGCAGCGCATCGGGCCTTGTTCCACCCAGGTAGCAGCCCACCAGCAGGCGCACGCTGGCCCCCTCGCCCAGGGCCCGCTCCAGGGCTCTTCGCAGCAACAACGCCCCCTGGACGGTGGCGTAAGCGACGGCGATATCGACCTCACGCGCCCGCCGCAGCAGAGGAGCAAGCCCATCCCAGAGCGGAGACAGGGTGCTGACGTACAGGGGGCTCATGCCTCAGTTCAAGCTACCACAGCCCCTCGCCCCGCCTCTGGACCACCCCCGCATCGGCTGATCCTGCCAGGCCGCCAGGTACCGCGCCACACGGAACTCCCGAGAAAGAAGCCCCGAGAGCGGGCCTCACTCGTCGGGATGGTAGTGAATCTTCGTCGCAGCGCAGCGGTTCTGCTTGCACTCCGCCCTCGTTACCGTGTACCCGGCGTGCGGATCGTGATGGGTCGTGGCCCGGCACACCTTGCCGTACTCTTTCGTCTGCCGGCGCACTTTTGCCTCGATTACCCGGTGCACGACGAGGTCACGAGCGAACGATCGCGGGCTTGCAACCGCCACACACTCCGCATCGGAGCTGCACCTCACATCCTGCGAGGCGTGGATGTAATCCATGATCTCTTGCGCCTTCTCCTGACATCGTAGCTCCTGGGCCAATGTCTCCGGCTTGATCGCATCCGGAAGAGGCGCCGATGCCTGCCCTGCTGGAGCTTGTTTCGACGGTGCCTGCGTCGATGCTGGCGGTGGCGGTGG
>JALOQB010000524.1 GCA_025453595.1 Polyangiaceae bacterium
CGTTGCTGGCCGATGGGATGGAGGATGCCCTTGGCCCAGCGCGCCGACTGAAGAAGCCAGAGCGAGCGGCTAACGAACGACTGCGGGCGATCGAGGATGCTGTGGAGTCAGGTGAGGTGCCTGATCGCGCAGAGCTCTACTGGTTCGCCGAGTACTTGCGCGAGGCTTCGCGGGCGGGCGAGTTTCTCGCGGTGATGAGGCGTGAAATCCACACCTGGATCAGCAGTGGAGTGGCGCTGCCAGTGCGCCCCTTGTCGGCAGGTTCGCTCGTCCAGCTGCGCCATGTGGCGGGGCTGCTCGGTCACATGGTGAGAGCCGACTCCATTGTCCGCGCCGAGGAGTTGTCGCTCGCGCATGATTTGCTCGACGACTTCGCAGCAACCTTCTTCTTCTCGGCAGCGGGTAGCGAACCGCACGAACTGCTGGAGACGACCGCCCACGGCGAGCGCGAGGCCGCGCTGGATGCAAGTTCCGTCTTGCCACCGCCGGCGAGACGGTGGGTCTGGAATGCGCTTCGTAGTCTTATGGCAGTCGACCGGGAGGTTCACGCCGACGAGTTGGAACTGCTTCGGAAGATGAGGCTGTGCTGACTCGACCTCACCCATGATCCCGTCGCCTTGCTTCCCCCAGGATGACATCGGAGAGCACACGCGTCGACGGGATGACCAGCACGCGCCCCACCTCCAGCCCCACCGTCGGGTCCACGATCGGGTCCGGCTGGAAGTCCGCGATCGCCCACCAGAAGCCGCACGCCCTTGGCAGCGGCGCGAAGTACAGCCCCGCCAGGCCCCAGAGCGTGTCGCCCATCACCACGCAGTGCTGCCGGTTGTCGGGCAGTTCACGGTACCGGAAGGGCTCGCGTTCGGTCAGCAAACGGCGTCCCTCGGGATCGAGCACGCCGAGGCAGAAGCTGTGGCGGGAGCCGGCGCGGGGGGCCATGGCTATTTCTTGCGCTCCTCGCTGGTGACGCGCACGTCGAGGATCTCCTCGAAGGTCACCGTCGCCGTGTAGACCAGCACGTTGCCGTTCACGCCGAACTGCCGGTAGGTGAACTCCAGGTCGGTGAGCACGGTCTCGATGCTCATCACCGTCGGCCACACGAAGATTGTCCGGGGTGGCGCCACGACGGGCACGCCCTCGGGAGCCTTCGGGGGCACGGTGAGCGAGCGCAAGAAACCCCGGAAGTCGAGGATATCGGCGTGGTCGTTCTCGTGGAGGGCGAAGAAGCGGTCGACGTAGAACTCGATGCCGGCGAGCTGGCGGTTGCCGGTCGACTGGTACTGGAGGACCTGATGCGAGAGGCCCGGGACGGCGATGCGGTTCCAGTTGACCTGAACGCGCTCGGTGAGCTGGGTGGGGTTGAAGAGGCACTGGATGCTCTCGCCGGTGGTGACGTTGATGAGCAGGCAGCGCGGGGGGCGGACGGTGACGACTTCGATGCCCATGGGTTCCTCCGTCAGAATGTCGGCACGGGGGAGAAGCTCCGCGCGGCGCTGTCGGCCCCGGCCTTGTGGACGGCGCGGGCCACCGTGTGCCCGTCTACCTGCACGTTCACCACCACCGGCCCTGGCGCCTGTCCTGGGGGCGCGGCGGGCGCCGCAGGGGCCGCAGGCTGGGCCTGGAGGGCCGCCAGCGCAGGCATGGGGGCAGTGGCCACCGCGGAGGCTCCGGCGGCCGGGGCGGGGCCGTTCTGCGGCTTGGCGGGGGTGAAGGACAGGTCGCCCACGCCCAGCGCGTTGCCCACGTCGGCCCGGAAGGTCTCCTTGAAGCCCTTGAGGGCGGACTGCAGTCCGGTGGCGCTGCCGAGCAGGCCGGCGATGGCGTCGATGGCTCCGCCGATGGCACCCACCAGCCCGAGGATGGCGCCGGCGATGGCGTCGATGACCCCGAAGGCCACCAGCTTCATCCCGGTCCAGATGTCGGCCCACGAGCCGGTGAAGATGCCTCCGATGACGAAGACCACCCCAGTCACCACGTCGGCCAGGCCCGAGAAGACCGAGACCAGGGCGCCAATTACGCCGCTGGCGACGGCCACCGCGGCGGCGATTGCGGTGACCAGCAAGGCCAGGGTGCCGACGATGGCCGAGACGACGAAGGCGACGACCTGACCCAGCGCCACCCATGCGGAACCGTTCTCACGGGTGGCTGCGGCCTGTCCGTTGAGCGAGCCCACCAACAGGGCGAGTTGGTTGCCCAGCACGGCGAAGGCGGAGCCCACCAGCGCAGCTGCGGGGCGCATCATGGTCCAGCCCTCGACGAGGCCACGGGTTGTGTCCACCACGGCGGTCAGTCCGCGAACGATGAACTCGAACACCGCGGCCAGCGTGCGGCCCACCTGCTCGCCCGAGCTTCCGAAGGCGCGGAACTTCGCGGCGGCCGTCGTGGAGTCATCGCGCGCCGACAGCAGGCCCAGGGCCTGGCCCAGCCGGGTGAGCGCTCCGACGAAGGCCTCCATCGCGGGGCGGGCGCTCTCCACACCGGCGGCGAATCCCGTCGAGATGCCGCTCAGGAAGTTGGCGATGCGGTGGCCCCACAGGAACAGGTTGATCAAGAAATCCTTGAGGCCCAGGTTCTCGGCGCGGTTCAGCTCCTCGCGCACGGCACCGGAGAAACCTCCGTCCTCGAAGAGCTGCTTGATGGCCGAGAAGAACAGGGCGGTGCGCTCCCAGCTGCGGCGCATCAGGTCTCCGAAGCCGCCGAGGTTCTTCTCGAAGGCGAGCTTCAGCCCGGCGAAGGCCAGGCCCAGCGCGGCCACGGCGGCGATGGCGGGTGCCAGCACGAGCAGCACCCCGGCGAGGGTGACTCCCGCGACCTTCAGGGCGAGCACAAAGAGGGCAAGGCTGGCCTTGGCGGCGATGGCGGCTCCGACCACCGCGATTAGCGAACCGGCCCCGACGAACATCGAGCCGAAGCTCTTCTTCAGCCCCGCAGGCATCGCTCGCAGGAACTTCAGCACGCCGTTCAGTCCGTCGAGCACCGTGGCCAGGATGGGCTTGAAGACCTGCGCAAAGGGCTCTCCCAGCACGATGGCCAGCGTCTCCAGCGAGCCTGCCATCAGCTGCTTCTGGCCGGCGAAGGTGTCGAGCATCTTGTCGCGGAAGCCCGCGGCTGTGCCTCCCGCCTCGTCGAACTGCTTGCGCAGGTAGGCGATGGCGTCGGCTCCCTTGAGG
>JALOQB010000525.1 GCA_025453595.1 Polyangiaceae bacterium
GCACCCCCGGCAAGGAGGTCGGGGTCAGCCCCGAGATGGTGAGCTTCTTGGGCGATCTGCAGGCGGCCTTGGCCGTCCTCTTGGGCCCCCCGAGGGGAGGGGGCGCCTCTTCTTCCTGGGCGCAGTGCGTGGCCATCGCTGCCGTTCCCACGGTCAGCGCCAGCCACCAGGCCCACCGGGTATGCTTTGCCATTCCATGACGCTAGCAACCGTTGCGCCCTGCGGACACTGGTCTTTTTTCATGGATAGACGCCGCACCGCTGTCGCCGCGAGGCGACATCCCGTGAAACGCAAAGAAAAGGCCCTGTAGCGCGAGAGATGCGCGGGTCTTTCCAGGTTGTATCGCGGGGGATCAAGCCTTGCGCAGGGAGCCTGGTGGTCTGGCGGTTGCAGCGTGACCCGGGGCATCGTGTCCAGAAAAAGGTACCTGCAAGCCTGGTGGCAAGGGGGGTTGGTGCTGGGAGCGATCATGCTCTCCGCGGCGGCGAGGGCCGAGGAAGACCCGGGGATGGCGCGGGGCGTACGTGCGGAGCTGGGGGACGATCGGTTCTTCCGGCTGCTCACCTGGCACCAGGTGTGGGCCCGGTACAACGAGCACAACCCGGGCTCGCTGGTGCGCGGTGCCCCCTCGGAGCGGGGCGTGGATCTGGGGGTCCGTCGGTCGCGGATGCTGATGCACGGCCAGCTCTCGAAGCAGCTCCTGGTGGTGACGCACCTGGGCATCAACAACCAGAGCACCGTCGGAGGTGGCTTTGGCGCCGCCGATACGCCCAAGAAGCCCCAGCTCTTTCTCCACGATATCTGGGGAGAATTCCGTGCCTCCGGGCGCTTCGCGGTCGGCGCGGGCCTCCACTACTGGAACGGGATTTCCCGGCTCACCAGCGCGAGCACCATCAACTCGATGACCCTCGACGCGCCGGTCTTCAACTGGCCCACCATCGACAAGACAGACCAGTTTGCGCGGCAGATGGGCGTCTATTTCAAGGGCATCCTGGCGGAGCGTCTCGAGTACCGGGCGTCGCTCAACCAGCCCTTTGCCACGACCGGCGCTCCGGCGGAGGGCGTGGCCGATTTCAGCGCGACCGCCCGGACCCCGGCGATCCAGGGCTATTTCAAGCTGGATCTGCTCGACATCGAGGCCAACACCTTGCCCTACTACGTGGGCACGTACCTGGGGAAAAAGCGGGTCTTCAACGTGGGGGCTGGCTTCTACTGGCATCCTCGCTCGATGGCCTACCTGGAGCGCGGTGCGAGGCGAGAGGTCGACGCCCGTGTTGTCAGCGTCGATACCTTTCTGGATGCCCCCTTGCGCTGGCAGGGCGCTGCCATCACCGCCTACCTGGCGCTGGCCTGGCAAGACCTCGGCCCCAGGTACCTGCGCTCCGTGGGCTTGCTCAACCCGTCCTCGGCCCTCGCGGACGGGGCGGTGTCCTCGGTCAACGGCCCAGGCAACGCGGTCCCCTCGATCGGGACCGGCTTCCACGGGTACCTCCACCTCGGGCTTCTGCTCCCGGCCATCCAGCGCACCCAGCTCCAGCCTTACGTGGCGCTCCGGGGCGCCTCCCTGGACGCCCTGGGCTCGCCGGTCAGCGTCCCTGATGTGGGGGTCAACTGGTACGTCGCTGGCCACCACGCCAAGCTGACCCTCAACCTGCGCAACCGCCCGGTCTTCTCCCCGCAACCCTCGGGGAAACCAGCCCAGTCCGGGCGCCTCCAGGAGGTGACGATGCAGGGACAGATCTTCTTCTAGCGGCCCGCGCGATGGATGGCGTCACCGCTGCATCCGATTGACAGATCCCATGAAAGAATCCGTCGGCATCGAGGCCCTCGCGGTGGCGCTACCGCGCCGTTTCCTTTCCCTGCGCGACCTCGCCGAGGTGCGCGGGGTTGACCCGGCCAAGTACCTCTCCGGGCTCGGAGGCCAGGAGATGATGGTCGCCGACCCCGGCGAAGACGCGGCCGCCCTGGCGGCGACGGCGGCCTCTCGCCTGTTCGCCCAGCAGCGCATCGACCCGGATCGCATCGGGATGCTGGTGGTGGGCACCGAGACCGGGGTCGATCATTCCAAGGCCGTGGCCTCCCATGTCCACGGGCTCCTGGGGCTCCACCGGTCGATGCGTGTCTTCGACGCCCAGCAGGCCTGCTACGGCGCGACCGCGGGCCTGATGGCTGCGGTCGAATGGATCGCCTCCGGGGCCGCCGCCGGCCGCTCGGCCCTGGTGATCGCCTCCGACATCGCACGTTACGAACGTCTCGGCGCTGGCGAGCCCACCCAGGGGGCCGCCGCCGTCGCCCTCCTCGTTTCTTCCACGCCTCACCTGCTCGCCCTCGACCTGGGCCTCAACGGCGCTTGCAGCATGGATGTCTACGATTTCTGGAGGCCCCACGGCCGCAAGGAAGCCCTCGTCGATGGGCACTACTCGATCCAGTGTTACCTCGACGTCCTCGCCGAGGCCTACCGCGGGTGGAGAGGCCGCGCCGTGGCCGCCGAGCGCGTGGGCTGGGGCCCTTCCTTGCCCAGCGAGCAGCTCGCTCGCATCGCCTACCATGTCCCCTTCTGCAAGATGGCTCGCAAGGCCCACGCCCAGGTGCGCCGGGTCGACCTGGAAGACCGCCCCGGGGGTCGCCTGCCGGAGGCCGAGATCGATGCCCTCGCCCGCTCCGACGACAGCCACGGCGACCAGGTCGCACCCTCCCTCTGGCTCAACGCTCGTGTAGGGAACGCCTATACAGCCTCCCTCTACCTCGCCCTCGCCGGCCTGCTCCATCGTGATGCTGCTCCCCTCGCCGGGCGACGGATCGGCCTCTTCTCCTACGGCAGCGGCTGCTCCTCCGAGTTCTTCTCGGGCACCGTGGGCTCCGAGGCCGCCGCCCGCATCGCCGCCGCGGATCTGGAGGGACTGCTGGCCTCACGCCAGCGCATCGGTCCCGGAGAGTACGAGGAGGTCCTCGCGCTGACCTCCCCGGACCCTGCCGCCGCCCCACCCCCGGGCGGGTTCCGCCTCGCCGAGATCCGCGATCATCGCCGGCTTTACCTCCGGGGTTGAGCGAATAGCAGCATCCCCCGGCGTTCACGCCGGGGTCCACCACGCTTCGGGTCGGACAAGAAACGACACCCCTTCTCTCTGGCTCTCGCTTG
>JALOQB010000526.1 GCA_025453595.1 Polyangiaceae bacterium
CCCTGACCCCCTTGCTCCTGCTGATCCTGGAGCGGCTGGAGCGCTCGACGGCCGCCCGGAACGCCCGTCCCCATGACGCCATCGATGACCACGGGGCGCCGGTCATCATCGCAGGCTTCGGGCGCGTCGGTCAGATCGTCGGGCGCCTGCTCTTTGCGAGCGGCATCAAGGCCACGGTGCTCGACCACGATCCGGAGCAGATCGAGCTCCTCAAGCGCTTCGGGTTCCGGGTGTACTACGGCGACGCGGCCCGGCCCGATCTGCTCCGGGCCGCAGGGGCCGGGCAGGCCCGCTTGCTGATCAACACCATCGACGAGCCCGGGGCCAGCCTGGCCCTGGTCGACGCGGTGCGGGCCGAGTTCCCCTCGCTCCGGATCGTGGCGCGAGCGCGGAACGTGACCCACCTCTTCGAGCTGCGCCGCCGCGGGGTCCAGGTCATCGAGCGCGAGACCTTCGAGTCGTCCCTGCGCCTCGGCCGCCTCGCCCTGGAGCACCTGGGGGTCGGCCCCTACGAGGCCCGGGAGCGGGCCGATCGCTTCCGCCGCCACAACATCGCCTCCCTCGATGAGATGACCGCCTCCCTCGACGAGACCAGCCGCATCCACCGGGCCCGGGCCGCCCGCGAGCAGCTGGAGAACCTCATGAAGCAGGACATCGCGGACCTGGACAACCACCCCGGTCAGGCCTGGCAGCGCCCCGACGATGAGGCTGGGGCCTGAGCCCGGGTTCCCCGGGCAGGCTCAGCCCCCGCAGGCGGCCTTCACGCCAAGATCACAGGCTCGCTTCAGGCTCTGGGCCGCCATCTTCGGGTCATCAGGGATGGCCCCCAGCACCGCGTCATCGCAGATGGTTTCCGCCTGATAAAGCCGGATCATCTTCTCGTTGATCCCCTGCAGGATCGACTCGCAGCGGGGCTTCCCCCCCAGGAGCGCCGCGTGGAGCTGGCAGGCCTCTGCAAAGGAGCCCCGGCAGGCGCTGGACGCCAGCTCCGCAGCTCGCCCTGGATCGCGGCGCACGTTCTCGCCCGCCGCCGACTCCGCGCCCAGGAAGCCGCAGGGCACGGCGTTCCCCGCGCGGCAGCCCCGCTCGATGGTCTGCGTCAGCAGCTTCTGTCCGTCGATGCCGGTCTCCTTTTGCATGTCCGGGTCCGAGCCGGTGAACCGCAGGAACGTGCAGGAGGTGAAATCCCCCGCGACGCACCCACGGGCCATGTAGTCGAAGCCCCTGGCCGCCTGCTTCTTGTCGAACTCGCCGCCGCCGCTCATCATCGGCGCAAACGACAGGATGGCGAGCGCCGCGCAGGTGTTCGGCTGATCCGCCTTGCAGGCCTCCTCGAAGCGCTTCGCGCTGCCCTGGATGGCCCCGGTCACCTTGCCCAGGTCCTTCTCTTCCTCGTCCTTGTAGAGCAGCGCCCTGGCGAGGCGATCGCAGCTCGGATCGCTCCCGGCCGCGCATTGCTTCTGGCACCCCTGGAGGTCCCCCTCCTTGCACAGGACGGCCCGGGCCTTCGACGCGTCGTTGACGCAGGCGCCCTCGGCGTAGACAAACCCCGCAGGGCACCCGAGCCCGTCGCCCAGCCCCTTCTTCGACAGACTCTCGTCCCGCGTCACCCCACCGCTCTTGATCGGCGCCAGGCTCACCCGGATCGCCGCCCCGCACCCCTCCGGCGCCTTCTCGTCCGCCAGCTTCGCGCCCTTGCAGGTGGCAGGATCGCCGTCGCGCCGGGTGCGCACCTCCTTGCTCTCGCTGGAGCCAGAGGCCCCCTGGCCAAACGCCTTCGCCGACATCCCCGCGGCCACCCGCGTCCCC
Source organism: Polyangiaceae bacterium (assembly GCA_025453595.1). Lineage (GTDB taxonomy): Bacteria > Myxococcota_A > Polyangia > Polyangiales > Polyangiaceae > JANWXX01. The sequence goes on from JALOQB010000526.1 coordinate 1,810, forward strand.
GTCGCGTAGGCGAAGGCCCCCACGTCCGCGCGCTTCACGAAGTGCGTCGCCCCCTTGCAGAAATCACCCCCCTCCAGCTCCCGGTCGTGCAGGCTCGTCAGGATCGTCGACTGCTTCCCCACCAGCATGTAGCTGAGATCCAGCTTCGCATCCCGCTCCAGGTTGCCCCCCACCGCCCAGCTCACCCCGCCGAAGCTCGCCTGGATGTTGTCCCGCCCCTCGATCAGCACCGACTCCTCCCTCGGCGTCACCGCGCGGTACCCGTAGCCCCCCGCCACCTTGCAGTCCGGGAGCACCTTCACCTTCTCGCACGTGAAGCTCACCACCACCACGCCGTCGTGCATCGCGGACTCCAGATCGCTCCTCGCGTCCGACGGCCACTCGATCACCAGCGGGCTGTTGATCTCCCCGAGCGCCTTCGGATCGCACCCTTCCCCCGGGACCCCGGGCGCCTTCGCCGCCCCGGACACCAGCTTCCCGGGGGTGCAGGCGCCTGCTCCCAGCGCCCCCAGCGTCGCCACCCACAACGCACCCCACCAGCGCAGCCTCGCACCACCAGGACCCCGGATACTCGAGTTGATCTTCATCGACCTTCCGTACCCAGCGCGACGCCTGTTCTCGCCCTTAAAGAACCTTAAAACAGGGGGCCATGGTAGGCTGAAACCATGCTCTCCTCCGGCGCCCACCGAACCGCGCCCTGGCTGGGCCGCTTCGCTCCCCCACGGCCCCTGCGCTCCCAGGGGGCCTTCTTCCTCGACGCCACGCGCGAGCTCTCCTCGGGCCTCCCCCGGGTCGTCGTCTCCTGCGCCCCCGGGCGCGACGTCGACCTCCAGCGGGCCGCGCTCCTGGACCTGGAACATGCTCATCGCAGCATCCTTCACCCCCGCATCGCTCCCGTGGTCGACCGCGGCGAGGCCAACGACCTCCCCTTCCTCGCCTTCGCCTGCGACGCCGAGATCGATCTGAGCACCCTGCTCCGCGAGGCCAGGCGCGTCGGGCTCCGGCCCCTCCACCCCCAGGCCGACGGCTTCATCCTCGGCCTCCGGCAGGCGCTCCAGGCCGCCCACGGCGCCCCCGGTGGGCCCTTCTGTCTCCGGGATCTGGCCTACGGCAACGTGCTCTTCAATCGCCAGGGCCAGCACTGGCTCCTCGGCTTTGGCCACAACGTCGTGACCCGCGATGAACAGGCGCTCCCCCTCGCGGGTGAGCCCATCTTCCGCGCCCCCGAGGTCGTCTTTGGCGGCGACCCTTCCCCCTCCGGAGACTTCGTCGCCCTCATCCTGATGATGCGCTCCATGCTCTCCGTCGTCTCCCTCGCCCCCGCCGTCGGCTCCTCTGGTTCGAGCGCCAGGTGATCGCCGCCCTCCCCGCCCACCGCGCCTCCATCCCGGAGGCCATCCGGGTGTCCGACAGGATCCGGGAGCTGCTCGGTGTCAAACCTGACCCCGATGGCTTCGAGCGCGATGTCGCCGCCGCCATGCGCGGCATCCTCCCTCCTGGCGCCGATGCACTCCCGGGCCACCCCTCGCCCTCCGCAGAGGAGCTACGGGTCGGCCCCGACGCGACCTGGATCGAGACGCCCCAGGGCGGGCCTCACCGCCTCGGCTCTCGATCCTCGCTCCGCCGCGTGCTGCTCGCCCTCGTCAAGGCCCGTATGGAAGCTCCGGGAGATCCGCTCTCCGTGGCCGCGCTGCTCCAGGCTGGCTGGCCGGGGGAGCGCCCGGTGCCCGAGGCCGGCGCCAACCGGGTCTACGTGCTGCTGAGCGAGCTCCGTCGGATGGGGCTGCGCGACGTGCTCCAGCGCCACGACGACGGGTACCGCCTCGATCCTGCGCTCCCTGTCCGGATCGTCGAGCCGGGGGCCTGAACCCCCTCGTTCCCGGACGGGCCCGCGCCTGCTGGCTCTTTTGGGGTTCTCCGGCGCACTGGCTCCAGGCGCTGCCTTCGTGGCGTCGGTTGCGCCCTGCCTGCGGGGGTGCATCCTTCTTGCATGGGCCCGGGGCTCGGTCCCCTGCCCACCGAGGTCGTCCCTTGCCATCCCCTCCTGACCCGCTCTCTGATTTCCTCGCATCCTCGCTGGTGCGCCGCCGGGGGGACAAAGGGGCGGGCGCGCCAGGGCCGAGCCTGTCCGCTCCCGAACCCCCGTCGGCGCCGCCGGCGCCTCCGCCGGCCCCCCCTGCGCCGACCGTCCGGCGGGCGGTGGGGCCCGTCGCCCCTGCGTCGGCGCCCGGACCGCGGCGCGGGGCCGCGCTGGCCTGGGCAGCCTCGGTGCTGGTGCATGCCGCGGGCCTCGGCAGCGGGGCCGTGCTGGTGGCCCGCTGGGCCTCCCCGGATGCACCGCCCCCGCCGCGCCTGGTCGCCGCGATGCAACGTGAGCTTCCCTTCGAGATCGAGCTTCCCCCGATGCGCACGAGCGGGGATCACTGGATGGCCTCGCCCACCGCCTCCGGGCAGGCTCCGGCGCCGGAACGACCGGGCGGCGCCGAGGTCCAGCGTCTCGATCAGGGACAGGTGGGACGAGGGGGCGACGCCGCGGGCATGCCGGCGATGAACCTGGCCGACCAGGACGACGGGTTGCTGCTGGCCCGCGACCTCTTCTCCAGGCCCGAGCGCAGCCAGCTCCAGCGGCTCCGTACCGCCGCCGATCGTGCGTCCTTCGAGGATCGCCGCTCCACCTGGAGCCCGATGGAGCTCACCTTCCTGGCCTCCGGCGCGGGCCATCGCGCCGAGCGACGCCCCGCCGCCGAGCGCGATCCTTCCCTCGGGGAGCGCGCCGGTGCCTCCCCCGTGCCCCTCGGCGGCACCCCCGGGGCGGCCCCTTTGCCCCCGGGGGAAGGGGAGTCCCCCCGGGATCCGGGGGCCACCGCGCCCGGCGGGCCCCGGGCCTTCGCTGCCCGCGGCGTGGCGGACGGAGCGCCAGGCCAGGACGCCCGCGAGTCCGCCGCGGTGGCCTTCGCGCGCCCCGCCGTGGCCGAAGGGCGGCGACCGGCGGTGCCTGCGACCGAGGTCGATCGCCCCCGCGACCGCGTCGATAGCGAGCAGGAGGTTGCCTCCCTGGTGCAATCGCTCCTCCACGCCAGCCCCTTCGGCGGCCGCCCGGGCGAGGGCCGCGGCGGCGAGGCAGGTCCGGGCGCGCCGGGGGCCAGCGGGGAGCAAGGTCCCGGCGCCTCCGGTCGCCCTGCCGGTCGTGGCCCCGGGGCCTCCCCCGAACCCGCCTCGGGGGACCCCCTGGGCGCCTACACTCGCCTTGTTTTTGGCCGCGTCAACGCCGCCTGGGGCCTCGCTTTTCCCAGGGAACAGGCCTCCGTCGGGCGCCAGGGGCTGGCCATCATTGATTTCACCATCCTGGCCGACGGCAAGGTCACCGGCGTGAGCCTCGCTCGCAGCAGCGGGCTCCCCGAATTTGATGAGATCGTGCGCCGCGCGGTCCTGCGCTCCGCCCCTTTCCCCCCCCTCCCTCCGGCCTTTGGCCCCTCGCGGGCCTGGCGCATCGCGTTTGACGCCAAGAATCCGGCGGTTCGCTGAGCCATGTGCTCCAGAACGGCGCGAAAATTATTCTGTGACCGTGCGGTGCCCGCGGGGGCCGCTGCGGGAGGTTGGGAAGAGGTTGGGGGGCTGGGCAAGATTCGGTATGGTCGCCAGCGATGAGCAGCGTTGACGATGGCGATTTCAAGTCCGGCCGCTTCAAGCCTGCGGCGGTGGTGGTGGGCATGTTGCTTCTGGGAGGCGCCGGGGCCGCTGGCTATTTCGCCAACCAGTCGTCCGTGCAGAAGCTGACGACCGAGCAGATCAGCACCATCAAGAAGGACATCTACGTCCTGCCCCAGGCCGAGCAGGCGCCCAGGTGGAAGCAGCTGGCCCAGGCCGAGGCCTTCGAGCTCCAGCAGGAGGCCCTCACCCAGCTCTACTTCCTCGAGGACAAGGAGGCCCCGGCGCTGGCCACCAAGGCCCTCGAGAGCGTGGACCACCGGGTCCGCGGCATGGCGGCGCAGGTGCTCGCGTCCTACCCGCCCCAGGCCGCCGAGGTGGGCCGCGCCGCCCTCGTCAAGGCCCTGAAAGAGGCCACCGACGCCGACCGCCCCCAGATCGCCTGGGCCCTCGTCGCCCTCAACGAGAAGAGCCTCTTCAAGGACATCCTCGAGATCTACAAGAAGGGTCACCTCGCCGGCGTCCAGCGGGTCGGCGGGGGCCGCGCCTTCGACGTCGAGACCTTCGCCCGCATGGCCTCCCCCGACGAGTGGGCCGCCTTCGCCGGCGACGAGAACGTGGGCCTCCGGCAGCTCGTGGCCAGCATCCTCTCCAAGAGCGGCGACAAGAAATACCTTGATCCATTGATCAAGCTGGTCAACGATAAAGACATCGAGGTCGCCCGGGAGGCCACCAGCGGGTTGAGCAAGATCGGCGATCCGGCGGCCCTCAAGCCCCTCCTCGACGCCCTGGGGCGCGCCAACAAGGACGAGCGGCAGGCCTTCCTCGAGGCCCTGCGGGACGGCATCGGCGCCGTCGGTTTGGTGCTGGCGCTGCCGTCGGTGCAGAAGGAGCCCTACGAGGTCAACAAGCACCAGACGCAGCAGATCTTCAACATGCTCCGGCTCCTCGCGGACCCCCGCGCCGCCGACCTGCTGGTGAAGTACCTCGAGAGCAAGCCGACGCCCCACTGGATGACCGAGGCCGCGCTCCGGCTGGCCGAGGTGGGGGACACGCGGGCGGCCAAGTACCTCGGCGAGCGGCTCAAGATGGATCCGCTCAAGATCTACGACAAGCAGAAGGACCCGGAGCGCGTCCGCGACGACCTGGAGCGGGTGGTCTCGGCGCGCATGCTGGCGGACCTGGCGGTGCTGCACCCGGACAAGGCCGAGCAGCTGCGCAACGACGCGGAAGAAGGGGCCCTCTTCTGGGCCAAGGATCGCCCCCAGCCCCACGCCAACGCGCTGCGCTTCCTGGCGGCGGTGGGCTCGAAGAAGGTGCTGCCCGATCTGCGCAAGTGGGCCGCCCCCAGCGCGCCGATGCCCAAGGACGGCGCCTCCGGCGCCTTCCCCCAGGACTACGAGACCGCCCCCAGCGCCCTGCGGTACCTGGGCTGGACCAAGGACGACAGCTCCTGGTCCATCCTCGACCGGCAGCTCAACCGCCGCGACGCCAAGGACGACATCACCCAGGAAGGCATGGTGGGCGCCGGCATCTCCATGCGCGGCATGGTGGTCCGGGGCCTCTCCGTCGGCGCCGCCCAGGGGTTTGCCCAGTGGGGCGACAAGCGCGCCTTCCCCCTGCTGGTCAAGCTCATCGAGGATGAGAAGCAGAACGAGGGGGCCCGCGAGGAGGCCTGCCGCTCCCTCGCCTGGGCCGCCGATGACGCCGGCGTCAAGGAGGTCGTCGCCAAGGCCAAGGCCCTCTCCAGCACCGAGCCCAAGAAGCAGTTCATCCGCGGCTGCTACATGGAGACCCTCATCCGGCACCCCAGCCCCAGCTACGCCCCGGATCTCCTCCCGATGCTCTCCAAGGAGTACGACATGGCCCTCCGCCGCCAGGTGGCACGCGCCATCGGCTGGCCTGGCGTCGACAAGGAGACCGAGGCCAAGCTCCTCGACAAGATGAAGGACCCGCTCCTCATGGGCGACGCCGCCCTCGCCCTCCTCATCGGCGGCTCCGAAGAAGGCGCCGCACGCGCCGTCGCCATGTACAACAACGCCCCCCAGGAGTCCCTCGACGACCTCAAGGACGTCTACTTCAACTCCTTCGGCTACTGGTCCGACGAGGACCTCTACAAGGGGCGCATCTACCGCTGGGTCACCAACGCCGACGCCATCGCCAAGACCCGCGTCCGCGACTCCCTCCAGGAGTGGGGCCGCCTCCGCCTCGGCGCCCAGTTCAACAACCTCGAGTACGACAACGGCCCCCGCTCCATGACCCGCGTGGTGCTCCGCTACCGCCTCGTCGAGATCGCCAGGAAGGG
>JALOQB010000527.1 GCA_025453595.1 Polyangiaceae bacterium
TCCACAAAGCCCCGGGGCGCAGCCCCACCCTCAAGTCCTTGCCGCGGGTGTGGGCTGCGCAAGCCCACCGTTCCCGCGAAGCCCCCGGGGCGCAGCCCCCTCCCATCCCTTACCCGGGCCTCAAAAGTACTGGCTGAGGGCCACCTTGAGAAACCAGGAGCGTTCGGGCTCCCAGGAGCGCCCCACATCCACGCGAGGGGTGACCGCGGTGAGCGCGGTGGGGATCAACCGCAGCCCGACTCCGGACGAGAGGGCAGGCAGCAGCGCGGTGCGTTCTCCCTGGCGGTTCATGGGGGCGAGGGTGCCACCATCCAGGAAAGCGACCCCCTGCAGGAACCACCGGGAGCGGAGCTCCAGGGCGTAGCGGGCCTCCAGGTTGGTGAAGGCATGGAACGAGTTGCGGTACCAGTTGTCGCGTAGCCCTCGCACGCCTCCGATCTGGCCAAAACTCCGGTACTGCGGGACGCTTCCGAGCAGGACGCTGTGGTTGGGATGCCCCTCGTTGGCACCCTCCACGACGCCGTTGATCATCAGGGCAGCGCGCTCGCCCAGCCGGATCGCGCCGTAGACCTGGAGCGAGGCGGAGAGGCGAGGATCGGTGGCATCACCGCCGGCGGTGGGGAAGAAGACCCCGGGGCTCCCTTCGAGGTTGATCTGGAGGCCCTGGGGGGCCACATCGTGCCACTGGAAGGCGTCGACGGTCAGGCGTACGGAGGGTTCAAGACCGACGCCAGCGCGCGCCAGCGCTCCGGGGAGCTGCCCTGCACTTCGCTCCTGGTACGCCTCCAGGGAGAACAGCATCTGCAGGGGGCTCCCGTAGGAGAACGGCGGGCGCAGGCCCAGACGCCCCCCGGTCCGGCGGGCGCTCCAGGCGGTGTCATAGGACCCGAACAGGAACGAGGAACCCACCGAGAAGACCCCGCCTTCCCAGGAAACCCGCCGCGCGTTCTGCACGTGCTCGGCCAGGTAGATCTCCCCCGAGAGGCTGCGCTCCGCGTACATCACGTAGGCCCCCAGCTCGGCGGCGCGCCCCAGGAAGCTGAACTCGGTCAAGCTCCCCAGGTAGTAGCCATCCCGCAGGGTGCGCGCCGTGGCCAGATCGATGCCCGGGATCAGCGTCCACTTCTCCCGCAGCACCAGCGCCAGGGCATCCTCCGAGACGGACACCTTCACCTCATCGAAGAGGCCAAGGGACCACAGGCGCCGCTCCAGCTCCTCCAGCTCGGCCTCCTGAAAGCAGGTCGGCAGGGGCCTGGGCAGCAGCTCCTCCAGCACCACCGGGTTCAGCCTCTTCAGCGGGGATGCCACCAGCCGCTGCGCGCACGACGCCCCTCCCCCCTCCCCCCGCGCTGCCTTCCAGGGCCAGAGCCAGAGCAGCAGCGCCAGCAGCACCGCAGGCCCGCCCCGCCACACCAGGCGCAGGAAGAACAGGGGCCAGAGCATCGTCGCCATGATGAACATACGATGCGTATGTTTTGTCGATCACGGAAGAGTCGAAAAAGCCCTGAAGTTGCTATTAATATGGGTCAAAAGCGAACCTCTGCTGTAGACCTCTTCTTTTTCTTTGGAGGGCCAAAGGATACACTGTGCATGTGAAATCCGAGCGAGCACCGAGGGAGAAGGCTCCGAGGCGGAGGACCCGGGACGAGCAGGTCGAGGCGACAACCCGGAAGCTGCTGGAGGCGGCGCGGCGCTCCTTCGCGGAGAAGGGTTACGCGGGGACCTCGATGGATGAGCTATGCAGCGAGGTGGGGCTGACGAGGGGGGCGCTGTACCACCACTTTGGCGGCAAGGAAGGGTTGCTGGAGGCGGTGGTGATCCAGATGAACCTGGAGCTCAACGCGCGGCTGGAGCTGGCGTGGGGGCGCCCCCGGGATCGGTGGGAGGCGTTCTGTGCCTGCTGCGAGGCCTACCTGCAGATGGCCCTGGAGCCGGAGATCCAGCGGGTCCTCTTCCGGGATGCCCCCGCGGTGCTGGGGCAAAAGCTGCGGGAGATCGACGAACGAACCTCGCTACGACCGATGCTCCATGCGCTGCAGGAGCTGATGAGCGAGCAGCGCATCAGGCCGGCCGATCCGGAGGCGCTGGCGCGATTGCTCAACGGGGCGCTGGTGGACGCGGCGCTGTGGATCGCCAGCAGCGAGGCGCCGAAGCGCACCCACCGGGAGGCGCTGGGGGCCTTCCAGGCCCTGCTGGAGGGGCTGATCCGGCGGTGAGCCCCGGGGCTCGCGCCGGGGCCAGCGGGGCGGCGCCCGGATGCCGCCGACCGCTCAGGGGGCCTGCGTGCCGGAGAACCGGGCCGCCAGGTCCTCGAGCACGGCGGCGCTCTCGTTGATGGTCCGCTGCGCGATCATCGGGTCTCGATCGAAGTACCCGAAGGCCCGCAGCGAGGAGGGGTTGTCCGCAGCGCCGCCGCGCATCGTCAGATCGCGCCCGGGGGAGGCAAATCGATCCTCGCTGAACAGGGTCTGGTCGAACGAATATTTCCTGTTCGCCTCCGCGGTCACGAAGGTCGAGATATGACAGCCCGCGCAGGGCAGCTGGTCGGGCACGTAACGCCTCGGGTTCTCCACCCGCAGGTACGAGGCCATCGTCGCCTGCCGCTCCTCCTCGGTCGCGAAGGTGACGGCCCCGCTCGAATAGAACGCCTGACCATCCTCCGGCTTCACCCCCTGCGGCGTCAGGTCGTAGGTGTACGACGAACCGGCCTTGCTCAGGATGACCCGCTGCGCGTTCGGCCCCACGTCCACGATGTTCATCGCGGTCATCGCGCCGTCCTTGCGCTCGAAGCCGCCGAAGAACCACACCTCGTTGACCGGCGGAGCCCGCAAGAAGAACGTCACCCGCGCCAGGGTTTGCTCCCCGATGTACCCCAGCACCAGCTCCCTCAGCGCCGTTCCGTAGGGCCCCGAAGCCCCCTGCGCCACCAGCGCCGGATGCACGTCCAGCGGCCCCTCCACCGGCGCCTCCGGGGCCAGCGCCCGCAGCGCCCGCAGCCCCTCCACCACCTGCCCCATCTCCTCCTTGGTCAGGTGGTGAACCTCCCCTCCGAGAACGGAGGGGCTTCTCAGAAGCCTCACGGCTGCTGAGCTACTTGCCGGGGTTCCGCCGGAACTACCTGGCTTTTGCCAGGA
>JALOQB010000528.1 GCA_025453595.1 Polyangiaceae bacterium
AAGGGGGCCGATGGGGCTGGCCTTGGAAACGGTGGGCTTGCGCAGCCCACGCCCGCGGCAAGGGGGCCGATGGGGCTGCGCCCCGCGCGGCCCCCTTGCCCGGGTGTGGGCGGGCAGCCCACCGTTCCCGCGAAGCGCCCGGGGCGCAGCCCCATCGGCCCCCTTGCCCGGGTGTGGGCGGGCAGCCCACCGTTCCCGCGAAGCCCCGGGGCGCAGCCCCTCAAGTCCCTGCCGCGGGCGTGGGTGTGGGCCGTGAAGGCCCACCGTTTCCACAAAACTGTTTCTACAATTAAATTTCCCACTTTTTTCGTGTTGGGCATGAAGAAGCAGCTCGACAGGTTCCCGTTGCTCTCGTCCGTATCCTGGCAGGCCAGCGCCCCCTCGGCGCCCAGGAAGAGGGTACGTCGAGGCTGGATGGAGAGCAGATCCATGGCGGTCCAGTCGACCTCCCAGGAGCCGCTGGAGGTGGTCACCTTGAGGAGCGCCAGGTGGTCTTCGTTGACCGTCAGGTACCCCTGCGGGATGGCTTGACCCCAGGGGAAGTCGCCCAGGACGGTCTTCTGGCCGCTGGTACCCTCGTGCACCACGGAGATGTCTTCCGAGTAATGGACCACGTTGGCGATGCGGAAGCCTGGGTTGAACACGCTTGCGTTCTCCTGGACCGGGTCGGCCAGCCCACGGATGTAGATCATCTCCCCCGAGTAGGGCATGGCGATCACCGTGAAGTGGGTGCTCCCTTCCGGTGAGAACAGGCCGAAGCCGGTCCCCAGCGCCTGGTCGCACCCCTTGCCGGGGTACGTGAACCCGAAGAACTCGGGTTTGTCCTTCAGGGGGAGGTAGCGGCTCAGCTTCTGCAATCCGTTCAGCTCGCTCGCCTGGAGCCCGTTGCTCTCCAGCAGCTTTTGCTCGTCCCAGATCGGACCGCCACCGCTGTCCTTGCTGTAGGCCACGCAGAAGTCTCCGATGGTCTCCTGGCCGTCCTGGAAGATGAACCGGGCGTGGTACCCGCCCGCCCCCGCGGCCCCACCCGCGCCTGCCCCCCCGGCGCCCGCAGCCCCGCCCTCGCCCGCAGCCCCGCCCACGCCTGCGACTCCGCCCGCGCCCGCGCCCGCGGCCCCCCCTGGGCCTGCCCCGCCGACCCCGGCGCCCCCGTTCCCTGCGGCCGCGCCGCCGGCCCCTGCGACGCCTGCGACCCCTCCTGCACCGCTGGTTCCCGCACCGGCGACCCCACCGACCCCCGAGCCCCCCGAGCCGGCGTTTGTGCCGCCGGATCCGGACATGCCACCGGAGCCTGCGCCGCCGAGGCCGCTTCCCGAGGCGCCTGCGCTGGTGGATCCAGCCTGGCCTGCGGAGCCAGCCTGACCGGCTCCCTTGTCCATGTCACCGAGGTTCTGGGTATCTTCCTCGCAGCCGGCGAGGAGGACGAGGGCGAGAAGCGAGGGGAGGAAGGTACGCATGGTGCTGGATCTCCGTCGTGGTGTCGTGCCGCGCAGGTTCCGGGGCAGACGTGTAGGGAAGTTCTCTAGTGTCGATGGATGAAAGATGCGTCGTCCCTGGAGAGGGGCGAGCAGGGGGAACGCCCTGGGGCCCGGGAGGGGGCCGTCCGTGAGGGGTTCTGATCGGGTAAGTCCGGAGGTCGCGCGATCGGATCACAAAATCGTAAGCGACCCTGGCAACGTGCTTCGAGGACCTGCACCTCGGCGGTGAGCTGTCCGGTCGGGAAGGCGGCCCGGTAGGAGCTGGCGAGGGCCCGTGCCTCCGTGCAGCGGCGGGCCTCGACCAGTACGGCGAGCTTGCGCACCTGCTCCAGCTCCAGGCGGAGGGTGTGTTCGGGGGCCGGCGGTGCGGAGGGAGGAGCCGCCGAGGGAGGAGTCACCGAGGGAGGAGCGACAGGAGCGCCCTCCTGGGGGATCGCGAGCGCCGCGGAGGGGGCCGCCGGGGGAGCTGCGGAGGTCGCTGCGCCGGTCGCTGCGCCGGGCGAGGGGACGGTGGGCTCCGGAGGCGAGGGGGCGAGCACCACCGGGGGCTCGGCGCGGATCGCGACAGGCGGAGGGAGCAGCGCCGTGCTGCTCGGAGGAGCCACCGCAAGAGCCGCCTGCGGCACGGGAGACGAGACGGGCGGGAGCGGCACGGGGGGGCTTGCGCTGGGCTCGATCGCGGGGGCGGTCGTGGCGGAGGGGCTGACCGGGGCAGTCGCGGCGGAGGGGGAAACGGCAGGAGCAGGCGCGGGGGTGGTGCTCATCGCGACCACGCCGGTCACACCTCCGAGCAGCAGGAGCGCTGCGGTTGCCTTCACGGCGAGGGGCACGGTGCTGGAGAGCGTGCCGGTGCCAGAGGCGAGGCCAGCGCCCGGGCCTGGACCAGGGGGGGAGGGGGCAACGGGAGGGGCCGCGAGGGAGGCCAGCAAACGCGCTTCCAGATCCACCGGAGGGCGGTCTGCTTTCATGGAGGAGAACAGCGAGGAGAGCTCCGGGTCTGCCTCTTTCATGCCATCCGGGCGAGGGTCCTCGTTCATGTCCAGCTTCCCTTCAACGCGGGGTTTTGCGCCTGAAAACGCGCCAGCGCAGCCTTGACCTCTTCCCTCGCCCTTCGCAGCCTTGATGCCGCGGTGCCGGGGGGGATCTTGAGGAGCTCGGCGATCTCGGTGACCGAGAGCTCTTCGGCCTCGTGAAGCACGAGCACGGCTCGCAAATCCAGGTCGAGGGGTTCCAGCAGCAGGTCAAGCAAGGCGCGCTGCTCGAGGCGTGTGGCCTCGTCGCTGGTCGCAGGGCGCTCCCGGTCTTCTCCCAGCTGCTCTTCGCGGCGACGACGGAGGCCACGCTTGTGGTTGCTCGCCAGCCCGAGGGCCAGCCGGTACAGCGTCCCTTTGGCGCTCTCTTCCGGGAGCTCCGGGAGCCGGTCGCGGGCCTTCAAGAACACCTGCTGAACCACGTCGTCCACGTCCCCCTCCGGGACCCCCAGCCGCCGCACCGAGCGCCACACAAAGGCGCTGTAATCCCTCACCAGTTGCTCGATGGTCACCGATCGGATCACCCTTGACCGCTGCACCGCGGGCTGTTGCCAAAGAGAAGAAACCGCATCGGACACCACCCGGGTAAGTCCGCCCGGGGCTGGAACGGATCTCGAAATCGCA
>JALOQB010000529.1 GCA_025453595.1 Polyangiaceae bacterium
AAGCGAGAGCCAGAGAGAAGGGGTGTCGTTTCTTGTCCGACCCGAAGCGTGGTGGACCCCGGCGTGAACGCCGGGGGATGCTGCTATTCGCTCAAGGGCTGAACGGGCGATGCCTACGCAGGGGGGGTTACGCGGGCCCAGGTCAAGGGTGCCATGGTCCCGGGTTTTCCTTTATGGTGCCGGGATGCGTAGCCCTTTCTTGTGCGTGGCCCTGGCGGCCTTCTCGTTCCTGTCGTGCGGTGGTGAATCCGAGCCTTCCCAGCCCTCCGGCGGGAGCGGCGGGAGCGGCGGGGGCTGCATCCCCGGGTGTGCCGGGCGCGCGGGCGCCGCGGGCACGGGGGGCACGGCGGGCGCCGGGGCGGGGGGTGGCGGCGGAGATTCCGGAACTTCCGGACAGGGAGGTGCAGGGACTTCCGGACAGGGTGGCGCAGGGGCTTCCGGGCAGGGTGGGGGTGGAGGGGCCGGGGCTGGCGGGGCCAGCGGTGCGGCGGGGCAAGGGGGGCTTGCGGAGTCGGGGTACACGGCGAGGCCGGGCAACCCGGGGTGCGTGGCGTTCGAGCGTCCGGCGACGGACGCGCCGATCAAGCTGGAGCCCTTTGCGGGGGCGCTGACCTTTGCGTCGCCGGTGCTGATGCTGCAGGGGCCGGGCCAGGGGGGGCGTTTTTACGTGGTGGAGAAGACGGGGCTGATCCGCTCCTTCGAGGGGGGCGGCGCGACGAGCGCGGCGACGGTGATCAACCTGAAGAACCGGATCGAGGCGGGGCCGAGCGAGGCGGGGCTGCTGGGGATGGCGTTCCACCCGAAATTCACGGAGAACGGCCTTGTTTTCCTGTCGTTCACGGACAACGGACCGGGCGGGTTGCGGTCGGTGATCGCGCGGTACAAGAGCGCGGACGGCGGGGCGACGCTGGACCCTGCGTCGGAGAAGATCATCCTGACGGTGGACCAGCCCTACTCGAACCACAACGGGGGCATGATCGCCTTCGGTCCGGACGGCTTTCTTTACTACGGGCTGGGGGACGGCGGGGCCGCGGGGGATCCGATCAACGCGGGGCAGTCGCTGGACACCTTGCTGGGGAAGATGGTGCGGATCGACGTGGACAAGGGGGATCCGTACGCGGTCCCGCAGGACAACCCGCTGGTGTCGGGGGGCGGGTTGCCGGAGATCTACGCCTGGGGGCTGCGGAACCCGTGGCGCTTCAGCTTTGATCGGGCCACCGGCGAGCTGTGGGCGGGCGACGTCGGGCAGGGCAAGATCGAGGAGATCGATCGGGTCCAGAAGGGGGGGAATTATGGCTGGAAGATCATGGAAGGGACGGCTTGCTACAGCCCCTCGCAGGGCTGCAACAAGAGCGGTCTGATCCTGCCGGTCGTCGAGTACGATCACAGCCAGGGGGTGTCGGTGACGGGCGGGTATGTGTACCGTGGCAAGGCGATCCCGGGGCTGGTGGGGCGCTACCTCTACGGTGATTTCAGCTCTGGTCGGCTGTGGGCCATCCAGGAAGATGCGGTGACCGGGGCGCCATCGGGGCAAGAGCTTCTGCAGACGGGGCTCAACATCTCGTCCTTTGCGGAGGACAACGACGGCGAGCTCTACGTGCTTCACTACACCGGGGGGAAGATCCGGAAGATCGTGCCGGCCGCGGCGCCGCAGCCCTCGAAATTCCCCGAGAAGCTGAGCGCCACCGGGTGCTTCCAGGGGGGGGACCCGAAGACGCCGGTCGAGGCCCTCATCCCTTACGAGGTCAACGCGCCGTTCTGGTCCGACGGCGCCGAGAAGAAGCGCTGGTTCGCCATCCCCGACGGGAGCACCATCGGCCTCGATGCCTCCGGGGATATGGATCTTCCGGTGGGGTCGGTGGTGGTGAAGGAGTTCAAGCTGGGAGGGAAGCGGATCGAGACGAGGTTGATGGTGCGGCACCAGGACGGGGACTGGGCCGGCTACTCGTACGAGTGGAACGAGGCGCAGACGGACGCGACCTACGTGCCGGGCGGCAAGACGAAGGAGATCGGGGGGCAGACGTGGCTGTACCCGAGCAGCGCCCAGTGCCTCCGGTGCCACACCGAGAAGGCCGGTCGCACGCTGGGCCTCGAGGTGGGCCAACTCAACCGCCCCCAGGTGTATCCTTCGGGGGTCACCGCGCACCAGCTCACCACGCTGGACAAGATCGGCATGCTGAGCGACCCGCTGCCGGGGGCGGTGGGCACGCTGCCGCGACTGCCGGAGCCCTTCGGCGCCGGTGCGCTGGAGGAGCGCGCCAGGAGCTACCTGCACACCAACTGCTCGTTCTGCCACCAGCCCGGGGGCACGGGCCTCGGGGAGGCGGACTACCGCTACACGACGCCGCTGGCGGAGATGAAGATCTGTGACGTCGCCGCGACCCAGGATTCTTTTGGACTCCCCGACGCCAAGGTGATCGATCCGGGGAAACCCGGGTCGTCGGTGCTGTCGCTGCGGGTGCGCGCGCTGGACACGAGGCGCATGCCGCCGCTGGGGTCGAGCGTGGTGGACGAGCAGGGGGCCACGCTGCTCGACTCGTTCATCGCGTCGCTGCAGTCGTGCCCGTGAGCGGTGGCGTTGCCTGAGCGCAACGCGGCGTGGCGCCGGGGGGCCTTGTGCCGGGGGCGCCGGGTTCTACGATGGGGCATCATGGACCGACGAACGTTGCTGGGAGCCATCGCCTCGACCTCCGCGCTTGCCGCCTGCAAGGACGCACCGGTGAGCCAGCCCGAGCCCCGGCTGGCCACCGCGGAGCAGGTGATCCTGGGGGTGCAGCCCCTGGGGTTCCCCTGGGTGACGATGGATCCTTTCCTGTTCTGCGTGCACCACGACGACGCGTACCCTGCCGGCAACGAGCGGCTGGGCCCCGCGACCTCCCTCGCTGGCCGGAACATCGGCAGCGATTTTGCGGGCAAGGACGGCTGGAACATGTACCACGGCGATGTGGTCCCGGGCTTCCCGCAGCACCCGCACCGCGGCTTCGAGACCGTGACGGTGGTGCGCCGCGGGCTCGTCGATCACTCGGATTCGATGGGCGCCAGGGCGCGCTACGGCGGGGGGGATACCCAGTGGCTCACCGCCGGCAAGGGCATCGTGCATGCGGAGATGTTCCCGCTGCTCGATG
>JALOQB010000530.1 GCA_025453595.1 Polyangiaceae bacterium
GCCTACGTGCAGCTGGTCCTCGCGCTCGCGGCCAAGGGGCTGAGCGCCAAGAGCGCGTCGAGCAAGCGCCGCGACTTCAACCCCGCGACGGCGAAATACGACTTCCGCGTGTTGCTCCTCGGCCTCGGATTGATCGGCGACGAATTCAAGACGGCGCGACTGCACCTGACCAAGCACCTCGCGGGCTCCGCCGCCTGGAAAGGCGAGCGCCGCGACCGCCGCGCCAGCACGCCTCCGGCGCCTGCCGACCCCGCCGACGAGCGCCCCGCGGCCTGATCCTCGGCGCCCCGAACCCCGGGTGACCTGCGGGTCACCCAGCATCTTCTGCTGACCCCTTGATGCCGCCATCACGGCAGAAACCCGCAGCGACGCCGCGATACGCGGACGACCGCGATGGCGGCATCAGGGGTCTCCTCCTTCGAGCCCCTCTTTCCCGCGGTTTCCGCGATGCCACGAGCAGGACCGGAACCCGCATGGACACCACGACATGAACCTCGCCCCTCGCCCCTTCGCCTCCGCTGCCCTCTCCGTCCGCATCGGCACCTCGCGCTACGGCCACCTTGAGCCGCAGATCGAGGTCCGCTTCCCGCGTAACGCGCACTTCCGCCAGCTTCATGCCGCGCTGCACTTGCTCGCCGCGGCTGTCGAGATGGCCACACCCCGCAGCGAGCGCTGGTGCGTGCAGACCGAGGGACACGACACCTCGGGGCGCGTCTTCCTCGAACTCGGCGACGCCACCGAGGCCGAAGCCCAGCGTGGCCTCGCGGTGCTGGCCGCGGTCCGGGAACAGGCCCTCGCCTCGTGAGAAGGGATGAACGACGATGACCTCAATGCTTTATTTCGCCTACGGCTCGAACCTGGACGAGACCCAGATGCGAGCGCGGTGCCCGGGCTCGAAGCGCGTCGCACGAGCGGTGCTCCGCAACCACGTGCTGCTCTTCGCTGGCTGGAGCGAGCGCTGGGGCGGCAGCGTCGCCACCGTGCAGCGCGCCCCCGGCTCGGAGGTGGAGGGGCTGCTCTACGACCTCGAAGCCAGCGACCTGGAAGCCCTCGACCGCATCGAGGGCTGTCCCTGGGTGTACGAGCGCGCCGTCCGCCACGTGATCGACGAGCAAGGACGGCGACGCCGCGCGCAGGTGTATTTCCTGCCGGACGTAGACCCCGGGCCCCCATCGAGTGAGTACCTCGGCGTGATCCAGCGCGCGTACCGGAGGCTCGGCTTCGACGAGACGGAGCTGCTGCGCGTGGCGCTCCCGGGCCCGGCGCTGCGGCGCGTGTTCGTCTACGGGACGCTGCTGGCCGGCGAGAGCAACCACCGGGTGCTGCGCGGAGCCCGCCTGCTCGGCCCAGCGAGGACGCCCCCGGTGTTCGCCATGTTCAGCCTGGGGCACTTCCCCGGCGTGGTGCCCGGAGGCGAGACGGCCATCAAAGGCGAGGTCTACGAAGTCGACGCTGCCACGCTCGCGGGCCTCGACCAGCTCGAAGGCCACCCCCGATTCTACCGCCGCACACCCATGCGCCTCGACGAGCACGGCGAGGTAGAGACGTACCTGCTGACGCCAGCGCAGGTCGAGGGATGCCTGCCGATCCCCTCCGGCTGCTGGCGCCGCCACCGAAGGGAGCGACCGCGATGAAGCCCGCCAACAGCAACACCGAGGCCCTCGTGGGTCTGGGCCCCACCCGGATCGTGATGCGCGACGGCCGCGTCTTCGAGGGGACGCCGCTGGAGATCGTGCGCGACATGAAGTTCATAGCGTTCGGCGTCGACCACCTCGACCTCGACGGCTACATCACCTGGGTGGCTGCGAACGCACAGAAATTCGAGGGGGTCGTTCTCGAAACGGAGGGACCAACCACCGCGGAGCGAGCCCGACGGCTCGTCGAGGCGATGCTACGCACGGGGCTGGCTGCACCATGAAGTTCGTCGTTGGTGACGCCACCCGCCCCGCAGGCACCGAGCCCCAGATCACCGTCCACGTCTGCAACGACGTCGGCGGCTGGGGCGCCGGCTTCGTCGTGGCCCTCTCCAAGCGCTGGCCCGAGCCAGAGGTGGCGTTCCGGCGCTGGTACCGCGAGCGCGCTGGCAACGACTTCGCGCTCGGTGCAGTGCAGCTGGTGCAGGTCGAGGCCGCGCTGTGGGTGGCCAACCTGGTGGGGCAGCACGGGCTGCGGCGCTCCAAGGGTAAGCCACCGGTGCGCTACGAGGCCATCCATGCGGGGCTGGCCGCGGTGCGAGACCACGCGCAGCGGCTGGGGGCGACGGTGCACATGCCGCGCATCGGCTGCGGTCTTGCCGGCGGGCGCTGGGAGTTGATCGAGCCCCTCGTGGCCGAGGAACTTGAGCGCCACGGCGTCGAGGTCACCGTTTACGACCTCGCCTGAGCGTCGCGTTCGGCGTCAGCCCAGCAGCCCCCTCAGCCGCTCGGCGTCCGCCGCCCCAAGGTGCGGCAGCGCACGCGCTCCAAGCTCGCGCCAGGCCTCCGCTGCATCGCTGTGCAGCTCGCTCTCCACCTCGACCTCCTGCGCGGGGTTGCCCTGCCCGCAGTCGTTGGCGTGGGCCAGCCAGCGCAGGCCCTCGACGTTGAGCCAGGGCTGCAGGTCCAGCGCCCAGCCCGCCGCAAGCAGGAGCCGCACGATGGCCGTGGCGGTGTCCGCGGGGGTCGAAGGCGAGGGGCTGGAAGGATCGGCGAAGGTGGGGGCGACAGGGGACGACATGGGGGCTCTCCGGCGGGGCCGCCCGAGGAGGGGGCAGGCATCATCCGCTGCAGCTCACAAGCGTCTGGTGTGCGTGAAAGCAAGCCCTGTCGAGGCGATTGCTGGTCGATTCATGGATAGCAAGGAGCGGTCCTTGTAGGGAAGCTCCACAGGACCGGTTCATGCAAGGCGAAGCCTGGTGCCGAGAGAGGGAGTCGAACCCTCACGCCCTCGAGGGGCACCGCGTTTTGAGCGCGGCGTGTCTTCCGATTCCAGCCATCTCGGCCTGGTCGATCCGGAGGGACTCGAACCCTCACACCACGATGGGCCCCAGTTTCTGAGACTGGGATGTCTGCCAGATTCCATCACGGATCGAGAGTGCCGGGAGGGGGACTCGAACCCCCACGCGCACGGTGGCGCACCACATTC
>JALOQB010000531.1 GCA_025453595.1 Polyangiaceae bacterium
GGCGGGGGCGGTGAACCAGAGGGCCGCTCCGGCGCCGAGGCCCACGACGCCGAGGCCGAAGAAGATGCTGGACAGGTTGCCGGCGCGGCGTGCATCCCTGCCGGCGTTGAAGGCCTCGTCGGAGGTGCAACGGCCGGCAGGACAGCCTTTTTCTGCATCGTCCCAGAGGGAGAAGGTGCGGAGGCCGAAGTAGGAGCCGACGCCCAGGCCGACGAGGCCCGCGCCGGCGGCGACCAGGGCCCAGGTGCGCTGGGAGCTGGGCTCGAGGGTCTTGCGCTCCTCGCCGGCGGGCGGCGCGGAGGGGAGGGGAGGGGGCGCCGATGCGACCGGCGGGGCGCTGGAGGCCGCGGGGGCAGGCACAGGGGCGCTGGAGGCGACCGGCGGAGGCGCCGGGGCGGGTTCCAGCAGCGGGATGGGGATGGTCAGGGTCTGACCTGCGGAGACCCCCGGGAGCCGGGTGGACCACGTCTTCTTCCCCTCGGCGCTGGCCTCGATGTCCTGGGGGCCCGGGTCGATGGGGAGGGCCGTGCTCCAGAGCAGCCGGTTGACCGTGGCGCCATTCCGCTTGATGACCAGGGTCGGCTGCTTGTCCGGATCGACGACGAGAAACTGGAGGCGAGCGAGGGAGGTCTCCAGCTCGGCGGCCGAGCGGAGAGCGACCTTCTCGCGCTCGGCCTGGCCCGCGTGGTGAGCGGCGGTGGCGGCCTCGCGGAAGGTGGTCCAGGCGCTCGCGTTGCGCCCTGCCTTGCGGTAACAGTCGGCCAGGTAAAGCAGGATCCCGACCCCCGGATCGAGCTTCTGGCTACCCTCGAACTTGGCGCAAGCTTCCGGGTATTTTTGCTGCTGCATCAGCCGCTGTCCCTCATCGAAGAGGGCATCCGCGGCGACCTTGTCCTCGCGGCTGGGTGCGGTCTGGGCGGCGGCGGACGAGGCGCTCAGCGCGAGGAGGGAGAGCAGGCCAAGGGACCGGAGGTTCTGCATGGGCGCCCCCAGTTCAAAGCAACTCGTGGGCCAGATCCAGTGCATCGTGAATCTCGCCAGGAGAGCGGGCCCGAGGGCTGTGCGCACAGCGCGCCGGGGCTGTGCGCGCAGTCAGTGGCGAGGGCCAAAATCCGCCATTCCGCCGGTGGGAGCGGGCGTGTGCGGGGCGGGCGGGGGCAGACGTGGGCGGGGGCGCGCGGAGGCAACAGGCGCCGCCGAGGGGGGCAGGGCTGGAGCTGGAGTCGAGGCCAGGGCCGGAGCCACCGGCGCGGACGCAGGGGGGGAGGGCGAGGAGACCAGCGCCGCCGGAGGCGACGCGGCGGGAGGCCCGGGGGCGGGGCTGGCCGCGGCGGGGAGGAGCTTCGAGGCAGGGAGGGGGGCCGCGGGAGATTGCGGACGGAGGAGCGCCGCGAGGGCCAGCAGCCCGGCCCCCAGGCCCCCCAGCCAGAGCCCCCGGCGTGGCCCCGGCGGGGGAGGGGGAGACGAGGGGGCGGTGCGGAGCTGGGTCGCGGTGCGGGAGGCCGTCAACTGCAATGTCCCGGAGGGACGCTCCGGGGTCGAAGGGACGGGGGGAACAAGGGGGAGTGTGACCTGCCGCGGTGTCCGCTGGAGGGTGCGCTGGGTCCGCGCCGCGATGGCCTGTGCATCGTCGGGCCCCCAGGGCACCAGCGCCTCGGCCAGCGCCCCCACGTCCTGGAAGCGGCGCTCGGGCGCGCGCTCCAGGCACCGCAGCACCGTCGCCTCCAGCCCCGCCGGTAGATCCGGGACATGCTGCCGGGGCGGCACCGGATCGTCGGCCAGCACCGCGGCGATCACCGCGCCGGTCGTGAAGGCCTGGAACGGCAGCTTGTTCGTCAGCAGCTCGTAGAGGGTGACGCCCAGGGCCCAGACATCCGCGCTCGCCCCCACGTCCCGGGCGCTGCGGATCTGCTCGGGGGCCATGTACAGCGGCGACCCCAGCATGCTCTGCGTCTCCGTCAGCGTCTGCACCGTCGGTGCGCTGGTCTTGGCGATGCCAAAATCAAGGATCTTCACCAGCGGCGACCCATCCGGTCGCTCGCTCAGGATCAGGTTCGACGGCTTCAGATCCCGGTGAATCACCTGGTTGACGTGGGCCTCCGCGAGGCCCTCGCACACCTGGAGCGCCAGGCCCACCGCCTCCCTCGCCGGCAGCGCCCCGCGCCGCTGCAGCAGCTGCCGCAGGCTCTCGCCCCGGACGTACTCCAGCACCAGGTACGGGGTCTGGTCCTCCAGCACCCCCACATCCATGATGCGCGCCACGTGCTCGCTCCGGAGCCGGGCCATGGTCCGGGCCTCCCGGCGGAGCCGCTCCAGGTTCTCCGGATCCCCCGCGATCTCGCGCCGCAGCACCTTCAACACCACGCGCTCCCCCAGCCCCTCGTGGACCGCCAGCATCACCACGCCCATCCCGCCCTCCCCCAGCGGGCGCTCGATGCGAAATTTTCTGTCCAGAAGCTGACCAGAAAGGAGCATACTCTTCTCACTCTATCACACTCCCCCCGCCGCTCCGTGGGTCATGGCTGAAGGCACCGAACCGAACAACGGCTGGCTCCCCCGTGGGGGCACCGCTCGCCCCGCCCGCCCTGCCCTGGGGCTGATGATCGCCTGGTCCCAGGCCGAACCCGAGCGGGTCGGCGAGATCACGCTCCTGCCCATATCCGGAACTTCTCTACTCGGCCGGGGCGACCTCCAGGAGACCGGGGGGCCCGAGCGGGTCTCCTTCCAGCGGCTGCGGCCGGGGCGGATCGAGCGCTGCGGTCCGCTGCGCTCCCCGGCGATCTCGCGGCAGCACCTGCTCTTCCAGGCGGGGGGGGCTGGGGTCGAGGTGCAGGGGGTCGGCAAGCTGCCGCTGCGGGTCCAGGGCCGCGAGGTGCAGCGGGCGCGCCTCGAGGCCGGCATGCTGCTGGAGATCGAGAAGCAGCTGCTGCTCCTCTGCGTCGAGCGATCCAGCTCGGCGCTGGCGAGCCACGGGGTCGAGCCGGGCTTCGCGTTTGGCGACCCCGATGACTTTGGTCTGGTGGGCGAGAGCGAGCGTGCATGGCGGCTCCGGGACGAGCTGAGCTTCTACGCGAGGCGCGGGGGGCACGTGCTGATCCAGGGGCCCGACGCCGAGCTCTTTGGCAACGCAAGAAATTACCCCAACCCGGGCATGCGTGAGCGCCCCGGGCTGGTGGGCGAGGCCCACGGGGGCACGCTGTTTCTCGACGAGATCGGCGAGCTCCCGCAGGAGCTCCAGGCCCACCTGCTGCGCCTGATGGACGACGGCGAGTACCACCGGCTGGGCGACGAACAGCCTCGTCGGAGCGACCTCCGGCTGCTGGCCGCGACCAACCGGGGCGAGTCGTCGCTCAAGCACGACCTGCTGGCGAGGCTCAAGCTGCGGCTGCTGGTGCCGGGCCTCGACGAGCGACGCGAGGACATCCCGCTGCTGATCCGGGTCTTGCTCCGGCGCATCGCCGCGGAAGATGGCGGGCTGCGGGCGCGCTTCTTCGAGGGCACCGAGGCGCGGGTGGCCCCGGAACTGGTGGCCGCGTTGCTGGACCACCGCTACACCACCCATGTCCGCGAGCTGGAGAGCCTTCTTTACACCGCCATGGCCGAGAGCACCGGGCACTTCGTTGCCCTCACGGTCGGGGTCGAGCGGAGGCTGGCCATCGAGCCCTTGCGCGAGGACGCCAGCCCGCCCCAGGCCGGGCCGCCGCCGACCGCCCAGGAAGTGGAGGCCGCCCTGGAGCGGCACCAGGGCAACGTCTCGCGCGCCTGGAAAGAGCTGGGATTGAGCAGCCGGGACGCCCTCAATCGCCTGCTCAAGAAGTACCAGATCCAGCCCCGACGAACCTGAACAGCCCCCGGTTCAGGCCCCGGGTGAGGGGCATGGCCCCCCTGACTCACGGCTGGCACTCGGGCTGGGTGACGGGCTTGGGGGCGCAGCCACGCTTCTCGATCGTCCCCAGCAAGCGCGTCGGTGGGCGCACGTACGGGGTCTTGGTGCGGGCGAGCTGGATCGCCTCCCGGTCGGCCTTGAGGGCCTGGCAGAGGCCCGGCGCGAGCACCACACGGCGCGTCGCATCGGGGTTGGAGCGCGCGGCCTCGGAGGGGGAGAGGTTGGCGAACTCCCAGCCCTCACGCGGGTCCTTGTCGACGACCGTCCAGGTGGCAGACCCAAGGTTTCTGCCTGCGTTGGCGATGTTGTAATCGCCGCTCCAGACATAGCCCATGTTGATCGACCCACGGATGGCAGCCAGCCTGGCGTCTTCGGGGTTGGTCACCTCGGCGGCCGCCTTGTCTTCCTCGAA
This sequence comes from Polyangiaceae bacterium, assembly GCA_025453595.1. GTDB lineage: Bacteria > Myxococcota_A > Polyangia > Polyangiales > Polyangiaceae > JANWXX01. Next base: position 4,299 of record JALOQB010000531.1, read on the forward strand.
GCGATCAGGGAACAGGTAAGGGACCGTGCAATCCTCCTGGAGCAGATCGACGACGTCCTCGATCTCGAAGCGAGCGATGTTCTCCGGATTGCCTCCGGCGCAGGTGTCTCGATCGAAGCACCGCCCCTGGACCGGCAGCACCCGCTCCTCCTCGAATTCCTCGAACTCGTCGTCCTGGATCGTCTCGGCGACACAGAGGCCGGCGCGGCAGGTCTGCTGCTGGGGGCAGGTGAGGTCGGCGCAGGAGAGCTGGATCGGCATGCGCAGCAGGCGCTGCTTGCCCTCGACAAAATTCAGCGAAGCATTGCGGATCGTGCGGCGCCTCTGGGTTCCATCACCGGTGACCAGGTTGGACAGCATGTTGAGCACGTCGGCCGTGCTCCATCGCTCGTTCTGGAGGTCACGGCGGCACTTGTCCGTCGCGAGCCAGAGTTGGTCGGTGTCGAAGTTGCCACTCTTCAGCAACGCTTGCAGCGCCCCCAGATTGATCAACGGCCCGCCAAGGATCGTCCGCTGACGCGGCTTTGCCGGGTTGAACGGCGTGATGCTTGTCGGGTCGACAGCCCAAAAGCTCGAACCGGAGTTTATCACCGTGATAAACCCCTTCGGTTCTCGTACTGACACCGACACCTGGCGTACTTCACGGCTTTCCGCTCCGGGTCAGGGCTTCGGCCAGGGAGAACGGCACGCCTTCGTCCTTCACGATCCCGTCCGATGCCGGGCGGAACAGGGCCTGCAGGATGAGTTGGCGGTCCTCCTTGCTGGTGAGGTGGTCTCCCTCGAGCAGGGACAGGTAGGTCTGCACCATCACCACACGCTCGCCGGCGTCGGTCAGCAGATGCAGGTGGCTTAGGAACATCCGAACCACCAGGCGCAGCGCCCAGACGGTGAACACACCCACCAAGGCCAGCACGGCTAGGCGCCAGGTCTCGGGCACGCTGTTCACCGGCGTCTTGTTCAACAGGGCGTGGATCTGCCAGCCCAGGCCAACCGCGGCGCCACAGATGCCGGCAAACGACGCAATGCCCGTCACCCAGGCCCAGATGATGTGACCTTTGCGCTTCTTGCTCCAGTACGCCGCCGGCGCGCGCAGGGCCAGTTCCTCGCGAAAGGTCTTACGCAGCCCCTCCATCGCCTGCTGATGCGCCTGGGTCAGCGACTCGAAGTCGCTGGTGCGGGTGCCTTGCGAAGTTTGGAAGGTGTCGTTCTGTTCCTCGGCGCGTTTTCGGATGCCGTCCGCGAGCTGCTGGTACTCGCGGTGGAGTTCGTCGAAAGCTGCCGTCTTCTCGCCAAGCAAGGCTTCGGCCTTGGCCCGCAACTGGTCCAGTGACTGCTC
>JALOQB010000532.1 GCA_025453595.1 Polyangiaceae bacterium
ACTACCTGGCTTCGGCCAGGATACTTGCTTGCTTGACAGAAACTTTTACGTCGCCCGTCCTGCGGGGCGACAACGCCGAAGTTTCTCGCTTGCCAAACACCATGGGCTTTTGGCCCATACCTGGAGCCCGAGTTCTTCGGGATCCAAACCAGACCACTTTGGCCGTTCTTCGCCGTCGAGACCAGCACAAAAGAACCAGGATCGGTCTTTCTATGTCCGATCCGAAGCGTGGTGGACCCCGGCGTGAACGCCGGGGGATGCTACTTGCTCAGAGTTACCCAGGGTTGCTAGTCTTCGCCGGTGACGGCTGGAGGTACAAAACAAGAGAGCCTCCTCGGCGGGCGCTACATCCTGGCGGATACCATCGCGGCGGGGGGGATGGCCACGGTCCACGTGGGGCGCCTGCGAGGGGAGGGGGGCTTCGGCCGGACGGTGGCGATCAAGCGGCTGCACCCGCAGTTCGTCCATGACCCCGAGTTCGTCGAGATGTTCCTCGATGAGGCGCGGCTGGTGGCCCGCATCCGGCACCCCAACGTGGTGCCGACGCTCGACGTGGTGGCCGCCGAGAACGAGCTCTTTCTTGTCATGGAGCTCATCCTCGGCGAGTCCCTCGCCAAGCTGCTCCGCCTGGCGCGCAAGAGCTCCTCGCTGGTGCCGCTCCCCATCACCTCCGGCATCCTGACCGGCGCCCTCTACGGCCTCCACGCGGCCCACGAGGCCAGGGACGAGCACGGGGAGCCGCTGGGCCTCGTCCACCGCGACGTCACGCCCCACAACATCCTGGTCGGCACCGACGGGGCTCCGCGGCTCATCGACTTCGGCGTCGCCAAATCTTTTGGCCAGATGCACATGACCCGGGAGGGGCAGATCAAGGGGAAGATCGCCTACATGTCGCCCGAGCAAATCCGCTCCAGCGGGGTCGATCGGCGCTCGGACGTGTACGCGGCCGGCGTCGTGCTCTGGGAGACCCTCACCGGACGCAAGCTCTTCCAGTCCGAGGATGATGTCTCCTCGGTGGTGATGGCCCTCGACGGGGTCAAGGTCAAGCCCAGCGCCCTCAACCCGGCCCTCCCGTCGGGCCTCGACGACGTGGTGATGAAGGCGCTGGCCTCGGACCCCGCCGAGCGCTTCGCCACGGCCAAGGAGATGGCCCTCGCCCTGGAGCAGGTCGCCCCCTGCGCCTCGCCTCACGCGATCGGCGCCTGGGTCGAGGAGCTGGCCCGCGTCGAGGTCGAGAAGCGCCAGCAGGTGATCGCCCAGCTCGAGCGCTCCGACGCCTTCGAGCCAGCGCCCCGGCTGTCGACGATCTCGCCCCTGCGGCGCCCTTCGACCCCGCCTCCTCCCGACCCGCCAGCCCCCCCCGCCCCTGAACCGCCGCCCCAGGCCCTCGCCGCCAGCGTCGAGCACCTCGCCCCGCCCATCGCCTCTCCCGAGGCTGTCCCTGGCGAGGAGTCCCAGATGTCCGCCCTGGGCATCACCAGCGAGCCCCAGCCGGGCCGCACCCCACCGGCTCGCCGGTGGCTCCCCCTCGCGCTGGTCGCCGCCCTCGGGGCCTTGCTCCTGGTCGGATGGTTCAACCGGACCCCCGGCGAGGCTGGCGCCGCGTCCACCGCGGCCAGCAGCGCCCCCAGTGCTCCTCCCGCCATCGCCCCCCCGCCCGTCACGGCAAGCACCAGCGCGGCCCCTCCCGAGGCAGCGCCCCCGGCGACGGCCTCCGCCTCCGCCTCCGCCGCGTCGCCAGCCGCCTCCGCGGCCCCCAGGAAGCCACCCAAGAACAGCGACAACAACTGCGCGAATCCCTACAAGAAAGGCCCGGACGGGATCCTGCGTATCAAGCCAGGTTGCCTTTGAACATGCACCGCCATCGCCTCTTTCTGGCGTCGGCCCTCCTCGGGGCCTTCGCGACGCGCGGGGGGATCGCCGCCCCGGATGAGAAGAAATCCTGCATGGAGTCCTTCGAGGCATCCCAGCAGCTACGCAAGAGCAACAAGCTGCTGGCCGCCCGGGACCAGCTCGCGGTCTGCAGCCGCGATGTCTGTCCGGGGGTCATCAAAACGCCTTGCAAGCGCTGGGTGGGCGAGATCGACGCCGAGCTCCCCTCGTTCCTGATCACCGTCAGCGCCGAGGGAGACACCAGCGGGATCCGGGTCTTGCTGGACGGCAAGGAGATCAAGCCCGGGGTCGAGGTACCCGTGGATCCGGGCAGCCACCAGGTCCGCGCGGAGGGCACCGGGTGGAACCCCGTCGAGCTCCAGATGGAGGCCAATCCAAGGGATAAAAACCGGAAGGTGGGCCTCTCCATGACCCGCGAGAAGGTGACCCGCGTGGTCCCCGCTGCCCCCTCCTCGGCCCCCGCCTCCACCGCCTCGCCATCGCGCCCCATCCCTCCCCTCGCCTACGCCCTCGGCGGCGTCGGGATCCTGGGCCTGGGCGCCTTCGCCTACCTCGGTCTCTCGGGCCGCTCGGAAGAGGATTCGCTCAAGAACTCCTGCGCCCCCTTCTGCGAACCAGGCCGCGTCGATCGCGTCGACCGGCGCTACCTCTTTGCGGATATCTCCCTCGGCGCTGGCGTCCTCGCCCTCGGCGCCGCCACCTGGCTCATCCTCTCGCGCCCCGAGGCCTCTCCTTCCGCCGCTCGCCTCGGCGTGGGCGTCGGCCCCCAGGGCGCATCTCTCCAGTTCTCACGAGGCTTTTGACCCATGCACCGCCGCTTCCTCTTCCTCTCTTTCCTCACGCTCTCCGCGGCCTGCTCCCTCACCTCCGAGACCGACGACCTCGACGCCCAGTTCGGCAAGGCCGGCGACGCTGGCGCCCCGGCGGCCGGATCCTCCGGTGGCGGCGGTGAACCGATGGCCGGAACATCCGGAAGTTCCGGACAGTCAGGCCGCGGCGGTTCCGGCGGCCAGGGCGGGGGAGGTGCCGCAGGGTTCGGCGGCTCTGGCGCGGGCGGCGCAGGCGCAGGCGGTGCGGGTGCCGGGGGCGCAGGGGGCGCGGGTGCCAGCGGAGCGGGCGGCGCTGGCGCTGGCGGCGTGGCTGGCGCGGGCGCGGGGGGCGGCGCGGGTGCTGGAGCCGGGGGGGGCGGCGGGCGGAGGGTCCGGGACGGGGGGCCAGGGAGGAGCAGGGGCCGGGGGCACCGGCGGCCAGGGCGGGGCCAGCCCGGTGTGCGGCAACGGCAAGCTCGAGACCGGGGAGAGCTGCGACGAAAACGATTTCGGGGGTCGCTCCTGCGCGACGGAGCTGAAGAACGCCAAGGCCGAGGGCTCGCTCTTGTGCACCGGCAGTTGCACCATCGACATTAAAGCCTGCTTCATCCCGCCCTACTGCGGGGATGGCATCAAGCAGGAGAACGAGGAGTGCGACGACGGCAACGGGGACAACACCGACGCCTGCACCAGCGCCTGCAAGGCAACCTGCGCGGGGCCCGGGTACTTCCGCGAAGAGGAGACGGGTCATTGCTACTTCGTCAGCCTCAACGGTGGCAACTCCTGGCAAGGAGCCCGCGAGGATTGCTTCGAGCTCGGGCCTGGTTTCGATCTGGCGGCCCCGTCCACGCCGGAGGAGCTGGATTTTGTGATCAAATCTCTCGGCACCTTGCAGGTGAAGACGGAAGAGATCTGGATCGGCGGCAATGACCTGAAGAAGGAAGGAGAGTACGTGTGGACCAACGGGGAGACCTGGGATTACCCGATCAACCAGCCCCCCTGGCTGGGCCCCCCCCAGCTCTCCGAGTTGACGGGCCTCGAGACGGGGTTTTGCCTGTCCTCGCGCCCCTTCCTCTGCGAGCGCCGCTCCCTCTCCGAGAACCTCTGCCGGGACGGGAACATCAACCCGAACGTCGAAGAGTGCGACGACGGCAATGCATCCAACAGCGACGCCTGCATCAACAGCTGCCAGGCAGCCAAATGCGGCGACGGCTTCACGCGGGTGGGGGTCGAAGAGTGCGACGATGGAGATAGCTCCAACAGCGACAGCTGCACCACCGAGTGCAAGGCGGCCAAGTGCGGCGATGGCTTTGTCCGTAGCGGCGTCGAGGAGTGCGACGACGGCAACGAGGTCAGCACCGACGCCTGCGTGGCTGGCTGCAAAAACGCGGTCTGTGGCGACGGGTTTGTCCGCGCCGGGGTCGAGGAGTGCGACGATGCCAACAGCGTCAACACGGACGGCTGCGTCCTGGGGTGCAAGGCGGCCAAGTGCGGCGACGGCTTCGTGCAGGCAGGCGTCGAGCAGTGCGATGATGGCAACGTGGTCAACGGTGACGGCTGCAACGCCAGTTGCTCGGGGCCTTTAGGCCGCTTTCTCGTCGATCCCACTCCCGATCTTCGCGGGGGTCAAAATTCGGTATCATCGCCCGATGCGATACGCTTCTCGTGGCTGGATACCTGGGCTGTTCCTGGCGATGTTGGTGGCCTGTGGCGGCGGAGAGGAAGGGGGGGATTCACCGCAGGGGGCCGGGGGCTCCGGTGCCCAGGGTGGGTCCGGCGGGGGCGCGGCGCAGGGGGGCACCGCCGGGGCCTCGGCGCAGGGAGGAACCGCCGGAGCCTCGGCGCAAGGGGGTACCGCCGGGGGCGGAGCGGGCGGAAGCGCTGGCGGCGTCTCGGGGAGCGCGGGGCAGGCGGGCGCTGGCGAAGGTGGGGCCTCCGGGAGTGCAGGAGAGAGCGGAGCCTCCGGAAGCGCAGGCGAGGGTGGAGCAGCCGGAGGCGCAGGCGAGGGCGGCATGTCGGGGAGCGCCGGGACCGGCGTCTCGGGGAGCGCAGGGGCCGGGGAGGGCGGTATGTCCGGAAGTTCCGGACAGGCCGGGGCGGGGGGTGACCCGGGGCCGTGCGGGGGGTGCAAGGAGGGGTTCGTGTGCAAGTACGACGTGTGCGTGCCGGTGCTGGGGGCCTGCGCGACCAACAACGACTGCCCGGGGGACAGCTACTGCGACGTGGACGGGACGTGCACGCCCTACGGGGTACCGCCGTCGAAGGTGAACGACCCGACCTGCGAGAAGGAGCAGGTCGAGTGGCTGGGGCCTGCGGCGGGGGATCCGACGGCGGCGTACAACTGGATCTACACCACGCCGATGGCGGCGGATCTGAACCTGGATCTGGATCCGAAGAAGATCCAGCCGTCGATCATCGTCACGACCTTCACGTCGGCGAACGATCGGACGGGGATGCTGCGGGTGTTCGACGGGCGGACGTGCCAGGAGCAGATGCGGATCGGTGGGCCGGACGACCCGGACGTGGCGAACAACCGGCCGACCTACGCGACGCACTGGGCGATCGGCGACCTGGACGGCGACGTGGGGCAGCCCAACGGTCACCCGGAGATCGTCGGGTTCCGGCGGGTGGGTCTCTCGACGGGGGCCGACCCGGGGGAGGTCGTGGTCTTCGGGATCGACAGCAGCGACCCGGCCAATCCGAAGCTGGTGCGCCGCTGGGTGGGCCGTGATTGCGCCACCAACAAGACGGTCCGGATCAGCACCAACGCCAACTCGACGGCGCTGGGGGTGGGGATCCACGATCTGGACGACGACGGCGTGCCGGAGGTGATCGCGGAGCGCATCGTGTTCGACGCCAGCGGCTGCGCCCTCAACCCGGCGGCGAAGGCGTCCAACGTGTTCAGCGCCATCGCCGACGTCGACCTGGACGGCAAGCCCGACCTGGTGCGCTTCGATGGGGTCTTTGGCTGGGATACCGTGGCCAAGGACTGGAAGCTCAAGGAGTGGTCCAAGCCGGTGGCGGGGCTCACCTCGGGCAGCATTGCCATCGCGGACGTGGGTTTTTACTCCGAGATCCCGGGGCGCCCCAAGACCGATCCGCTGCCCGAGATCATCGTGGTCGGGCCCAACAGCATCCGGGTCCTCACCCTGGCCGGGGACACGGTCTTTGGCCCCTTCCCGGTCTACGATCCGACGGGCCTCCCGGCGGCAGACAACCGCGGTGGCCCGCCGACAGCCGCCGATTTTGACGGCGACGGTCAGGTCGAATTCGCGACCGCTGGCGCCACCTATTACTCGGTCTACGACCCGGACTGCGTGAACAACCCGGACGCTGTCGCGCGCCCCGGCGGCCTCTGCGGCAAGACCAACGCCCAGCTCCCCCAGGGGCTCCTGTGGGCCCAGCCTTCCCAGGACAAATCCTCGAACGTCACCGGCTCGTCGGTCTTTGACTTCAACGGCGACGGCCAGGCCGAGGTCGTCTACCGCGACGAGTGCTTTGTCCGTGTCTACGAGGGCAAGACCGGCAAGGTGCTCTACAGCGCCCCCGCCTCCTCTGGCACCGGCTACGAGTACCCCATCATCGCCGACGTCGACGGCGACTTTGCCACCGAGATCGTCGTCCCCCGCACGGCCTACAACGGCTGCCCCAAGGGCCCGGACAAGCTGTACCCGACCTCCGGCGACGCCAAGTCTTCCACCGGCTTCGTGATCCTCCGTGACCCGGAGGATCGCTGGGTCTCCTCTCGACCCATCTGGAACCAGCATGCCTACTCGGTCACCCACGTCACCGACGACGCTCGTATCCCCAAGTCGTCGGAGGTCAAACGAAACTGGGAGCAGCCGGGGCTCAACAACTTCCGCCAGAACACCCAGGGGGCCCTCAAGGCGCTGGCGCTC
>JALOQB010000533.1 GCA_025453595.1 Polyangiaceae bacterium
GTGGTTTTTGTAATTTACGGAAAATCTCAGACTTTGCAATTCATTTCCTTGTTTACGTTGTAATGAAGTCGCGAACGTGATTATTTTCGACCCAAGGGTGTGGATAACAAGCGACTGGAGGTACTCGAAGAACTTGATCGAGAAGGTCACGAACAGGGCCCCGAGGGTGGCCCCGGAGACGCTGCCCGAGCCCCCCAGGATCACCATCGTGATCGCGTCAAACGACGCCTGGAAATTGAACTGATCGGGCTGGGTTATGGGCGACCCATCGCGCATGGTGGCCAGCAGCCCCCCGGCGACCCCGGCGCCCGCCGCGGCGAGGACGAAGCTGGTCACCTTGAAGCGCGTGGGATCGACCCCGACGGCGGCGGCGGCGATCTCGTCCTCGCGCAGCGCCCGGAGGGCGCGTCCCCAGCCGGAGAACTTGAGCCGGTGGCAGAGCAGCAGGGCCACGCCCACGGCGCCGAAGACCCAGAAGGGCCCGGCGTACTGGGGCACCCCCTGGTCGGTGGGGCCAGCGTAGCCGTTCTGCCCGCCGAGCTTGCTGAGCAGGCCCTCGCCCCCGGCGGCGGCGGTGGCGATGAGGAGGCGGAAGATCTCGGCGAACCCCAGCGTCACGATGGCGAGGTAGTCGCCCCGCAGGCGCAGCGAAGGCAGCCCCACGAGGAGGCCGCAGAGGGCAGACAGGAGGGCCGCCGCGCTCACCGAGGCCGGCACCACCACGAGGGAGCGAGCGAACGTGATCTCGCCGGGCCAGGCCTGGTGCAGGTTGCCCATCAGCACCGCCGCCGTGTAGGCCCCCACCCCGACGAAACCCGCGTGGCCGATGCTGAACTGGCCGGCCATCCCGTTGATGATGTTGAGCGACAGCGCGATCAGGATGTTGATCGCCCCCATCATCACGAGCTGGCGCAGCGAGGCATCCGGGAGGACGCCGGACAGACCAAACTCGGCGGCGAGGGCCACGAGCAGCACCGCGAGGTAGCTCAACCACGCCTTCCCCTTGGCGTTCATCGCGGCCTACTTGACGACCCGCAGGTACGACGGGAGGGCGCGCTTCTTCTTGCCCTCGGCGGGGGCCTCGGGCTCGTCGCGAGGGGGCGGCGAGGCCTCGGCAGCGGCCGCAGGCTCGGCGGCCTCGGCGAGGGCTGCCGCGGGGGCAGGGGCCTCGGCAGCCTCGGCGGGGGCGGGGTGCACTTCGGGGGCAGGGGCCTCGTCGGGTTCGACGGGCTCGGCAGGCAGTGCCCGGAGGGAGACCGGCATGCGGGGGGGAGGGGGAGGCTGAGGGATCGCCACCATCTCGGCGGGCATGTCTTCTACCCAGTGGTAGCCCCGACCATCGCGCTTGCCGATGAGGGACCAGATCGAGCCCCAGGGCATGGTGCAGTGGAAGGGCTGCTTGGCGAAGGACAGGGTGCAGCGTACCGCGTCACCCTCGATATCGAGGTCAGGGATCGGCGGGATCATGTTCCGGCCAATCTCGAGCATGAGCTGGGGAGCCGCAAGGAAGCGGGCCGGGAGGACCACACCTGCATACCTGGCGTCCAGGGTGATCCGGACGGTCTGGCCCTGGTCGAGCAAGAACCGGAGCACATCGCGCTTCGAATGCGGCGGAGACATCGGTAGACCCCTACCCCGATGGCGCCCCTGTAAGCAAGCCCGAGGCGCAATTCTGCGGCCAGGGTGGCAAATCTTTCGCTCGCAAAAGGCTCGCAACGACCCGGGTGCTCTGTAACCATGGGGTGTGATGGCCCGATCTCGTCTCGCCCTCTGGGGGCTCTCGTTGCTGTCCGTCTGTTCCTCCTCGCTGGCGCTGCTGCAAGGCTGCACGCCGCCGGCCCCACCCAAGCTCGATTACGACACGAACAAGGCCTGCACCTCGTCGGCAGGCCACGGCGAGCCGCTGGTCGTCGACTGGCAGCCCGGCCAGCGCGTCGACCTCGAGGCCGCCATGAAGGATGGGGTGGCCCTCGTCCACTACGATTGCAAGACGCTGAAGCTGGTCAAGGGCTGCCGCATCGACGGCGGCTACGGCTTCATGGCCACCACCACCAAGGAAGAGGTGGTGCGTCTGGTCAACGCCGACGAGGTGCGCGCCAACCTGCCGCTCTCGGGGCCCAAGCTGGGGGCCGAGCTGGGCGCGGATTTCCAGCGCGGCGCCACCCTCGACATCGCCCTGGTCATGATCGGAAAGAAGGCGACCACCTGGCGCTCGGTGCGCTCGAACGACCTGCGGGGTGAGGGCTGCAACGACGTCACCCACTTCATCGCGTCCGCCTCCATCGGGGCCTTCGTGATGCAGACCGGCGAGGAGTCCTCGGCCAAGACCGCCGTCGAGCTGTTCAACGCGGGGGGCGGCGTCTCTTCCAAGAAGTTCAAGCACATCCGCAACACCGACGGCCTCATCGATGAGTGCAAGAAGGCCTCGCCGGACTCGAACACGCCGCCCCAGCAGTGCGGCGCGCCCCTCCGCCTCGAGCTGATCCCCATCGCCGACAAGGTGCAGCGCCCCGCCGCCGACCCCGGCAAGGACAGCAAGAACGCCGGCCTCGACTCCGCCGAGACAACCCCCGCGCCGAGCTGCCCCGAGGGCTTCGCGGTCTCCGGCGGCAAGTGCGTCCGCGCCAGCCAGGGCGCCGTCTTCGCCTGCAAGGGCGACAACATGAAGGAGTGCGAGCAGCAGTGCGCCAAGAACGAGCCCAACAGCTGCCACCGCCTCGCCCTCGCTCACCGGCTGGGGCAAGGGGTCAAGAAAGACCCTGCGCTGACGCGGACGCTGTTCAAGAAGGCGTGCGAAGGGGGTCTGGCGACGGCCTGCACCGACCTGGGGGTGGCGCTGGAGCACGGCCTGGGGGGCCCGAAGGACGTGGACGGGGCCTACGCGATCTACAAGAAGGCGTGCGAGAACGGGGAGCCGGTGGGCTGCTCGTGGCTCGGGACGCTGTACACGAAGGGGCTCGGGGTCGAGCAGAACATCAACAAGGCCGCGCGGCTCTACGAGAACGGGTGCAACGGCGGCCACGCGGCGGGGTGCACCTTTCTAGGGTTGTTCCATACAGATGGCCGCGGGGTGGCGAA
>JALOQB010000227.1 GCA_025453595.1 Polyangiaceae bacterium
GGCTGCGCGAGCTGGATGCGGGGGCCATCAAGGGGTTGCCTTTTGCCACCGAGCTGGGGCGCCCTCACGCGCCGGGGCGCACCTGGCCATCGCTGGCGGCGGGGTTGTCGGGGCTGCTGCGCCTGGGGGACGTGCTGGACGTGGGCTGCGGGGACGGCGCGGTGGCCAGCTTTCTGGCCCCCTTCTGCCGCAGCCTGACCTGCATCGACGTGGACCCGCGGATGGCCGAGGCGGCGCGGCTGCGGCTGGCCTCGTACCCGCAGGCGCGGGTCTCGGTCGCGGACGCGGCGACCTTCCCCTGCGAGGGGGGGGCCTTCGACGAGGTATTGATTTTCCATACACTGTGCCACGCCGAGGCGCCGGGGAAGCTGGTGAGGCGCTGCGGGCAGCTGCTGAGGCCCGGGGGGCGCCTGGTGGTGCTGTCGCTGGACGAGCACGAGGCCCAGGCGGGGGCGCCGGCGGGGGAGCTTCACGGGGGGTTCTCCGCGGGGAAGCTGCGGGGGATGCTGGGGCGAGCGGGGCTGGAGGTGAGGTTGTGCGGGGTGGCGAGCCAGGAGGCGCGCAGGCCCCAGTTTCGTACGGTGCTGGCGGTCGCGGAGCGACCGGATTAACCCCACGAGAGCGAGAACATGACGAGTCTTCACCTGATCGAGAAGCTGCTCCGCGAACGTATTTTGATCATCGACGGCGCGATGGGCACGACCATCCGGACGTACAACATGAAGGAGGCGGACATCCGGGGGTCGCGCTTCCGGGACGCGCCGAAGGATCTGCTGAACAACGGGGATCTGTTCTCGCTGACGCAGCCGGGCATGATTGGCGACATTCACCGGCGGTTCCTGGAGGCGGGGGCGGACATCATCGAGACCAACACGTTCAGCGCGACCAGCATCGGGCAGAGCGAGTTTTTCGTGGACGACCCGCGGGAGCACGGGGGGCGCAAGGACCCGGAGTTTTACCAGAAGATCCTGGAGGATCGGTTCCTGGATGGGCTCGCGTGGGAGATCAACGAGCAGTCGGCGAGGCAGTGCCGGGAGTGGGCGGACCGGGTGGCCAACCAGGACGGTCGTCCTCGCTTCGTGGCGGGGGCCATCGGGCCGTTGACGGTGTCGCTGTCGAACTCTCCGGACGCGGACGATCCGGGGTTCCGGGTGGTGAACTTTGCGCAGGTGAAGGCGGCGTACCGGCGGCAGACGGAGGCGCTGCTGGCGGGGGGCGTGGACGTGCTGCTGGTCGAGACGATCTTCGACTCGCTGAACGCCAAGGCGGCGCTGGTGGCCATCGAGGAGGTCTTCCAGGCGGGGGGGCGGCGCGTGCCGGTGATGATCTCGGCGGCGGTGGGTCGCGGCGGGGAGACCATGATCTCGGCGCAGACGGTGGGGGCGCTCTGGAACGCGGTGGAGCACATCAAGCCCCTGTCCATCGGCCTCAACTGCTCCCTCGGGCCTGACCTGATGTACCCCTTCCTGGAGGAGCTCTCCGGCAAGGCGGACGTGGCGATCTCCTGCTACCCGAACGCGGGCCTCCCCAACCCGCTCTCGGCGACAGGCTTTGATCTGGGGCCCGAGGACATGGGGCGCTACCTGCGCCAGTTCGCCGAGGGGGGCCTGATCAACATCGCCGGGGGCTGCTGTGGCAACACGCCGGAGCACATCGCGGCCATCGCCCGGGCGCTCCAGGGTCGTCACCCCCGCGAGCTCACCGACCAGCGGGCCACCCTGATCGCCGTGCCGGAGCAGCTCACCCGGCCCCTGCGCCTCTCGGGCTCCCAGCCCTTCACCCAGCAGCCCGGCGTGTTCATGATGATCGGCGAGCGCACCAACGTGGCCGGCTCCCCGCGCTTCGCTCGCCTCGTCAAGGAGGGCAACTTCGAGGAGGCCGTGGGCATCGCCCGGCAGCAGGTCGAGAACGGCGCCAACATCATCGACATCTGCATGGATGACGGCATGATCGACGGCGTCGCGGCGATGACGCGCTTCCTCAAGCTGCTGGGGAGCGAGCCGGAGATCGCCAAGGTCCCCTTCATGATCGACTCCTCCAAATGGGAGGTCATCGAGGCCGGCCTCGGGTGCCTGCAGGGCAAGGGGATCGTCAACTCGATCTCGCTCAAGGAGGGCGAGGCTCGCTTCCTGGAGCAGGCCCGCGCGGTGCTGCGTCACGGCGCCGCCGTCGTGGTCATGGCCTTCGACGAGCAGGGCCAGGCGGCCACGCTGGCCGACAAGATCCGCATCTGCAAGCGGGCCTACGACCTGCTGGTCTTCGAGGTCGGCTTCCCCCCTGAAGACATCATCTTCGACCCCAACGTGCTCACCGTCGGCACCGGCATCGAGGAGCACAGCACCTACGCCCTCGATTTCATCGAGGCCACCCGCTGGATCAAGAAGAACCTCCCCCACGCCAAGGTGAGCGGCGGAATCTCCAACGTCTCCTTCAGCTTCCGGGGCAACAACCCGGTGCGCGAGGCGATGCACGCGGCCTTCCTGTACCACGCGATCCAGGCGGGCCTCGACATGGGCATCGTCAACGCAGGCATGCTCGAGGTCTACGAGGAGATCGAGCCAGAGCTGCTCACGCTCGTCGAGGACGTGCTGCTCAACCGACGCCCCGACGCCACCGAGCGCCTCGTCGACCTCGGCGAGCGCCTCAAGGGCGGCCCGGCTGCGGCCGCCGGCGCCGCCCGCGAGGAGGCCTGGCGCAGGGCCCCGGTCGAGGAGCGCCTCGCCCACGCCCTCGTCAAGGGCATCGACAGCCACATCGAGCAAGACACCGAGGAGGCGCGGCAGAAGCTCGGCCGGCCTCTCCTGGTCATCGAGGGCCCCCTCATGGACGGCATGAGCGTCGTCGGCGACCTCTTCGGCGCCGGGAAGATGTTCCTGCCCCAGGTCGTCAAATCTGCCCGCGTCATGAAGAAGGCGGTGGCTTACCTCACCCCCTTCATGGAGGCTGAAAAAGCCGCCCTCGCCGCCGCCGGTCAGGTCACCAAGGCCCAGGGGAAGATCGTCCTCGCCACCGTCAAGGGCGACGTCCACGACATCGGCAAGAACATCGTGGGCGTCGTCCTCGCATGCAACAACTACGAGGTCATCGACCTCGGCGTCATGGTGTCCTGCGAGAAGATCCTCGCCCGCGCCCGCGAGGAAGGCGCCGACATCATCGGCCTCAGCGGCCTCATCACCCCCTCCCTCGACGAGATGACCCACGTGGCCCGCGAGATGGACCGGCTCGGCTTCCAGATCCCCCTCCTCATCGGCGGCGCCACCACCAGCCGCGCCCACACCGCCATCAAGATCGCCCCCCACTACCGCCACCCCGTCGTCCACGTCCTCGACGCCAGCCGCGCCGTCCCCGTCGCCTCCAGCCTCCTCGGGGAGCAACGCGGGCCGTTTGTCCAGAACCTCCATACTGATTACGAGGCGCTGCGGCGCACCCACGCGGGGGGGCGCGTCCGGCTGATCTCGCTGGAGGCGGCCCGCCGGTCCCCGGGGCTGCCCCCCTCGGCCTTCCGGCCCGAGGACATCGCCCGGCCCACGCGCACCGGCGCCCAGGCCATCGAGGTGTCCATCGCCGAGCTGCGCCCCTTCATCGACTGGACCCCCTTCTTCCACACCTGGGAGCTCCGGGGCGTTTACCCCCGCATCCTGGAGCACGAGAAGTACGGCGAGCAGGCCCGCAAGCTCTTCGAGGACGCGCAGCGGATGCTGGATCAGATCATCGAGCACCGGTGGCTCACGGCCCGCGGTGTCTACGGGATCTTCCCCGCCAACGCGGTCGGCGATGACGTCGAGCTCTACGCCGACGACGCGCGCGCCGAGCCGGTGGCGCGCTTCCATTTCCTGCGGCAGCAGGCCGAGCGAAAGGAGGGGGAGCCGCACCGCTCCCTCGCCGACTTCGTCGCCCCTCGCTCCACCCACCTCCCCGATCACCTCGGCGCCTTCGCCGTCACCGCGGGCCTGGGCCTCGACCGCATCAAGGCCCGCTTCCAGGCCGAGCACGACGACTACAGCGCCATCCTGGCGGAGGCCCTGGCGGATCGCCTCGCGGAGGCCTTCGCCGAGTACCTCCACCGCAGGGCCCGGGTCGAGTGGGGGTATGGAGCTTCTGAACAGCTCTCCATCGACGAGATGATCGGGGAAAAGTACCGGGGGATCCGGCCTGCCGCGGGCTACCCGGCCTGCCCCGACCACACGGAGAAGGCGGCGCTCTGGGCGCTGCTGGACGTGGAGCGTCACACGGGGATGACGCTCACCGAGTCCTTCGCGATGTGGCCCGGCGCCAGCGTGAGCGGCCTGTATTTCGCGCACCCGGAGGCGAGGTACTTCACCCTCGGCAAGATCGACCGGGATCAGGTGCACGACTACGCGGCGCGCAAGGGGATGACGCCGGGGGAAGTGGAGCGGTGGCTGGGGCCGAACCTGGGCTACGAGCCGGCGAACTGAGGGGTAAGCGGGGGGTCGCGCCGGAGCGGAGGGCGCGAAGGTCGAGCCAGGGGAGGCGCCGCGCGGCCTGCTCGGCGTCGCTGAAGCCGTAGAGCTTGGTGGGGCCGAGGGGGGCGTTCTCGAAGGTGAGGCAGAGGTCGAAGGGGGGCTTCTCGTCGCAGGGACGGATGGAGAAGCGGGTCTCTTTCTTGCGGCGATCTTCCAGGATGGTCACCGCGAGCTGGTCGCTTTTCTGCTGGTATTCGACCACATCGACCAGGAACCGGAAGCCAGACCCCTGGCGGAAGAAGCCGAACCCGTCGTCGACAAAGAGCCAGAGGGCGAACTTGTCGGAGGGCGCGTCGGGGAGGCGATCGAGCCAGAGGCGCTCCTGGAGGAGGGAGGGGTTGTGGGGCGAGACGACCGGGGCCCGGGCCGGGGCGAGCCAGAGGGCCAGCGGGGCGACGGGCAGCAGGAGAGCCAGGCCCAGGGAGGCGAGAGGGTGGCGGGCGACCAGCCGGAGCAGGCGTAGCTTCATGGGCGAGGAGCGTAGCGCGTCCCCGCGGGTTGCCCAGCGGAGTCCATCGTCGCCGGGGCTTACCTCGTGGTACACCTGCGCCGTGAGCCACGACGCGCCGCCCCCCAGCCAGCCGACAGGCCCTGCGTCGCCACGCGGGTCCTCCTCGGGGCGGTCCTCCTCGCGTCCGCCCGCGGCTCGACGACCGCCGCTGGTCGAGGTGCTCTCGCCGGACGGCTCTCCCCCTCCCCCCCCGCCTCCTCCGCCCCCCCCCGAGCGACCTGTCGGTCTGCTCGCAGGCATCGGCGCCATGGTGCTGGTCCCGGCGCTCATCGGCGGGCTGGTGCTGGCCTACGTGCCGCGCCTCCGGCCCTGGCAGGACGGGCCTGCCCCGGGGCCGGCGCCTTCCCCTTCCAGCGAGGCCCCGGTGCCCGAGGGCAAGGTGCGCCTCTCCGGCCGCGTGGTCGACAGCGATGGAGAGCCGGTCAACGGCGCGCGGGTCACGGTCTACAGCGGCAGCCGCGCCCTGCGCGTGGGGGAGCAGAGCACCTTCGACCACGGCGCCTACGCCTTCACCCTCGACCCCGGGCGGCTCCTGCTGGTCGCGGATCACGACGATCGAGGCATGGTGGCCAGCGCCGAGCTGCTCCTCGACCAGGGCGCCGTGATGCGCAACCTGGTCCTGGCGCTGGGCCCGGTGCGCCAGATCCACGGCACGATCCGCTCCGAGGAGGGCGCCCCCATCCCCGGCGCCTCCCTCAAGATCGACGGCCTCCCCTGGCTCCAGCGCGAGGCCACCAGCGACCCGCAAGGAGCCTACCAGCTCCTCCGGGTGCCTGCTTACGAGGCCACCTTGCGGGTGACGGCGGTCGGCTACCAGCCCGCCAGCGTTCGCCTGGGCACCCAGGTCCATGGCCCCGACGAGACCATCGACCTCAAGCTCCGCAAGGAGTCCGATGTCGAGGGGCGTGTCCTCGATCCGGAGCGCAACCCTGTCCAGGCCGCCATCGTCGCCTGCGACGGGAAAGAGCCGGGCCAGCGCCTCACCAGCGACGCCGAGGGGAAGTTCAAGCTGGCGCGCGACTTTGCCCGCTGCCATCTGGTCGCTTACCACGACCGCTTTGCCCCCTCCGAGCCGACCCTCGCCGAGCGCGGCGCCGTCGAGCTGCGCCTGCGCCCTGGTGGCGCCATCGCCGGCCTCGTCGTCGAGGAGTCTGGCTCCCCGGTGCGCTCCTTCTTCGTGGGCGTCGAGAGCTTCGCCCCCTCCTTCGGCGAGCGCGTCGACCTGCGCCCCTCCCCCACGTACCCCTTCAACGACGCCGGAGGCGCCTTCCAGCTCGACCGGCTCACCCCCGGGGCCTACGTCCTCTCCGTCGGCGCCGAGGGCCACGCGCTGGTCCGCTCCTCCTCGATCGAGGTCCTCGCCGGGCAGGTCACCCGGGGGGTCCGCATCGTGTTGCCCCAGGGCGGCAGCGTCGAGGGGCTTGTCTTCGACGAGGAGCGCCGCTCCCCCCTGCCCTCTGCTCGCGTCTCCTTCGACGCTTCTTCCTCCATCCAGGCGCCAGGGTCACTTTCAACCCTGAGCGATGAGGCCGGGAAATTCCGCCTGGAGAACGCGCCGACGGGGCCGTTTTCTCTGCGGGTCGAGCACGACGGGTACCGCACCCGGATCCTGGCGGGGTTGCGGGTGAACAGCGGCGAGGTGATGAAGCAAGAGGTGGGGTTGAAGGCGAGCGGCGACGGGGGGACGGGGCTGCAGTTCGGGGGGATAGGGGCGTCGCTGGCGCAGACCCGGGAGGGGCTGAAATTCCAGGGGGTGTTCGAGGGAGCACCGGCGGAGAAGGCCGGGGTGCGGGTGGGGGATCTGCTGCGAAAGATCGAGGGGCAACCGGTGGACGGGCTCTCGCTGGCGGACGCGATCCAGCGGCTCCGGGGCGAGAAGGGGTCGCAGGTGCGGGTGACGATCGAGCGCCCCCCCGGTGGCGAGTGGATCGACACCACCATCACCCGCGACGAGATCGTGCGGTAAGGTGGCGCGCATGGCTCCGTCTCCGAGGCCCCTGGTCCGTGGTGCGCTGGCGTTCCTGCTCTCCGGCTGCGCGGGGTCGGCGTTGCCGGACCCGAGGGTGGCGGCCCAGGAGTACGCCCGCGCGGTCGAGGCCGGGGACACGGCGGCGCTCCACGGGATGCTGACGGAGCGGAGCCAGCGAGCCCTGGGAGAAGAGGGGGTGAAGAGCGCGCTGCGGGAGGCTCGGGCCGAGCTGGGCGAGCAGGCGCGGCGGCTGGGGGAGCCCGGGGTCCAGGTGGAGCAGGCGGCCCGGGTTCGCTACGCGGACGGCGAGGAGGTGCGGCTGTCCGTGGAGGGAGGGGCCTTCCGGCTGTCGTCGGCGGACGCCCTGCCGGCGGCAGCGCGGACGCCCAACCAGGCGCTGGAGCAGCTGCGCAAGGTGCTGGCACGCCGGAGCTACGCGGGGCTGCTGCGGGTCCTCTCCCGGGAGACCCGGGATGCAATGGAGCGCGACCTGCGGGGGCTCGTCGAGGCGCTCGAGCACCCCGAGGCGCTGGACATCAAGATCCAGGGGGATACCGCCTGGATCCCGCTTCAAGGGGGGCACCGGGTCCGGCTGCGCCGCGAAGGGGGGCGCTGGGCGGTGGAAGACTTTGACTAAGGCGCCCAGGGAGGATAGCACCAGGGTCATGGTGTCCAGGCGTCCGGGCCAGCTCTCCCGTGGTGCATTTCTCGTAGGCAGCCTCGCCGTGATCAGCGGCTGCAAGACCGCCGGCTTCAAGGAGGTCTTCATGTCCCTTGACCAGGCCGGCAGGCGCAAGACCAAGATCTTCCCCACCCAGTTCACATCCGAGGATCAGGGCATCTTCTGCCAGGTGCGCTACAGCAGCGGTCGCGATGACGCCGAGCTCAAGATCTTCGTCACGGCCCCCTCCGAAGATACGCCGGCGCTGCTGGTGGGGGGCGACTCGATCCTGCTGACCCGGGGCGAAGGTCAGCTCTCTCTCCAGGTCGGGATCCTGGTCGAGGGCGAGGGCGGCAAGGCCGAGGTCAACCCCCTGGGCCCCTACGAAGAAGGCGATTACAGGATCGATTTCTTCATCGACAACGAGAAAGAAGACTCGGTCGCCTTCTTTGTGCGCGAGCCCGAGGTCCCCGAGGCCCCCGAGGAGTGAGCCTCGCGGCTCACCCGTGGATCACCAGCAGCCGCGTCCACTTCATGGGCGCCGCGCTCCCCTGGCTGGGCCAGACCGCCACCGACAGCATCGCCGAGCCCGGCGCGCTGGTCGCCAGACGCACGCAGAGCGGCAGGTGCGTCGCGGCGAGCAAGGCCTGCGCTTTCTCGGTCTGCTCTGCGGTCTTGGGCTTGGGATCAAAGGGGAAATTCATGCCCTGGGGCAGCTCGACGGCGGGGAGCGCGCAGCCCCACACCTGACCCCGCTGCACCAGCGTGGCCTTCTGGCCTGCCACCTCGACCTCCAGCGGCAGGACCAGCCCTTGCGCCAGCGCTGGCCCGGAGAGCTCGACGTGGATGCCCTGCCCCACGCCGCCGGTTGACCGGAGCGACAGGGCGAGCTCGAGGGAGCCGCTGGCGGGCGCCTCCCACGGCGGGATGGGGGCCTTGGACGCCGGGAACCCGAGGGCCGGCGGCCCCTCGGGGCGCTTGTAGTGGCCCCCCTGCTCGATGCGCTGCTTCTCCCGGGCCTTGGCGGTCGAATCGCGCAGCACCGACTCGGGCTGGATCGAGGCGACCAGCCCCAGCCGCTTCTCGTTCATCTCGAAGATCGAGACCGAGTCCTCGCAGCCAAAGATCACCGAGCGACCGTCCCCGGAAACCCCCAGATCCCGCGGGGGGGATGGCAAGGTGAGGCGGGAGCGAGGGTGCAGATCCTGGCCATCCTCCAGGCTGAAGATCTTCACCCGCCCCTTGCCGCCATCGAAGGCCACGAAGCGCCCCTCCGAGAGCATCGCTGCCCCCACGCTCTGCTGCAGCGCACCGCTGTGACCAAGGCACCGCCCGTCTCCGGAGAAATGCCCCACAAACCCCTGCGCGCCGGCCCCCATCGAGAGCAGCACCCCGGCCTCCGTGGGCACGGCCCCGAGCAGCTCGGCGCCGACGACCGGGGCCTGGTACCAGCGCAGCCCCCCTTCCTGGCGCAGCACCGCCACCAGCCCCGAGCGCCGGCAGCACACCGCGACCCCCTGCGTGCCCCCGCACAGCACGAGCCCACGCGGCTCGAAGCTCGACGGCAGCGCCGGCTCTGCCCACCCCCAGGGGCCCATCCCCGCCGGGGCCTGGAGCCGCGTGGGCGCCTCGGGCCGCAGTGGTAGCTCGCGGGACCAGGCTCCTCCCGGCTCCCCCTGCACCAGGCGCACCCCCGCCGCCTCCCGCAGCAGCGCCGTCACCCCCTGGGCCATGCCGATGATGTCCAGAACTTCTCTACTCTGCCCGGGGGCGCTCTCGCCGGTCTCCAGGTCGAGCCGCCGGAGCCCCTCGACCCACGCGTGGGAGCCCGAGGGGGTCACCGCCAGCAGCCCCTCCTCGGAGGGGGCCTCGATGAAGCGGATGACCTGGGTGCCCCGCAGGACATAAACCCCCCGCCGGGAGCGGGCGACGTGGAGTGTGCCGTTGGTCCAGACTCGCATGGCGCTCGTTCGTAGACGGCCCGGGCGCCGCGATCAAACTTTCAATCCAGAACGGTCACCTTGATCATCTTGACCGGCGTGATCGGTCGATCCCCGCGGCTGGTCGGGGTGGTCTCGATCTTCTTGATCACGTCCATGCCCTCGGTGATGCGGCCAAAGACCGGGTGCTTGGAGGGGGTGCGTCGGTCCCACCAGTCAAGGTACCCGTTGTGGACGGTGTTGATGAAGAACTGGCAGCTCCCGCTGTTGGGGGCGCCGGTGTTGGCCATGGAGAGCGTCCCGGGCTCGTTGGAGAGGCGGAGCTCCGGCGGGAATTCGTCCTGGATCGTGCCGTCCGGCCCGTCCCCCGTGCCGGCCCGGGAGCTCGCCGGATCCCGGCTGAAGGGGCAGCCAAACTGGATCATGAAGTTGTTGATGACCCGGTGAAAATGGAGCCCATCGTAGAAGCCCGCGCGGGCCAGCTTGATCCAGTTGGCCGCGGTGATGGGCATCTTGTCGAGGAACAGCTCGACCTTGAACGTCCCGAGGGAGGTCTCACAGAGCGCCGTGGGGTTTGCCATGGCGCGAACCCTAGCCTTCTTCCCAGCTCTCGCCCACCCCGGCAGGCAGCTGCAACCCAAGGCGGTGGTAAAAGCTACCTACCACCCGACGACCGAACTCCCCCCTGGGTCGGTACACATCGCGCCCTGGCGGCGACCCCCCCGGGACCGGTCGCCCTTCGAGCAGGCACCGGAGCCAGCGGGCCAGCTCGACCATGGAGCCCAGGCGACGCTCGGGGCATTTGCGGAGCGCGGCGGCGATGAGCGCGGCGCAGCCCCGGGCGCAGGGGTCGGGGCACGGATGGACGAGGTGCAGCGCGGGCACCGGGCGCAGCAGGTGGTGCGCCATGAGCGAGAGCGAGTTTTGCTCCTGGAAGGGCAGGTGGCCCGCGAGGGAGCGGAACAGCACCACACCGAGGGCGTAGACGTCGGTCCGACCGTCCACCGGATCCGCCAGGATCTGCTCCGGCGCCATGTAGGCCGCCGTCCCCACCGCCATGCCCGGGCAGGTGAGCCGCGAGGCCCCGGTCGAGAGCCCGAAATCAACGATCCGGACCTCGGCCGCCCCGCAGAGAAAGATGTTGTCCGGCTTGAGATCCCGGTGGATCACCCCCACCTCGTGGGCCGCCTGCATGGCCTCCGCGCAGCGAAGCGCCACCGCAAGGGCCTGGCCCGCGGGCAGCGCCTTCTCGCGGCGAAGCAGGGCCCCCAACGTCTCGCCCCGGAGCAGCTCCATGGCGAGAAAGGCCCCCCCCTCGTCCACCTGACCGATCGCATGCACCCGCACCAGCCCCGGGTGCTTCGCCCGGGACAGCGCCTGGAACTCGCGCTGCAACCGCGCCCATGGCTCCCCCCCTGCCTGCGGGAGCATCTTCACCGCCGCGGGCTCCCCTCGCTCCAGATCGCTCGCCTCGTAGACCACCCCGCTCGCCCCCCGCGCCAGGAGCTCGCCCAGCACGAAGCGACCCGCAAGCACGCGCCCCCGGTGCTGCCCCTCGCTCCCCCCCGACACCCGCCCCATCACCCCCCCTCGAGGTAGCGCAACGCTTCCTGTTCATCCTGGGTCACCAGGCAGCTCACCCCGTCATCTTGCATGTGGCGCCTTACCTGAAGCTTCCCCACGGCGCTCCGGACCAGCGTCGCCACCCGGCCAAACGGACGCATCATCCGGCTCCGGTAGACACCCATCCCCTGCTCGAAGGTCGGATCGTTCCGGGGTGGAGCCTCGCGCAGACCC
>JALOQB010000534.1 GCA_025453595.1 Polyangiaceae bacterium
GCCTCCCCCCATGCCGGCGGCTCGCCCGGTCCCGGCGCCTCCCGCCCCGGGGGCTCCTCCGCCTCCCATGCCGGCCTCCCGCATGCCTCCCCCCATGCCCGGCGGTATGACGGTGCCAGCACCCCCGCCCATGCCTGGCCCGGGGATGGGCGCGCCTCCTCCCATGCCCAGCAGCGGGCGGCCCATGCCCCCGTCCTTCCCTCAGCCCGCGGCGCCCCCGGCCCCGCCGGCCCCGCCGGCCCCGGCCAATCGCATCCTGGTCGCCGTCTACGGCGGCGAGCGGACCCCGGTCAACAAGGACCGCTTCATCATCGGCCGCGGCAAGCAGACCAGCGACCTCACCATCAAGGACCCGAACGTCTCCCGGCAACACGCCATGATCGAGTTCCTCAACGGCCAGTATTTCATGGTCGACATGGGCTCCACCAACGGGGTCGAATTCATGGGCCAGCGTATCTCCCGCAAGGTGATCGCCGAGGGCGATGTCTATCGCATCTGTGATCACGAGGTTCGCTTCACCTTCCAGTGAACCCCCTCCGCCGGGCCGCCGCTTCGCTGCTGAGCGTGCTCTCCCTGAGCGCGCTGCCGGCCTCCGCGGCGGACCCGGCCCCCTGGGTCTCGGGCCTCACGGGCCTCCCGCCCGAGGCCCAGAGCGCCCTGATCCTCCGCCAGGACGAGCACGTCTTCCTGGCCCCGCGGCCTGACGCTCCGCGCCGCGGCACCCTCTTCGCTGGCTCCAACCTGCCCATCTTCGCCTCGACCTCGGCGCCGGGCTGTCCTCTCCCGTGGTTGATGCTCGGGCCCATGGCCTGGCTCTGCCGCTCCCACGTGCAGCTCAGCGCTGCGCCCCCGCTCCAGCCCTTCGATCTCCCTCCGGACCCTCCGGACGGGCTCCCCTTCCGTTACTTCTTCGTGGGCGCCAACGGCAGCGCCCTCTACCGCCGCTTCGAGTTCGCCGACATGGCCGAGCCTGAGCAAGAGCTCCAGAAAGGGTTCGCGGTCACGGTGGTCGAGCAGCGCTCCAGGGGGGGCGATGTCTACGGGCGCACCCACCGCGAGCGCTGGGTCCCCATGCGCGATCTGATCCCGGTGCGGCCCTTCCTCTTCCAGGGCGAGGAGGTGGCCTCCGGGCGCCTCGACATGGCCTGGGTCCTCGACGACAAGACCCCGGTCTTTGCTCGCCCCGACGGCCTGACCCGGGCCAAGGCTCCGGCCTTCAAGATGCGCTTCGAGGTCGTGCGGGTCCTCGAAGAAACGCAGCGTGGTTCCCAGACCTTCCTGCGCATCGGCGACAACCTCTGGATGCGGGCTCGCGATCTGCGCCGCCCCTCCCTCTCGCCCCCACCCGAGGGCCTGCTCCCGGGGGAGCGATGGATCGACGTCGAGCTCGCCTCCCAGACCCTGGTCGCTTACGAGGGCGAGAGACCGGTGTTTGCCACCCTGGTCTCCACCGGCAAGGGCGCCCAGAAGACCGCCACCGCGACCCCCAAGGGCGTGCACCGCATCTGGGTGAAGCTGCGCACCTCGACCATGGATAACCTCGACGACGAGAACGCCTCCTCGAATTACGCCATCGAGGATGTCCCCTACGTCCAGTTCTTCAACAAGGGCGTCGCGCTCCACGCGGCCTTCTGGCACCGCGGCTTTGGCCGTGTCCGCAGCCACGGCTGCGTCAACCTCGCGCCCCTCGATGCCCAGCGTCTCTTCCGCTTCACCGGGCCCCGCCTCCCTGCCGGCTGGTCCGCCGCCTTCCCCACCGAATTCGAGCCCGGCACGATCATCCAGGTGCGCTTATCGCGTGCACCCGGGGGGCGGGGTATAAGGCCCCATGGTCTCCATCGTCTCCGCGTACCGCGATCTGGTCCGTCTCCGGGAGATCTACGTGGTGCTGGTCAAGCACGGCTTCGGTGAGCTGGCCACGCGCCTTGGTCTCTCCGGGCGGCGGCGCCCGCGGCCTGCGGGCACCGGCTCTCACGACAGCGAGCCGCCCCCTTCCTCCCGCGGGTTCTCCCTCGAAGCCTCCGACGAGGATCTGGCCCAGGGCGAGAAGGAGCGCCAGCATATCTCGCTGGCCGCCCGCGTTCGCCTCGTCGCCCAGGACCTCGGCCCTTCCTTCGTCAAGCTCGCCCAGATCGCCTCTACCCGCACCGACGTCCTGCCCCCGGACATGATCGCCGAGCTGAAGAAGCTCCAGGATGGCGTCGCCCCCATCTCCTTCGAGGATGTTCAGCGCCAGGTCGAGACCTCCCTCCAGCGGCCCCTCGACGAGGTCTTCGAGCGCTTTGACCAGCGGCCCCTCGCCGCCGCCAGCATCGGCCAGGTCCACCGCGCCACCCTCCGCACCGCGGAGGGCCCCCGGGACGTCGTGGTCAAGGTCCAGCGCCCCGGCGTCGCCCAGACCATCGCGCGCGACCTCGAGCTGCTCCACATGCTCGCCACCCTCATCGAGCGGACCATCCCCGAGTCGCATATCTACCAGCCCCGCGCGATGGTCGAGAACTTCGACCGCACCATCACCGCCGAGCTCGATTACACCCTCGAGGCCGACAACGCCCGGCGCTTCATCAAGAACTTCGAGAAGAACCCCCAGGCACGCTTCCCCCGGGTGTACAGCGAGGCCTCCAGCAAGCACGTGCTGACCCTCGAATTTCTCCCGGGGCTCAAGATCTACAACGCCCTCGAGGAGGGCTTTGATGCCAAGGGGCTGGTGCGCTCTGCCATCCGGATCATCATCCAGCAGGCCTTCGAGGACGGCTTCTTCCACGCGGACCCGCACCCGGGGAACATCCTGATCCTCGGCACCCCCGACGCCCCCCAGATCGGCATGATCGACCTGGGCATGGTGGGACGGCTCTCCGCCGAGATGCGCGACAAGGTCGTCGACCTGATGCTCGCCGCAGCCCGCCAGGACAGCCTCGGCGTCGCCGACGCGCTCTATGCCCTCGGCACCCCTACCCGCAAGGTCGACATGCGCGCCTACCGCGCCGAGGCCTCGATGCTGGCCGAGAAGTACCTGGGGCGACCTCTGGGCGAGATCGACCTGACCAGCCTGATCCGCGAC
>JALOQB010000535.1 GCA_025453595.1 Polyangiaceae bacterium
GCCAGCGACCAGGTGATCCCCGAAAGGGTAACAAATGACCCTGACAGCAGCAACAGCAGCGCAGGCACCACCGGGGCCACACGACGCCGGAACAACCAGAGCCAGAGGGCCACGCCGATCAGGTTGTGGGCGTGGGCAAAGACGAGCTGGGCCAGGAAGGGATCACGCTGGGCCAGGGCTCCGAGCGCCAGGACGACGCCCAGGGCCAGGGCTGTACGCCCCGGCGAGCGGGAGAGCACCCCGGCGGCGATGACGGAGGAGCCGACCCAGAGCTCCAGGAGCCAGCACTCCCGGGAGGCATCAGGCCGGACCCACCCCCGGAGCTCGGCCCCCCGCAGCGCCAGCAACCCGAGGGAGAACAGCAGGGCCAGGGCCACCACCCCCCGGGGCACGGGGCGCCGCAGGATCAGGTAGCGCAGGTCCGCGATCAGGTGGGCCACGCCGAGCACCACGGGCCCCAGGACGAAGAGGAGGGCGGGGAAGAAGATCGTGAGCAGCAGCGCCACCGCGACGCCGAGGGCCGCGTGGGCCCCGAGGCGTCGATCCCGCGAGCGGAGGGCCCAGCCAAGCCCGGGGGTTGCGACGCTCCAGCGCAGCAGCCGGCGCCGGAGCACGTCGAGCGGGGCCGCCACCGCGTCCAGAGCCTGCACCGTGGTCACGAGCGGATGCTACTGCAGCCGGCGAGCCACCGCATCCAGGACCCGAGCGTCGGACAGCATCCAGCGGTGCAGCGCCACCGGGATGGCCTCGACGGAGCGGGCTCCGGCCAGGATGCTGGAGGTGGCCGGCAGGATCATCAGGTCGAGGGGGGTGTAGAGGCAGTGCACCGCGACCGGGCCCCAGGGGTCCGGATCGGCGGCGAGATCCCGCAAAAATTCGCTCCCGGGGCGCATCTGCCGCACCCCCTCCAGGGGCAGCGCCCGGGCCCCCAGCGTGCCCTGGTGGGGCCCCGAGATGGACACGAACACCCGCACCTGCGCCTTGCCCCCGCCCCGCTGGATCCACCACCGCGTCACCAGCGCCCCCATGCTGAACCCCACCACGTCCACGCGCCCCTCCGGCGCCTGGGCCGCCAGCCCTTCGGCCCGCGCCCGCACCTGCTCCCCCAGCCGCTCCAGCGGGGCGCTCCCGGAGCTGGGCCGCAGATCCAGCGGCACCAGCCACCGCAGCCCCCGGCGCTCCAGCCCCCGGCGCAGCGGCTCCAGGCGCCGCGCCGAGTCCCAGATGCCATGGACCAGCAGCACCGGCCTCATTCACCCCTGGATCAGCACGAAGGGCTGCACCACCACGCTCTCCCAGCGGCGCCCGGGCTCGTTTGCCCACTGCCTCCGCTCCGCCATCGAGGGCCTGCGCAGCTGCCCCCGCTCGATCCACCCCCGCACCGCCTCCACGTCATCCATGGCGATCGCCACCCCGCACTCGATCAGATCGACCCCCGGGGCCACCAGGAACACCGCGTCCCGCTCCAGGTGGGGGGATAGAACTTCCCTATCCACGGGGCCCCGGATCTCTTCGAGCCGCGTCCGGATGGCGCGCGGCAGCGGGATGGCGTCGTCGCTCACGCCCCCCTTGCTAGCACACCTCGGGGCTGGCGCGAGGAGGCCGCCCGTTGTAGTCCCGACGGATGATCCTGCGGCCCCTGAGGGAAGAAGAGCTACCGGCGGCGGCGCGCTCGGCGTCGATCGCCTTCGCGGTCGCGCAAGAAGAGTGCGTCAAGTGGCTGGAAGGGGCGGGGCTCGAGCACCTGCGGGCGCTCGAGGTCGAGGGCGAGGCGGCGGGGTTCTTGCTACGGATCCCGATGGGGCAGTTCGTGCAGGGGCGCGCCCTGCCGATGCTCGGCGTCGCCGGCGTGACGGTGCCCCCCGAGCGCCGCGGTCGCGGGTACGCCCGGGCGATGATGGAGCAGGCGGTGCGCGAGATGCACCAGGACGGCTTTGTGCTCTCGTCCCTCTATCCATCGACCACGACGCTCTACCGCTCGGTCGGCTACGAGCTGAGCGGAGCCCTCCACGAGCACCGGGTCCCACGGGGCGAGTTCGCCGGGTTCCGGGCCGATCCCCTGGAGGTGCGCGCGCTCTCCTCCGCGGACCCCCGGGTGCGCGCCCTCCACGAGCGCTTTGCCGCGCGCCACAACGGGTACCTCGCTCGCTCCGGGTACCTGTGGGGCCGGATCGCCCGCCACCGGGGCACCACCTTCGAGTGCCTGGGCTGCTTTCGCCCCGACGGCACCCTGGCCGCGTACGCCTGCCTCGCCCAGATCCAGGACGGCGACGAGATCGTGCTCAAGGTCCGCGATTTTGCCCACGACGACGGGCAGGGGGCCCGGGCCCTGCTCGCCCTCTTCGACCGCTTCACCACCGTGGCCCAGGCCGTCTTGCTCCAGGGCGCGCCGACCCTGCCGCTGCTCGCCCTGCTGCCCCAGCAGCGCCACGAGGCTCGCCGCGTCGAGCAGGTGATGACCCGGGTGATCCAGGTGCAACGGGCCTTCACGGAGCGCCCCTACCCCCGGGGCCTCCGGGCCCGCGTCCTGCTCTCCGTCACCGACCCGCTGCTCGACGACAACCACGGCGATTTCTCCCTGAGCGTCGACCACGGGGAGGCCCACGTCGAGCGCATCAGCCCGACCCCCTCCGCCTCCGGAGCGGCCCTCGACGTGCGCGCCCTGGCGCCCCTGCTCCTGGGCTGGTCCACCGCCACCCACCTCGCGGCCACCGGCCAGCTCCAGGCCAGCGACGAGGATCGTTGCACCCTCGACGCCCTCTTCGCTGCCCCCCCGCCGGCCCTCTCCGATTACTTCTGAGCGTCGGCGCTTGCAGGCCCCGGGCGAGGCAACCGCGCGCCAGAATTTTGCTACCCTGCGGCGACGATGATGCCCCTCTCACGCCCCGCCCGAAGGCGCTCGCTGGCGCTGCCCCTCGCCCTGCTCCTCGGGGGCTGCGCGCTCGCCAGCACCGACGGCGAGGTGGGCGTGGCGACGATGCAGATCCAGAACGACAGCGACCAGGAGCTGACGGTCGAGCATACCCGGGGCAACCTGGGCCCGC
>JALOQB010000536.1 GCA_025453595.1 Polyangiaceae bacterium
CCCCCGACCTCCACCAGCATCCCCACCCCGCCTGGCCCCCCGAACCCCTGCGACCCTCGACCCCCCTGGTACCGATCGTCCCCTCCCATGTCGAGCAGCACCCCGGCCCCGAAGCGCCCCGCGCCCAGCCCGCTCCGCTCCACCTCGTACCGGTCGTCCCCACCGGCCTCCACCAGCGCCGCCGCCCCGAAGTACCCGTACCCCAGCCCGGATAGAGAGCTTCCATAGAAGTCGTCCCCCTGCAGATCGGCCAGCAGCGTCGCCCGCCCCACCGGCCACGGCCCCTCGCGGTCCTCGACCTCGTACCGGTCGTTCCCCTCCAGATCGAGGAGCAGCGGCGGCTCCTGCCCTGCCTGCAGCTCGTAGCGATCGTCGCCCCCCACGTCCACGATCGCCAGGAACGCGCCCCGGTACCGGTTGGGCCCGGGCCCCCCCAGCACCACCGGCCCCTGCGGCGTCGAGAGCCAGCCCACCACGCTGCCCTCCACCCCAAAGCCCTCCGGCGCCTCCCGGGGCCTGGCCCCTCGCCAGGCCGCCTTCACCCCCCGCAAGAACCCGGGGTCCACCGCCCGGCTCAGGTGCTCCAGGGCGCCCACGCATCGACCTGTATGGAACCTCCGCCCCAGCTCCGCCAGCTCGATCAGCTCGTCTCGCTCCGCCGCGTCCGCCGCGTCATGCAGGAAGGCCCGCCGCTCCAGGGCCCCGCGCCGCCGGCCTGCCAGCCCGGCGAGGCGCTGCTGCTCCGCCGGGGTCAGCCCCTCCAGGGCCCTGCTCGCGAGCTGCTGCGCCTCGCGCACCATCGCCGCGATGGCCTCTGGTGTCAACGGTGACCCTCGCGGGGCGGCGGGCTCGCCGGTGGAGCCGAGCAGTGTATGGAGTTCCTGGAAGGTCTGCCGCACCGTGCGATCCACCGGGGCTGGCTCCAGGAGCGAGGGCAGGGGGAAGCCGCGGAGCAGCGCGCCGAACCGGGCCGGATCGAGGAGCAGGGAGGCGGGCAGCGGCAGCGCGGAGGGGAGCCAGGCGCGGGTCTGCCGCCGGGATACCTCGCGGAAGGCCGTGCCCTCCGGGGAGCGAAGCGCCTCCAGGACCGGCGATGGCCAGCGAGGGGTCGGTGGGTCCTTCGGGGGCGGGGGCGGGGGCTCGGCGGAGGTCGGCGGCAGGCGGACCTCTCGCTCCGTCCCGTCCCGGGAGCGGACCCGCAGCGCGGCGCTGGTCGCCGGGAAGAGGTTTTTGTAGGAAGGGGCGGCGAGGGCCGCGGCGTCCAGGGGGCGGTCGTCGATGGCGGTGATGACCTCGCCTATATGGAGCTTCCGGTGAGCTGGTCCACCGGGATAGACGGTGTGAACCTCGAGGCCCGGGAGGGGGTGCTCGGGGTCGGGCTGGCGGACGACCAGCAAGCTGAGGCCGGCGGGGAAGCGATCCTGGAAGCCGTCCCCGTCGGCATCGAGCCGGGGTGCCTGGAGGGGGCCGTTCCAGGAGAGCATGCCGCCCTGGAGGACGTGGACCCGGGGGAACCCGGCGGTCCGCAGGAGGGTCGCGGCCTGCTGGGCGCGGGCCCCGGAGGCGCAGACCAGGATCAGGGGTTGTTGCCGTGCGGCGTCCAGCTCGCCGATGCGCTGGGGGAGCTCATCCAGGGGGAGGAGGAGGGAGCCGGGGAGGTAGCCCTGGCTGCGTTCCGCCCGGGTACGGACGTCAATCCAGCGGGCCTCCGGGAGCAGGAGGGCCTCGGCGGGCGTGAGGGAAAGGGAGGGACGGGTCGCGGCGACCGGGGGCGGCGGGAGTTGCCTGCGGGCTTCCTTGCAGCCCAGGGGCAGGAGCCCCAGGCAGAGGAGGGCGCAGCGGGCGATCCACGGGGGCATGGGCCTGTTGTTATGCCACGGGGGCAGGGCGGGGGGATCGCAGGCTTCCTGTTTGAGATCGAGGGGGCTTCGTTCTAATCGTGGGTCATGCGCAGCGCCCTGCTCGGTTCGCTCCTGTTGCTCGCGGCTGGATGTTCCCCGGCCATGCCTCCGGTCACCCCGGCCCCTCCGCTGCCCGAGCCGCCGCCCGCGGCGTCCACGGGGGCCACGCCGCCGCCAGCGCCTCCGGCGGACCCCTTCGCGATCCCGACCGAGCTGCGGTCCGAGCCGCCGCCGCCGGCGCTCGCGGACGAACCACCGCCGCCGCTCCCGGCGGCCCGGAAGGACGTGCGCGGGCCCGACGCGAGCTGCAAGGCCTGGAGCCAGCGACGCAAGGACAAGGCTCCGGTCTGCAAGGATCGAGGCACCGCGCTGGCGGCCCTGGACGTGGCCCTGGCCCTGGGGGAGGAGGGCAAGCGCGACGGGGCCCTCGCGGCCCTGGAGGACTGCGGGGGCCTGCCCCCAGGCCTGATCCGGGCGCTCCGGGCCGAGCTGGCGCCTACGGAGTGCGCCGATGTGCTGGCGGAGCCGGTGCTGAGCAAGCCGCCGAAGGGGGCGAGCAACGCGGTGCAGCAGGTCCTGGCGGGCCACGTGCTGGCGGGGCGCCTGGCGCGCCTGGGCGGCCCCCTGCCCTCCATGGAACCTCCCTATGAGAAGCAGCGGATCCTGGAGCATGTCAAGGGGCCGATCGCCCGGTGGTTGATCGCCCAGACCTCGGCGATCGAGGAGCTTTCCCAGGTCGGGGTGAAGCTGCCGTCGTACGCGCGGGCGCTGGTGGCGATCGAGGCGGGGATGGCCGATCTGCGGCTCGTCGATGCGGCCCGCAACGCCCCGACGCCCAAGGAGTGGGACGAGGAGCTGAAGGGCATCTACCAGGGGATGCTGGAGGAGGCGCTGGAGCCCCGGAAGAAGCGGGGCAGGGACGCGGCGCTGCTGGGGCTGGGAGGCATGGCGCAAACGGGGGTCATCAATGACCCCCGCCTGGGGAAGGTGCGCGTATTTCTGACGAAGATGTACCGGGGGCGGCGCGTGGACGGGCTGGACGGGCTGATGCTGCCGGAGGGGAGCGGGGAGGGGAAGACGGTGGAGCAGCGGCTGGCGAGGCGTCTGCCGACGTTCTACGCGGGGCAGCTGCTG
>JALOQB010000228.1 GCA_025453595.1 Polyangiaceae bacterium
GCAAACCAGCTTAACGTGAGCAATCCAAACAACGTGACAGTTAACAGTAATGGTCTATTTAAGGATAGATTTTCTCTCCCCCTTTGCTCAGATCAGAAATTTCTCACGGATCCAGACACAAACGTGCATTGCACCGGCAGTCTGGTCACCCATGATATCATCATGACGGCGGCCCATTGCATTCCAACTGCGGTTTGCT
Source organism: Polyangiaceae bacterium (assembly GCA_025453595.1). Taxonomy (GTDB): domain Bacteria; phylum Myxococcota_A; class Polyangia; order Polyangiales; family Polyangiaceae; genus JANWXX01. The sequence continues at coordinate 200 of JALOQB010000228.1, forward strand.
CTGATGAGCGATTTGTATTCAATTATCATCGCACGTCCAGCACACAACTGGCTACCATCAAGTCCACGGATGTGTTCTCATGCCAACAAGTTCTTCTTCATGACAGTTATAACGATTATGCATTTGTTCGACTAGACAGATCTACGATTCCACCTGGAAGTAGTGGTCGTGCTGATGTTGCCCCAGTGGACAAGATTGGGATCCTCCCTCTTGGGGCCCCCGTAGCTTCCATGGGTTTTGGTATGGGACTACCCAACAAAATCAAACCTTTCGGTTCTGCTGTCGGCTCATCTCCTCTTTCCATTGCAACCAATTTGGATATATTTCATGGGGACTCTGGAAGTGGTATCTATAGAACTTCTAATTACAGAATCTATGGTATCTTGAACCGGGGTTTGGCTTCTGATTATACACCACGAATCGGTGGCAATTGTTATGAAGCGGTAACGTGTACGATTGAACCATGTCCTACGTATGGCACTGCCGTACCTGTCCATGTGGCGGTCTCAGACTTTTGCCGCAGTTATCCCAACGAAGGTTTCTGTCGTCGGTTCTACACCAGCACTCCCTGGACCTCTTCACCCCAAATGTTTGACGACGCCAATGGATGGAATACTGACCCTACTTACTGGAGTTCGATTCGCTACCCTGATCTTGACGGTGATAAAAAGGCAGATCTGTGTGGTAGAGGTAGCGCTGGCTTCTGGTGCAGTCGCTCCACGGGAAGTTCCTTCCCTCACCCCTTCTTTAGTTCTTCTCCTAGCTTTTCTGACAGCCAGGGTTGGAATACGGATCCTTCCCGATGGAAGACGCTGCAATTTGCAGATCTCAACAACGACCAGAAGGATGATGTTTGCGGACGAGATACCAATGGCATGCGGTGTGCACTTTCCACGGGGACAGGATTTGCGGCCTCGTCCATCTGGTCACCTGGAGGCGGTTTTGGAAATGCATTTGGCTACCAAAATCAGCCCTACTACTATGAAACGATCCGCCTTGTCGACCTGAACAATGATAAGAAAGCGGATGTTTGTGGACGAGGTTCGGTCGGTATTCAGTGCGCGCTCACGAATGCGGCCGGTACCTCTTTTGGTGGAGTGTCTCTCTGGACCAGTAACTTCAGTGATGCCCACGGCTGGGCAAGTGCTGAGGAATACTGGAGAACCGTTCAGTTCGCTGACATCAACGGAGATGGGAAGGCTGATGTTTGCGGACGAGGTGGCCCAGGGATCTACTGTGCAACGTCATCGGGGACAGCCTTTAACAGTCCAACGCTATGGAGCAACGATAATTTCGGTGATGTTCATGGTTGGAATGTGCATCCATCCCGCTGGAGAACCATTCAATTCCCTGACGTGAACGGAGATGGGAAAGCTGATGTTTGTGGCCGTGGTTCGGCCGGCGTCTATTGTGCGCTGTCCAATGGTTCATCTTTTGGTGCATCTGTTCTTATCGCAAACGACTACAGCGATGCAAACGGTTGGGGTAGCCAAGAAAGCTATTGGAGCAACATCAAATTTTCTGATGTAAACGGAGATGGCAAGGATGATGTATGCGGGCGAGGTGGACAGGGTATCTACTGCGCCATCTCTCTTAGCAACTCATCTGCCATCGGCTTTGGCAAGGTAAGTCGCTGGTCCCCGGACTTTGGAGATGCTGATGGCTGGAGTTCCCATCCTTCTTACTGGTCGACCTTGCAATGGGTCGATGTGAGCGGAGATGGTCGCGTAGATCTGTGTGGTCGTGGCGGAGATGGCCCTCGGTGCATCCTCGCAGATTCCGAGTAGAGGATGCATTGGGCGAACATTTGCACCGCCAGAGCGCAGGCAACGCTGCTGGACATCGGCCTTCCTGCGTGTATCTCTTCTTCAGATGGGCCCTGCCCATAGGACCGCCCACCAGCCCCCGCAGACGTTCACGTCCACGAAACCCGTCCACGTCCACGGAACCCGTCCACGTGGCCGTGGCCGTGGACGGTCCCGTGGGCAAGGCCTTCAGATGATGCACGGGCGACAACGTTGGGCGTGGCGATGGTTGCTCCTCGGCATACCAAGCACCCTGCTGGCCTGCGCCGTCCCTCCCCCTCGAACGGTTGAGCCCCTCCCCCCTTCTGCTTCCTCCGATAGCTGGCCTGCAGATGCCCCTGTGGAAGGACTCTATGAGCTGGACGTTACAGAGTTGCAAGACACTTGCGACCTTCCCCTTGTGCAACCATCCTACGTTGGGCATCATACCAACGTTCTGGTTCAACGAATGCCAGAATCCCGGATGAGGGTGGGCCCTTTTTCACTCGATTTCAGGAAGAAGCCCGTTGATGCTCACTCTAGCGCGATAGCTCTTGAATTCAGTGGAAAGATTGAGACAAGAGTCACCTACAATAGAACTTCTGCAACGATTTACATACTTCAAGATTGGAAAAATCCAACTTATGCTCACTACTTTGCTGAACAGAGACCAGACTGCATAACCGAACGGATCTATCGATTCCAGCTTCAACAACCGTGTTCCGGAGCCTGCCTGGAATCCCCTCCTCCTATACAAGTCACTCCGTCACCTGGGAAAAATCCATGATTTATCCTCGGCATGGGTCTCCCGGGCCTTGCGTCAAACAGCGACAAGAGAGACCTCACCCCCAGCCCCCTCCCCATCGATGGGGAGGGGGAAGAGACGGGCCGAAACGAACCGAGGAAGGGGTGAGGTTCCCCGCTTGGACGTACTTCGATACGAGGCCGGCGTGGCGATGGTTGCTCCTCGGCATACCAAGCACCCTGCTGGCCTGCGCCGTCCCTCCCCCTCGAACGGTTGAGCCCCTCCCCCCTTCGGCTTCCTCCGATAGCTGGCCTGCAGATGCCGGCAAATTTTTTCATTGATTTCAAAAACAAACCTGTTTCTGCTCAAGCAAGCATCATGCATCTGGAGTTTAGTGGAACGATTGAAGAGAAAGTGAGCTACAGCAACACTTCGATCACAATTCATGTGGTTCAGAATTGGAAGATGCCGCCTTATGCTCACTATTTTGCCAAACCGAGAACGGACTGCGTAGCCGACCACATCTATCGATTCCAGCTTCAACAACCGTGTTCTGGAGCCTGCCTGGAATCCCCTCCTCCTACACAGATCACTCCGTCACCTGGAAGAAATGGTCTCCCGTCGATCCCCGACCGGAGGCCGCATTAGCGAGAGCGAGCGATGCCTTCGAGGATGCCGCCGTCGGGGGACATGGCGCGGACGATGCCGGGGCTGGCGTGGAGGGAGATGAGGGGGCTGGACCAGGAGGGATCGACCCAGACGCGGCTCCAGGCTCCGCCCGGGAGCAGGTCGCGAGCGTAGACGCGGCCGAGGGAGCTGGCCCAGACGGTGCGGGTCTGGTCCAGGGCGACAGCGGAGAGATCCGGTCGCTCGGGGATGGGCTCGATCTTGAATGAGGCGTCCTCGAGGATAGCGACGGTGCCCCCGGTGCCGACAGCGACGCCGAGGCCCAGGCCAGGCTGGGTGGCGCAGGCGAGCATGGCGCGGTTCTCCGGGAGGTGAACCGGGGTGAGCTGCCACTGCAAGGGCTCGTACAGCAGGGTGAACCCGGAGCCGTCGATGCCGCGGCCGACGACGAGCCAGGTCGTGTCGTCGATCTGCTCGAGGCCGTTGACCGAGGCTGCATCCGGGAGAGGGACCTGGCGCATCCAGCGGCGGGAGGCGATACCAAAGAGGAGGGGAGGCTGGTGAGGGGCCGAGGCGACGACGACGGCGAGGTCGTTGATGTTGCCGCTGGCGTGGGTGAGGGTCATCGCCGGGTTGCCCTGGATGACCTTGCCGAGGCCGCGGGGCGTGAAGGAGGCGAGGGTGGCGTGGTCACCGCCGAGGAGCCACTGGTTGGGGGCGAGGGAGCGGACGAAGCGGAGGCCCGAGAGGTCCGGGTAGCCGTCGAGGGGGACACGCTGCCAGGTGGTGCCGGTCCAGTAGGCGAGGCCCTCGGAGGTGGCGACCAGGGCGGTCCCGTCGCTGTTCCAGGCGACGTGGCGGACCTCCTCGATCTGCCCCGGGGCCTGGCGCACCACCCAGACCCGCTCGCCCAGCAGGTTGCCCGGGTTGGTGCCGGGGCCACGGTGGAGCGAGCTCTCGTGGAACTTGCGCATCAGCGACCGGGACGAGGTGCTCTCGCCGAGGCACGACTGGAACAGGGCGCCGAGCTCCTGGGCGCTGCGGGGGCGATCCTGGGGCTTGGGGGCCGTGGCGCGGGCGATCACCTCGTCGATGCGATCGCAGCGCCAGGGTGAGCTGCGGAGCTCCGGGTCCAGCAGGCGAGACTCACGGATGCTGCGGCGCTCGGGGGACTGGGCGGCGGCGATGGCCGCGTAGAGGTTGGTCGCCAGGAACAGGTCTTCCCCGGCGAAGAGGTAATACGCGATGGCGCCCAGGGCGAAGACGTCGGTCCAGGGGCCGATCAGGGGGTTGTTGGGGTTCGCCTGCTCGACCGCGGCGTAGCCCGGCGTCCCTACGGGGAAGCCCATGAAGGTGGCGTTCATGCCCGCGGAGCGGGAGATCCCGAAGTCGGTGATCTTGAAGATCTCGTCGTCCCCGAAGCCGCAGCACAGGATGTTGTCCGGCTTGAGATCCCGGTGGATCACCCCCACCTCATGGACCGCCGTCATGCCCTGGCAGATGTTGTCGATGGCCCGCAGCGCCCGGCTCGCGTTGAAGGCATGCCCCAGCGCCTGCTGGGTCTGCTCGACCCGCTCGGTCAGCGTGGTGCCGAAGACACCTCCCTCGACAAACTCCAGGGAAAGCCAGGGCAAGCTGAGGCGCGACCCGCCGAAGAAGACCTCCAGAAAGCCCACGTCGTGGAAGCGGACCACGAAGGGGGTCGGGGGGATCCGGTCGTTGAGCCGCTGGAGGGCCTGCGCCTCCTTGCTCATGGCGGTCAGGGCGATCTGCTGATTTTCCTGCACAAACCGCGGGAGCATCAGCTTCACCACGGTGGGCACCTCCCCCTGCGGGGACCGGCGCCGCGCCTCGTAGACCACGCTCATCCCCCCGACCCCCAGCTTGCGCTCCAGCGTGTACTGGATGTGGGGCACCCCCGCGGGCGACACCGTGCGCCCCACGAACATGTCGAGACTGGTCTCCTCGTCTTCCAGGATCAGCACCGGCGCAGGATACGCTGTCCCGGTCGCGGCTACGCGGCTGTTACACCCCGCTGTTACGGCGTCGCCGTCGGGGGCCCCGGCCCTGCAGGGAAAACAAGGGCAAACGACCCGGACCGCAGCCACGCCACGGGCGAAGAGGGGCGCCCGGCGCTGGCACGGGGTCTGCAGAGCCAGGAAGGCGACAACACAACCGGTCGCACTTCAGGAGAACCCCATGAACATCTGGAAGATCACCACCGTCGCCCTCGCCACCGCCCTCGGCCTCCTCATCGCCGGCCCTGGCATCCAGCCCGTCGCCGCGGACGAGCAGCCGCTGATGCACAAGGCGGTCGACCACCTCGAGGCCGCGGAGAAGGCCCTCGACAAGGCGAACAGCGACAAGGGCGGGCACCGGGTCAAGGCGCTGCGCCTCACCCGCGACGCCATCAAGGAGGCCCGCGAGGGCATCCGGCACGACAACAAGCACGACGGGGAGAAGAAGGACAAGGACCAGAACAAGCCCCAGTGATCCAGGGTCAGGACAGGGGGGGACGGGACGGGGTATGCTGCGCCCCGCATGGAGCCAACGACCACGTACATCATGCGCCACGGCCCCGCCGAGGACGACGCGCACAGCGGCAGCGATTTTGATCGAGCGCTCTCGGCCCCCGGCCGCGAGCGGGTGCTCCGTGTAGCCCAGGCCCTCGTCGAGCGCGGCGAGGGACCTCGCGTCATCCTGGCCAGCCCGCTGGTCCGCGCCCTGCAGACCGCCGAGCTGGTGGCGCAGCTCTGCAAGCCCGCCGAGCCGGTGCGCGTGCGCCGCGAGATCGCGCCGGGCGGCGACCTGCGGGGGCTCCTCTTCGAGATCATCCGCTCGGGGCAGCCGCGGGTCATGCTGGTCGGCCACGAGCCATCGGTGTCCGATCTGGTGGCCGGCGTGCTGCCGGAGGGCTTCGCCGAGCCCTTCGAGAAGGCCATGGTCGTGGGCCTCCGCACCCTCGAAGGCACCCGCGTCGCGCGCCGCTTCACCCTGCACCCCAAGACCCTCGCATGGACCTGAGCATCCCCCGGCTCATCGAGGGATCCACGCTCCGGCTCCCGGCCTTCACCACGGCCCACTCCCACGTGTTCCAGCGGGCCATGCGCGGCCTCGCCCAGCGCCCGGGCCCCGCCCACGCCGACGACTTCTGGACCTGGCGCACCGCCATGTACGACCTCGCCTCGGCCATCACCCCCGAGCGCCTCCACCAGGTCGCTCGCCTCGCCTACCGCGAGCTGCGCCTCGCCGGGGTCCGCACCGTCGGCGAATTTCACTACCTGCACCACCAGCCCGACGGCTCCCCCTACGAGCAGCGCACCCTCCTCGCCGAGCTCCTCATCGACGCCGCCCGGGCCGAGGGCCTCCGCATCGCCCTGCTCCGGGCCGTCTACCACCGCGCAGGCCCCGGGAGGCCCCCCGAGGGCGCCCAGCGTCGCTTCTCCGATCCCTCGCTGGACCTCGCCCTCCGGGATATAGAGGATCTCCATACACGGTACCGGGGCGCGGCGGACGTGCGGGTAGGGATCGCGCCCCACAGCGTCCGGGCGGTGCCGCCCGCGTGGCTGGGGCCGCTGGCGGCGCAGGCGGACCGGTGGGGGATGCCGCTGCATGCGCACGTGGCGGAGCAGCCCGGCGAGGTGGAGACCTGCCTGGGGGAGACGGGGCTGAGGCCCGTCGAGCTGCTGGAGCGGGAGGGGGCGCTGGGGCCGCGGTTCGTGGCGGTCCACGGGACCCATCTTCTCCCCAGGGAAGCGGAGAAGCTGGGGAGAAACGGCTGTTACGTGTGCATCAACGGGACGACGGAGCGAGACCTGGGGGACGGTCACCCGGACCTGGCGTCGCTGCGAGGGGCCGGGGTGCGGTTCTGCACCGGGATCGACAGCTACGTGATGACGGATCCCTTCGAGGAGATGCGGGGGATCGAGCTGGGGGAGCGGCTGCGCACGCTGCGGCGAGTGACGGAGCGGGAGCGGGCCGAGACGCCGGCGGAGCGGCTGTGGGCGGCGGCCTCCATCGAGGGGGCGAGGAGCCTGGGCTTCGAGGACGCAGGGGGCACGGTCCGTCTGGACCTGGAGCACCCGACCTTCGCCCTGGTCGAGCCCGCGTATTTTCTGGATGCGGCCGTGTTCTCCGCGGGGCCCTCGGTCATCCAAGGGGTCGATGCAGCCTGATCTGTGGCGACGGGTGTACGAGAGCCCCTGGCACAACCCGGGGTTCTTCTGGCTCTGCGGAGGGCTTTTTTTCCTGGGGATGGGGCTCCAGCAGGGGGGTCTGGGGGGGTTCCTGCTGATCTTCGGGTTCACGACGCTGGCGGACTGCACGCTGACCGGGGGGTGGACGCCGATCCCCTCCGGGACCCTGGCGGGGACGCTGACCTCGATCCTTTTTGTCATCCTGGGGGACCTCCGGTACCTGCTGCTGATCGAGGCGCTGCGGGGGGGGGAAGGGCTGGGGGCCCCGGCGCTGCGGCGGGCGACGGCGCTGGCGCTGGTGGTGCCGCTGCTGGCCTTCGGCGCCCGGAACGCCTGGCCCCTCTTCCTCCAGCCGCGCCCCTTCTTCCTGCTCTACGAGCTGCTCTTCTTCGCCCTCGCGCTGGGGGTGGGGCTCGCCGCCCTCCGCAAGCTCGGCGACGACGCGGACGCGCCGCTGGTCCGGGCGCTCCTCGCCTTCGAGCTGATCCAGTACGGCCTCTGGGCCCTGGCGGACGTGCTGCTGCTCGCGGATCTCTCCCCTGGACACCTGCTGCGGCTCGTCCCCAACGCGATGTATTACGCCTTCTTTCTCCCCTTCGTCTGGCGCGTGGCCTCTCGCTCCCGGAGGCTCGCGTGAGCCGCCCCTGGCCCCTCGCCTTCCTGGCGCTCTCCCTCGCCTGCTCCTCCCCTCCCCCGGCCTCGCCCCCGGCTCGCCTCCGCTTCGTCCGCGATAGCGTCGAGGTCAAGACCCTCGACCGGGACGCCCTCCTTCGCGCCTCCCCCCCGGTCCTGGTCCAGGGCTACGACCCCTACTACGGCAAGGAAAAACGCTTCCGCGCCCTCCCCCTCCGGCCGCTGATCGTCGCCGCCTTTGGCGAGGCCCGGGACGACCTTCACTACGTCCTGCGGGCCCAGGACGGCTACACCGTGCCCCTCCCGGGGAAGCGCCTCCTGGAGGAAGGCGCCCACCTCGCCGTCGAGGATATGGAAGTTCCGGGGTGGCAACCGATCGGCCCCCAGCAGGCGAACCCGGGGCCGTTTTACCTGGTCTGGAGCAAGCCGCACCAGCGCGAGCTGGAGTCGCACCCGAGGCCCTGGCAGCTCGCCTCCGTGGAGATCGCGGCCTTCGAGGCGGTGTTCCCGGCCACGGATCCGGGCAAGGAGGCCCCGGAGGGGGCGAGGCGAGGCTACGCGACCTACCGGGAGCTGTGCGTGCGGTGCCACGCGATCAACCGGCAGGGGGGCCGGGTGGGGCCCGAGCTGAACGTGCCGCAGAGCATCGTGGAGTACCGTCCTGCCGCGCAGATCAAGGCCTACATCCGCAACCCTCTCCAGTTCCGCTACGGCAACATGCCGCCGCACCCGGGGCTGAGCGAGGGTGACCTGGACGACCTGCTCTCGTACTTCCAGACCATGAGCGGGCGGAAGCAGGACCCGGAGGCGAAACGATGAGCGACGGAGCGGCGGGGGTCGAGCTGCTGCGGCGGCGCTGCGCCCAGGTCCCCGAGGCCCTCGCCACCCTCGCGGAGCGCCTGCTCCAGGGGCCGCCGCTCCCGGCGCTCCTGTCCCCGCTGTTCACCACCGGGATCGGCTGCTCCGAGGGGCCTGCCCGGCTGCTGGCCGAGCTGCTGCTGCGCCAGGGCCGCCTCGCGCGCTTCCTGCCGCTCTCTTCCTTCCTTGCCCCCCCCTGGCCCCCTGCGGCGCGCGCCCTGGTCCTCTTCTCCCAGGGGCTCTCCCCCAACGCCCAGCTCGCCCTCCAGCACCAGCAACGCCACGAGCAGTTTGTGCTGGTGACAGGCCTCACGCCATCGCACCCGCGCCTCGCGGCCCTGCGCCCCGACGCCTGCTGCCTTTCCCTGCCCACCGACGACGAGCAGGGGCTCCTGGTGCGGCTCCTCGGGCCTGCCCAGGCCACCCTCCTCGCCCTCGCCCTCGGCGCGGGCCCCCCGCCCTCGCCGGAGCAGCTCCGCGAGGCCCTCGAAGCCGCACGCGCCCGCGCCCTCGCCCTCGGACCTCTCCCCCCGGGTGGCCTGGCGCTGCTCGCCTCCGCCGGGTACGCCACGCTGTGCGAGGGCCTCCGCTGGCGCCTGCTCGAAGGGCTCCTGACCCCCCGCGTCCAGCTCTGGGATGCCCTCGCCGTCGCCCACGGCCCATTCCAGAGCTTCCATACAGAAGAGATCGCCCTGATCGGCCTCGAACACCACCCCTCCTGCGCCGCGCTCCACGACCGTCTTGCGTCGATGCTGCGCCCCGGGCACGGGTTGCTCCGGCTGACCTCCACCCTGGACGAGCCCTGGTGCCTGCTGGAGCACCTGGTCCAGCTGGACGCGCTGATGGTGGCCACGGCGAGCGCCCGGGGACTCCCCCTCAGCCCGTGGCCCGGCCAGGGCGAGGACGGCCCCCTCTACAACCTGGGCGCGCCCCGTTGACCGATTCATAACCAACGGTTCAAGACGACCGCTCTGCCCCCGGCCGTAGCCCACACGCTGCGGGCCTGGGACTCACCGGATGGGTTGGGGCCGACTGGCCGGTGTTCCTTGCAAGCGTAGTTCTACCCCGAATCTGAGGGCGGACTCGGAGAGCACCGCCTCCACCTTGGCGAGCAACTCCTTAAGTTCGTCTTTCGAGGGCGCCCCGGGGATCCTGCCTGCAGGGGTTGGGTAACGGAACGTTGTCGCATAGGCGGCAAGCTCTTCGATCTCTCTGAGCGCTGGTTTGAGGGGATTCTCGTCGGGCACAAGATCGACCATCGCATCAAGCTGATGCCGGATACCAGCATGCTTGTTCTCGGAGGTGAGCACCGCGCGGATTACCTTCTCGGCGGCTTGTTCGCAGAGGTAAGCGGCGTTTCTGTTCCCCAGCTTCGCCAGCGCGACCGCTCCGTCCAGGTCTTCGCGGGCTATCCTCAGCGTGTTCGCGATGACGAGGTCAGCGATCACAGAGGAGTACCCCCTCGCAAGCTACCTCGTAAGAGAGGGTGTTGACCGTATCACGTGCCTGAAGAAACTCCGACGCACGACAGGGGATGATATCTGCCCGAACACCAGTTTCCTTGCGGAGGTTCCAGGCGACCTGCGGTGTGAGCAAACGCTCTTCTATCCCGTCCGGTACTACAACCAGAAGATCCCAGTCGCTATCCGGACTGGCGTCTCCCCGCACGCGGCTCCCGAACAACCAGATCTGCTCGGCGTGGTATCGCTCTTTGATGCGCGTGAGAAGGTTGGCAATGGGTTGCAGATCAAGGGTGTGGTGGTGCCGCTCAGGTGGAAGAATCGATGCCCCTGCGTTGCTCGCCATGACCCCTGTTTTACCATGATCACCAGGTCCTGGCTGCCACGGTGGCCATCGAGGCTCCGAACATGGCGAGCGGAGGGTGAGAGCGTTACAGCAGACCACCTGGATGCGATGGCCTGGCCCCTGACGGTGCTATGGCCATGACAGGCTTACATGGAGGCCATGATGGATCGGCAAGAACGCTGGGGGCTATGGACCAGGACAAGGCCAGTGCCGCTGCGCGGGGTGGTGATCACCGCGGTGGTGTACGGGGGCCATGCGGCGGTGGTCTGGAGGCAGCGGTTCTGCAACGAGGAGCTGGCCCCCATCGAGGCGGTCTACACGATGCCCCTGCCGGCAGGGGCTGCGATGACCAGGCTCTCGCTGGAGGCCGGAGGGCGCCGCATCGAGGGGGAGGTGAGGCCCCGGGAAGAGGCGCTCCAGGTCTACGAGGAGGCCCTCGCCGCGGGGGACGGGGCGGCCCTGCTCGAGCAGGAGCGGGACGAGGTGGCCACCCTGTCGGCCGGCAGCATCCTGCCCGGAGAAGAGGTCACCGTGGAGGTCGAGTTCCTCGAACCGCTCCAGGCCCAGGAGGGCGCGCTGCGCTGGCGCCTGCCGACCCGGGTGGCCCCCAGGTACATCCCCGGCCAGAGCACCGGGGTGCGGGATGGATATGGAACTTCTCTATCCACGAGGCAGGTGCCCGACGCGGGGAAGGTGACGCCGCCGGAGGTGCCCTGGGCGCCTTACGGCTTCGGGCTGTCGATGCTGGTGGATCTGGGGGTGGCGGTGCGGGTGGAGAGCCCGTCGCACCGGATACGGGTGGAGGAGGTGGGAGGGGAGGCGCGGCGGGTCTCGCTGGCGCAGGCGGTCGAGGGGATGGATCGGGACCTGGTGATCGAGGTGCAGCCAGAGGCGAGACAGGCGGAGGCAGCGGTGATGCTGAGAACGCACCGGGAAGAGGGGAGCCCGGGGTACTTTGCGCTGACGCTGGTGCCGGACCTGGGGGGCCGGTCCCCGGAGGGTCCGCGGCGCATCGCGCTGGTGCTGGACGTCTCGGGGTCGATGGAGGGCGCATCGCTGGAGCGAGCGGTGGAGGCCGCGAGGCTGTGCCTGCGTCATCTTCAGCCGGGGGATCTGTTCCTGCTGCTGGCGTTCAGCGATGAGATCCAGCGGATGGACGGGTACGGGCTGCGGGTCTTCGACGAGGACTCCCTGCGGCGAGCAGACCGCTGGCTCCGGGGGCTGCAGGCCGGCGGGGGGACCGAGATGAAGGCGCCGCTTCTGGAGGCGCTGCAGCAGGTGCACGAGGGGGTGGTGGTGCTGCTGACGGACGGCCAGGTGGCGAACGAGGACGAGATCCTCCAGGCGGCACGGGCCACCGGTTCACGGGCGAGGGTGTACGGGTTCGGCGTGGGCACCGAGGTCTGCGAGGGGCTGCTGCGGGGGCTGGCGCGGGCCTCCGGGGGCGCGGTCGAGCTGATCCACCCGGGGGAGGCGATCGAGGCCAGGGTGCTGGGTCAGGTGGCCCGGGCGCTGGCGTCGCGGGTGGAGGACATCGAGGTGCTCTGGGATGGGGTCGAGGTCGATGGCCTCAGCCCGGCGCTCCTGCCTCCGCTGGTCGAGGGGCAGGTCTGGTCGCTGTTCGGGCGCTACCACACGCCGGGGACCGGGCGCCTGCTGCTCGTGGGACGCCGGGCAGACGCTCCCTTCGAGGTCGATGTGCCCCTGTCGTTCCCGGCGAGGAGCGAGGCCCCGGGGATCCCCCGGCTCTGGGCGCGGGAGCGCATCCGGGAGCTGGAACAGGCGGCCCCCCAGGAGCCGGACACGCGCTGGCAGATCATCGAGCTGGCGACGCATCATGGCCTCGCCAGCCGCCACACGTCCCTGGTCGTGGTCGAGCGCCGGGACGGCGAGCGGGTCGCCGCCACGATGCCCCGGGCGCGGGTGGTCGAAGTGCAGTCTCGACCCGACGCAGATACCCCGTTTTTCAGGCGATTCCGGGGCTTCGAGCGCCGCGACTGGCACGAGGATAGGTACCTCTGGTCCCCGCATCACGGCGTGGTCACCATGGACTTCATGGAGATGGAGCGCGAGCGAGGGATCACGCTGACGCCGCCGATCCCGGAGGCGCCGCCGCTGGAAGGAACCGCGCTGCTGGGGCGGCAGGACGCGCTGGGCCTCTGGGGTACCGGCGACACCGTGGCCCGGCTCCGCGCCTCCGCCGAGGCCCTGGCGACCCTGGCGGACCAGGGCATCACCTCGGAGCATGAGCTCCACGGCGCGCTGGTGCGCAAGGGCGTCCTTGCCCTGCTCGGCCTCGCGGAGCAGACCGACGACACCGCGCTCCGGGAGCAGGCCCTGGGCGCCGCCTGGAAGGCCGCGGCCGGGCGCCGCACCCGCGCCGCGGTGCTGGACGCCGCGCGACGCCTGGGCGGCGAGACCTTCGTCGTGGCCGTGCGAGGCGAAGCAGGCTGAGCCAGGCCAGGATCACTGCACCGGAGTGGAACCTGCACGCTCAAGGAGCGTCTTCACCAGCAAGATCCCCACCAGCAAGGCCAGCACCACGATCCCTCCCACGAGCAACAGAAGCCACCTGGGGGTCTCTGGTTGCGGCACAACGTCAGGAGCCCCGCGCAGCGCTTCAGGCACCAGCGAAGGGCGAGAACCGGAAGGCTCCACGAGCGCCGAGATCGATGGCGCCATGGGTGTTGTGCGGGCAACCCCACGAGGGACCGGAATCATCGAGGAGGCCTCCTGCGGGGGGGGCTCGACAGGCACGGTCTTCGAGGAGAAGGCCTTGATTCCAGCCGAGAATACCTGCGGGGAATGGACACGGGTGACCGCATCCTCTTCCTCCGTGGGCTCGTTGCTCTGGGGTTCCACGGGGGCATTCACCTCGGGGACCTGGAGCCGAGGGGCTGTTTGCACAGGGGAACCAAGGATCTGGTGGTAGGTCTCGCGGAGGGCCTGCTGCATGGCCAGGGCATCCGGCCAGCGCTCTGCAGGGTCAAAGCGAAGGGCCTTGTCCACCAGGTAGGCGAGGGAAGGGTGAACGGAGGGAAGGACGGAGGCGAGGGAAGGGGCAGGGCGAGTGGCCGCAGCGATCACCTGAGCATTGGGGGTTGCTGCCAGATGCACGTGCCGCCCGGAGAGAAGGGAGAAGAGGGTGGCGCCGACGGCCCAGAGGTCGGAAGGAGGGCCGATGCGCTCGGATTGACCGAGGGCCTGCTCGGGGGCCATGGCCTGCTCGGGGGCCATGAAGGCCGGGGTGCCCATCGTCACACCGGTCTGGGTGAGCTTACCTGCTCCTTTTCTCAGCCTTGCAATGCCAAAATCGAGGAGCTTGATCGTGCCATCCCGGTTGATGAACAGGTTCTCGGGCTTGATGTCGCGATGGACGATGCCGCGGGCATGGGCGGCTGCAAGCACCGAGAGCACAGGATCCAGGGCGCACAGCACCTCCGCTGCCTCCAGACGCTGGCCCTTCCTCAACCAGCGAGCCTCCAGGGATTCGCCGTCCAGGAGCTCCATGACCAGGAAGACAGAACCATCCTCGGCCACATCATCATCCAGCGCGCGAACCACGCTCGGATGTTCGACAGCATTGGCGACGTAGCCTTCCCGAAGGAATCTCTGGCGGATCTCCGCATCCATGGAGAGCTCGAGGTGCAGCATCTTGATGGCACCCCGGCTGCCATTGCGGTGGGTGGCCGCGTAGACCGCCGCCATCCCGCCGACACCGATCAGCTCATCCAGGCGCCACTTCTCGCGAAGCCACCCCCCCACACGCTTCTGCGCGCGTGCCACTGTCGGGTCGGAAAGGTCCATGCCGTCCAAGTTCGAGAACCCGAACATGCTTCGCCATCCTCTCTCTCCCGTCAAGGAACAGGGACCAGTTCCGCTGGTTCGGGAACTCGAACTCCGCTACGCTGCCCCGGCGGTGATGAGCGAAGACCCTGTGGAGGCCAGAGCGCGTAGCCGGATCGGGAGGTTGCTGCGAGACAAGTGGAAGCTGGAGCGACTGCTGGGGGTCGGCGGGATGGCGGCGGTCTACGCGGCCACCCACCGCAATGGCAGCAAGGCTGCTGTGAAGGTCCTCCACCTCGAGCTCTCCCTCGACCCGAAGATGAGGGAACGCTTCCTGCGGGAAGGCTACGTGGCGAACACCGTGGATCACCCCGGCGCGGTCCGGGTCCTTGATGACGACCGGGACGACGACGGCTCGGTCTTCCTGGTCATGGAGCTCCTGGACGGCGAATCCCTGGAGGCTCGCCAGGCGCGCCTCGGAGGCCATCTCCCGCCCGAGGAGGCTCTCTTGCTCATGGACCAGCTCCTCGCGGTGCTTGCAGCCGCCCACGCCCGCGGCATCGTCCATCGCGACATCAAGCCCGAGAACCTTTTTCTGCGCACCGACAGCGAGCTCAAGCTCCTCGACTTTGGCATCGCGAGGCTCCGCGATAACTCCGCGTCGGCGACGCGCACCGGAATGACGATGGGCACGCCGGCCTTCATGGCCCCCGAGCAGGCCCTCGGTCAATCCGAGCGCATCGGCCCTCCTTCCGACCTCTGGGCCGTCGGCGCCACCCTCTTCTCCCTTCTCCGGCCCCTGCACCGCTGGTCTCCTTCGTGGCCCGCTCCCTCGCATTTGACCCTGCAGAGCGCTGGCCGGACGCCCTGGCCATGCAGCAGGCCCTCCGCGAGACCTACCACCAGGTCACCGGTACGCCTTTTCCGCTGGAGCGCCCGCGGCTCTCGGTGATGGCCGTCCCCTCGCCCGTGGCCTCTTCAGCTTCCTCGCTGCCGACCGATAGCAGCCTCTCCAGCGCCAGGACCGCCCCCATCCAGCCGGCCCGCCAGCCATCCCTGCGGTGGGCCCTTGGTGCCGCTGGCGCCGTGCTCCTCCTCGGGATCGCCGTCGTGGCCTTGCGTCCGACCCAGACCCCTCCCCCCACGACCGTCGAAGCGCCGCCCAGGCCGTCCTCCCTGGCCAGCCAGGCGGCTCCTGCAGCCAGCAGCCCTCCGGCCCCTCCTCCCCGGGGCAAGCTACGGATCAAGCTCCAGGGGGGCGACTGCGAGCTGAGCATCGATGGTGTCCCCCGGGGCAAGCTGCTTGCGGCAGGCCCCCTCGACCCCCTCGACCTCACCCCCGGCGAGCACGACCTTCGCTGCGAATTTTCTGGTCAGCGCATCCTGGAGCAGCGCATCCAGATCGATCCGGGAGAGACCCTCCAGGTTCATCTCCAGGCAAGCCGTGCCAGCCAGCCGCGAGGCCCTCGTACCGTGTCCCCTGCTGAGCTCCCTGTCGTTCCTGCCAAACCCTCTCCTCCGCCCGATGCCCCCCCCGCCGTTGACCCCATGGATCGACGTCGATGATCCGCCAATAAAGCGTTCTGCCAGGACAATTCCCATGATCCTTCGTTCTTTGCCGTCCTTGTTGCTGCTCCTCACGCTGCTGTTTCCGCGGGGCGCTGCAGCCCAGGAAAGCGACGCAGACAGGCTCTTTCGCGAGGGACGAGAGGCTACACGGCGGGGGGATCACCAGCTCGCCTGCCAGAAGTTTTCCGAAAGCTATCGCCTGGACGCGGCCGCCGGCACCCTGATCAACCTGGGCATGTGCGAGGAAAAGCTGGGCCGTGTCAGCCTTGCCTGGAGGCACCTCACGGACGCACTCAAGCAGCTTCCCGGGTCGGACGACCGCGTACCGGTGGCGAAAAGAACCCTCGAGTCCCTGGAAAAACGCATCGCTCGCCTCACGGTGGTGCTCCCTCCGGGGGAAGAGGTCGTCCGGGTGCTGCTCAATGGATCGGAACTCCCTGCCGCCGAACGGACCGCGCCCCTGGTCCTCGACCCCGGCGAACACGTGCTCCTGGCCACCACCGTCGATGGCCGCGAGGCGCGCCAGTCGGTGAAGCTCTCCCCCGGGGGCAAGGCGGATCTGAAGATGAACTTCCCGCCTGCCTCCTCCCGAACCACCCCCAGGGCTGCCCCTCGCGAGGATGGCTCCGGTGCCCCGCGCTTGAACGCCATCGAAGCGGGGGGGTCTGGCACGCGCAAAGCGGTCGGGTGGGGGCTCTTGCTTGGCGGTGTCGTCATCGGGGCCGGAGGTGGGATCTACGGGTTCAAGAACTTTTACGATCTACGCGAAGAGGCCGACCTCATTTGCCCACCCCCGGGGTGCAAGCCCGAGAACGTTGCTGGCATCAATGCCTCTGAAATCAAGCGAAACGATGCGGAAAAAATGAGCACCGTGGGGTTTGTATCTGCAGGCGTCGGCATCACCCTCGCAGGAATCGGCACCTATCTTTTGCTCTCCGAACGTCAGCCATCCGGGAGGCCAACCTCCCGGACACAGCTCTTCCCTTCCGTGTCCCACCAGGGGGCGGGGTTCCTCCTGCAAGGGGCGTGGTGAACCTGAGCTCACCCACGTCGATGCGTGAGGGTCACTTCCGGCGCTGCGCCTCTGCCACCAAAGAAACAGGCCGGACAGAGGGGGCAGGATAGCCGTCCTCCCCGGTTCTCCTGGCTTTCGCTCCCGGCCGTCGCCCCTCCAGATGCTGCTGCGTCGAGAACACCACCCTCCGGAGCCTCTGTAGTTCCACGGTGGGCCAGCCGCGCATGAGCGCAAAGATCTCTTCGCGGAGCGAGTCTCCCAGGATCAGGTCTGCCACCGGCACCTCGAGCGCCGCGGCCAGCCTGTGGAGCGTGTGCAGCGAAGGGACCACCAGCCCCCGTTCCAGCTCGGAGATGTAACCACGACCAAGCCCTGTTTCCTCGACGAATGCGTCGAACGAAAACTCCTGTTCCTTCCGGAGTTTTCGCACCCTGTGGCCCACCTGCAAGGCCAGCTTGTCGGGCACTTTCCGGTGCCTCGTACCGCTGCCCTGAACCTCGCGCCTGGCCATCAGCAGCGACGCTAGCGGGGAACAAAATCAGGGTGGTTCGAGATCCCGAACCTGGCTACCCTGGACAGGCTCCCCACATCGCCCGGACCGCGCATGAGTCCCCGCTGTCACCCACGAAAAGGATCCAGCCTCATGAACACCAGGCCCTTCTCCATCTCCCTTCTCGGCCTCCTGTACCTCACGCTGGTCCACTGCGATGCTGGCGAAACCAAGATCGCCAACCCAGCAGGCTCTGCTGGTCAGTCACAAGCAGGCGCAGGGCAGGGGGGCAGTTCGGATGCAGGCAGCGCAGGGATAGCAGGCTCTGCCCAAGGAGGAACGTCCGGGCAGGGCGGGAGTGGAGGTGCAGGCGGCACAGCAGGATCTTCAGGGATAGGAGGCTCAGGGGGGACGAGCGGTTCTGGCCAGGGCGGGAGTGGAGGCAAGACCAACAGCCCCGAGGTTCAGCTCGTGGGCTGCGCCGCCAAGCCCATCGGGCCACCCAAAGACCCCCCGTCCAAGAAGGACGGTGTCGACGTTGTGCTCGCGGTGAAGTCGTTCGATCTTGGCGAGAAGAAGGTCAACAGTGAGCCACTCTACAAGAGCTACGGCTTCGACCTGGACGGGTACTGTTCGTGCCCCAACGACTTCACCTGCAAGGGGGCCGACCCGAACACCAGCCGCTACTGCGACGGGCCTGATGGCCGCGACAACGCCGGCGGTGCGCTCATCACCACCTTCGCCTCGGTGCTCGACGATTTTGGCTCCGAGAACATCAACAAGTCCTCCCTCGATGGAAGCTCCACCGTCGTGTTCCAGGTGCGCCAGTACAACGGCGAGGCCAACGACGACCAGGTCGAGGTCGCCTGGATGATCGGTCAGGACCTCAACGGCAACGGTGGGGTGCCGGTGTGGGATGGCAAGGACGTCTGGGACGTCCAGAAGGCCGGCTTTCTCAACGACGGAGCGTCCCCGCTCACCCCCAAGTTCGCCGACCCCAAC
>JALOQB010000229.1 GCA_025453595.1 Polyangiaceae bacterium
CCGGACAGGTGACACCGGCGCAGGGGTTGTTCTGGCCGCAGACGTTGTCGACGCCGGTGCCACCGCAGGTTTCCTGGCCCGAGCAGGTCCCGCAGTTGGCCGTGCGTGGCTTCTCGCAATTGTCGACGTTGGAGACCTCGTCGCAATCCTTCCCCAGGCGGGCGCAGAACGCCGGGTCCGTCTCTGGTATGCAGCCGCAACGGTTGTCGGCGCCGCAGGTCTCGGGGGCCGTACAGGTGCCGCACTCCAGCGTCCCCTCGCAGCCGTCATCGATGCTGCCGCAGTCGGCGTTCCGGTCCTTGCACGTGATCCTGGTGAGGCAGGTCGTGGGCGCGCCTGCACCGCCCGCGCCGCCTGTGCCGCCCGCACCACCGGGGCTGCCCGCGCCTCCTGTGCTGCCCGGAGCCGTGGTGGACGTGCTCTCGCTGCAAGCGAGGAGGAAGAGCGCGAGGATCGTGTGGAGTGGGAAAGAGGACATGCTGGCTCCGTGATTCCTTCGAGCGCGGTTCAGCTGGGGGCGCGCAGGTGGAGGCGCAGCCTGCGGGCGTCGGTGTCCCGCAGGTACCCCTGCTCCAGGAACCACTGGATCCCACGGGCCAGGGCCCTGCGCGCGGGCCGGTGGGTGTACCCGAGGGCCTCCGCCTTGGCCGAGCTGACCCAGGCGTAGGCCCCGGCGAAGTCTCGCGCCGCCTTCGAGCTGATCATCGGCTCGGGGCCGCCCAGACGCGCCCGGAGCTCCTGGAGCGAGGCCACCAGCTGGAGCGCCCCCTTGCTCACCACGCCCCCCGGGCCGTTCACCCCGGTCAGCTCGGAGGCCATGCTGAAGAATTGCTCGTAGGTCAGGTTGTCCCCCCCCAGGATGTAACGCTCCCCCGGGGCGCCCTTCTCCATGAGCAGGACATGACCCTGGGCCACGTCGTCCACGTCCACGTAGTTCAGCCCCCCGTCGATCACCGGGAAATCCATCAGCGGCGCGCTCCACGTGAGGAACTGCAGCAGCGCCTGGCCCCCGGGGGTCGGCTTGGTGTCGCCGGGGCCCAGCATCACCGAGGGCTGGGCGGCGATGATCTCCAGACGATCGGAGAAGGACAGCGCCACCTCCTCGGCCCGCCGCTTGGCCTCCACGTAGGTGACCGCATCCTGCAGGTTGAAGGCGTGCCCTTCATCCATCGCCTCCGGCGCCGCGGTGACCCCCAGCGTGGCCACCGAGGAGGTGTAGACCACCCGCCGGATCCCCCGCTTGCAGGCCGCCTCCAGCGTCACCTCCGTGCCCTCGATCGCGGGCGCCAGGATCTCCGCCGGGTCGCGCGACCAGAGCCGGTTCACCGCCGCCACGTGGTACATCCGATCGCAGCCTGCCAGCGCCCGGAAGACCGCGTGCTCGACCCGCACATCGCCCTCGACCACCTCGAGCCGGTCCGCCGGCAACCCCTGGAGCCCGCGCAGGCTGGAGGACGCTCGCACCATCGCCTTGACCGTCGCCCCGCCGTCGATCAGCGCACGCACCAACCGCCCCCCCAGGAACCCGGAGGCCCCGGTCACCAGCACCTTCTTGCTCATGGGGCCGCTTCTTACCACGCCCGCCGCCGGTGCTGCTCCCCGGACCTGGCCCGGGGCTCGGTCGCTAAAAAGAAGGCCCCCAGCTCGAAGACGTAGGTGCTCTGGCCCTTCTCCCCTTCGAGCTTGCTGTTGTCCTCGCCCCCGCCGTCCTTCGGGTTGCCGATGTCCGTGATGAACTGGCCCCCGAGGTACAGGTACTCGTAGCGGTAGTGGAGCCCCACGATCAGGCGCCGGCGCTGCAGCCGCACCTTGTCGAAGACCGTGGTGTTGTTGAAGTCAGAAACGACACCGCGTGGGGCGTTGGCGTTGCCGGAGCAGTTGGGCTGGCCGTCGTAGATGCGCGAGCCGTTGGGGTCGCTGGGGTTGGAGAACTTGCTGGGGTCGCTGTTGCCGGGGACGTTGGGCCCCGAGAAGTTGCAGTAGCCGAGGGGGTCGGTCTTGGGGGTGAGGTCGACGAGGCCCGAATCGCCGAAGATCCAGAGCTGCTGGTAGCCGACGTAGGGGATGAGGATGCTCGACTCGGCGATGGGGAGGTTCTTGGAGATCTGCAGGTCGAAGGAGGCGACCGTCAGGTTGAACTGAGGGGTCCCGGAGATGGTGCGAACGCCGCCGCCCGCGGCAAGGTCGGGGAGGATGCCGAGGGCACCCTTGCGGAACCCTTCGAGGAGGGAGAGGCGCACGTCGGCGCCGCCGGTGACGATGTTGGTCTGGGCGACGGTGCCGACCTGGGCGCCGACCTCGAAGCCGAAGGGGAAGCCCTTGCGGATCTTGATGCTGTAGACCTGGAGGGCGCCGGCGGGGTCGTTGTTGCGGATCGAGAAGCGCTTGTTGCTGGCGTCCTGGGGGCCGCGGGTGCCGTCCTTCCAGTAGCCGGCGCTGTTGTCGATGGTGGTGAAGGCGCCCTCGAACGAGAGGTGAAAGCTGCCAAAACCGGTGGTCCGGCCCGAGTGCATCGCGGTGGGGGCGATGGCGGTGCCGAACTGGTTGATGAGCTTGGCGAAGGCCACGTTGTCGGGCCTGCACTGGACGCCGCCGCCGATGTTGGGGATGAACCGGCCCTGGTTGGTGCAGCCCCCGGCGACCCCGACGCTGAGGCCGGGGAGGGCCTGATCGGCGGGGGGGGTGTAGGGCAGCGTGAGGCGCTCGATGGCTGGGTCCATCGAATCGGCCCGCGCGGTGGAGGGGAGGCCCACGAGAGCAGAGACGACCGCGGCCGATACGAGGGCAGCAAGGGTACGCATTCCAGAGATTCTCCGGGGGCCAGGCTACGTTTTCGCGGCTCCCCGGGTCAAGCGCCCCCTTCTTCCTCCATGCCGGATCCGCTACATCCCCCCCGGATGTCCCCCTTGCGTCTGCGCGTGGACCCCCCGAGCGAGCCGCTCCACGTGGTCCTGGTCGAGCCCGAGATCCCGCAGAATACCGGCAGCATCGCCCGGATGACCGCGGCCACCAGCGCCCGCCTTCACCTGGTCGGTCGCCTCGGCTTTCGCATCGACGAGAAGGCCGTGCGGCGGGCCGGGGTCGACTACTGGCACCTGGTCGATCTCCAGCAGCACGTCGACCTGCCGCACCTGGCCCACGCCCTGCCGCCGGAGCGCTGGCTCCTGTTCTCCGCCACCGCCTCCCGCAGCTACCTCGATGCCCCCTACCTGCCGGGCTCCGTGCTCGTGTTCGGCAAGGAGAGCGTCGGGCTCCCCCCGGAGCTTCTGGCCCGGTACCCCGAGCAGGTCTACGGCATCCCCACCAGCGGCGCGGTCCGGTCCCTCAACCTGTCCAACGCCGTCGGCATCGTGCTCTTCGAGGCCCTCCGGTCCACCGGCGCCCTCGCTTCCCCCAGGCTGGCCCCTTGATGGTAAGCTCCGGGGATGCGTGCTGTGTCCCTTGTCTTGGTGCTGCTGACCTCGATGGTCGCGACGCTCCCTCTTGCCTGCGGCGGTGAGGACGAGGCCCCGCCTCCTCCGAGCAAGAAGATCAAGAAGCCGACCGACCCGACCGACCCGACCGACCCGACCGACCCGACCGATCCCATCAGCCCCCAGGACCCGGACGCGCCCCCCGAGACCAGCGACGAGTTCGCCAACCTCTACCCCTCTGCCTACTGCACCGTCGCCTCGCCTTGCTGCGGCCAGAAGAGCCTCAACAGCAACCAGCAGGATTGCGAGAAGGCCGTCTTCGCCAGCCTGCTGCTGATCAAGGACACGGGCACCTTCAACAAGACCAAGGGGCAGGCCTGCATCGAGCAGCTCAAGGGCCTCTCCGGCTCGTCCGCCTGCAGCACCCTCGAGGCCGGGATCCCGGACTGCGAGGGCGCCATCGAGGTGACCCCGCCCGCCTCCAACCTCAAGAAGCCCGGCGACACCTGCGCCTCCAGCGAGGAGTGCGAGCCCCCGGCCCAGGGCGAGGTCCGCTGCGAGGAGGTCGGCCTCGAGCCCAAGAAGATCTGCCAGCATGTCCTCGAAGGGGGCGCCGGCTCCACCCCTTGCGTCGGTGATACGCGCCAGACCCTCGTGGTCAACGAGGACCCGAAGCTCTCCGTCGGCACCGTCTACCGTTGCGCCGAGTCCTTCACCTGCGACGCCTCCTCCCGCGAGTGCGTCGCCGCCGCGCCCCTCGGCTCCAGCTGCTTCGCCTCCTTCGAATGCACCAAGGATACCCACTGCGCCGGCGGCTCCTGCGTGGCCTCCAAGGACAGCGGCGCGACCTGCGAGCTCGATGAGGAGTGCAAGAGCGGCTTCTTCTGCTCCTCCAAGGGCACCTGCGCGGCCTTCACCCAGCCCGGGGCCCCCTGCACCGGCGACCCGGATAGCCGCTGCCTCGACGGCGCCTGCGTCAACAGTGTCTGCTCCGGCGGGGCCAGCTCCTCCCAGCTCTTCTGCCCCTGAGCGCCATGGAACGAGCCCGCGGCGTCGTCCTGGGAGGGGGCTCCTTTCTGCAGGCCGGGCAGGCCCACCGGTGCCTCGTGCGTATCGACCTCGACGCCCCCACCCCCGCCGTGGAGCGCGTCCTTCTCCCTTTCCTCCCTCACGGCGTCTCGCCCCACCCCACCCGCCCGGGCCTCCTCGCCACCTTCGAGAAGAAAGGCCCCGGCGCCGCCCTCCTGGGGCCCTCCTCGCTGACCCCCCTCCCCACCACGCCCGCCCGCCAGTTCTACGGCCACGGCGCCTGGTCCGCCGACGGCGCCACCCTCTTCTCCGTCGAGTCCATCGTCGACCGGTCCTTCCGCGGCGTCCTCGTGGCCCGCGACGGTGCCTCCCTCCAGGAACTAGGGGAAATCCATACATATGGAACTTCCCCCCATGACTGCCACCTCATCGAGGGGGGCTCGGTCATGGTGGTCGCCAACGGCGGGGGGCCTCACGGGGGGGATGACCCGGGGAGCGTCGCCTGGATCGAGCTGAGCTCCGGCAAGCTCCTCGAGCGGTGCCCCATCGACGACCCTCGCTTCAACGCCGGCCACCTCGCCCTCGCTGGCGGGGCCCTCGCGGTGGTCTCCGCGCCCCGCGACGGGCTCCCGGCGCACCTCCCGCAGCGCGGCGCGGTCTCGCTCCGGCCCCCAGGCAAGCCGCTGCGCACCCTCCAGGGGCCGGCGCGGGCGGTCGAGCGGATGGTGGGCGAGTCCCTCTCCGTCGCCATCGATCCGGGCCGGGACCTGGTCCTCGCCACCCACCCCCTGGGCGACGCGGTGACCGTATGGAAACTCTCTACAAGCAAGCTGGTCGAGGTGCTGGAGCCCACGGGGCCGCGGGGGGTGGCGGTGGCGCTGGACGGGCGGAGCTACCTGATCGCGCACCTGCAGGGTGGGGTGCCGCAGCTGACGGAGATCGATCCGGACACGCTGCGGCCCACGGGTCTGCGGGTGAACCCGAGCTACCTCACCGGCTCCCACCTCCTGGTGCAACGGCCCCTGGACCATGCAGAACGAAGCGAACACACCTCCTGAGCAGCTGGACTGGTACCGCGCCTCGATGGCCCTGGAGGGGCAGCGCATCGTGGACGTGGGGGCGAACGTGGGGGTGCTCTCGGCGTTCTTCTGGGAGCAGAGCGGGGGCTCGTTGCTGTCGGTGGAGCCGCTGGAGGAGAACGTGGCGCGCATCGAGGAGGCGAGGGGACGCCTGGGGTCGCCGGCGGGGTGGCGGGTCGAGCGGGGTGCGGTCTCCGGTCGCCGGGGGGAGGTGCGGCTGCGTGCGGAGGCGCAGGCGGATGGCAGCTGGAACAGCGTGGTCACCCGCGGGGAAGGCCGCGTCGTGCCCTGCCACCGCCTGGTCGAGCTGGCCCCCGACGCGACCGTGGTGAAGCTGGACATCGAGGGTCATGAGTTCGAGGTGCTGGAGGACTCGGTGGCGCAGATGACGCAGGTGCGTGCCTGGGCCATCGAGTTTCACCAGGTCGAGGGGCGCCCGCTGGAGGCGGCGCTGGGGCTGCTGGCCGGCGCCGGCTACAGCCTGGTGGCGGCGGGCCGGAAGGCCTCGGATCCGCGGGGGGCCTGGGTGAGCGCGCCGATCCCGCCGACGCTGTCCTGGTCCCAGATCCCGGCGGGGCGGGGGCGGGACGGTGCCCCCTTTCGCATGCTCCACGTGCTGGCCCTCCGGTAGCCGCGGGCCCGGGGCCTCATTGCAGGTCGCGGAGGCCGTCGGCGGGGCGGAGGCGCGCGGCGTAGAGGGCCGGGGCGACGGTGGCGATGAGGCAGATCAGGATGGCGATGGCGCCGGTCAGCAAGAACTCGGTGGGGCGGACGTTCACCGGCAGGCGCGAGATGAAGTAGACCTTCGGGTCGAGCTTGAAGCCGTAGACCAGCAGGCCCTTGCAGACCAGCAGGCCCAGGCCCAGGCCCAGGGCGGTGCCGGCGCCGCCGATGATGCCGCCCTGGTAGAGGAAGAGCCGGAGCACCGCGCTGTCGGTGGCGCCCATGGCCTTGAGGACCGCGATCTCTTTCTTCTTGTCGAGGACCACCATGATCAGCGTGGCGACGACGGTGAAGGCGGCCACCACGATGATCAGCGCGAGGACCGAGCTCATGCCGATCTGCTGGATGCGGAGCGCGGTGAAGAGGCCGTGGTTCAGCTCTTCCCAGTCCATCGTGTGGTAGATCCCGTTGGCCAGCTTGGTGTCGATCTGGCGCGCGATGGCCCGGGCCTGCTCGATGTCGGTGACCTTCATCTCGACGCCGGTCACGCTGTCCCCCGAGTCGTAGAAGGTCTGGGCCTCGTAGAGGTCGGTGTACACCAGCTTCGAGTCGTACTGGTCAAAGCCCGCGTCGAAGACCCCGATGATCCGGAACTGCTTGGCGGTGGGGGGCCGGATGGCGCGGCCGCTGTACGAGTAGCCGATGGTGGGCGACGTGACCTGGAGGCAATCGCCCAGCTTGAGCGACAGGTTCTTCGCCAGCGTGACGCCGACGATGGCCCCGGGGAGCTGGGCGACGAGCGCCGGGTCGTTGCACGGGTCCGGGATGATGCTCGGGTCGAGGTCGTCGTCCGCGTCGGGGAGCTGGCTCGCGTAGCCGCCCTCGGGCTCCACGTCCCCCACCGGGGCCCCGGGCGGCGGGGCGCGGGGCGCGTCCTCGCTGGCGGCGGGCGCCGCGCTCGTCGGCGGGGCGGGCGCCGCGCTGGCCGGCGGGGCGGCGCTGCGGGCGGCGCTGGCCGAGGCCGCGGGCTCGCCCTTCTGCTTCGCGTCGTGCTCCCGGATGCTCCGCTCGATCTCCTGGATGACCGCCTTGGGTCGACCCTGGTCATCCTTCTCGTAGGGAAGTTCCGGAGTGGTGGGCTTGATGTCGATGGGGGCGAGGCCCGGGGCCTTGGCGGGGTCGCCGGGGCGCTCGGCGGGCCTGGCGCCGGGGCGCCGTAGCCCCTCGATGCGGCCGGTGGTGCGGGCCTCCTGGGGCTCGACGAGGTGCTTGGGCAGGTCGAGGACGCGGTGCATCTGCTCCGGGTCGACGCCCTTGAGGAGGACGCCGGTGGCGGTGCGGGTGCCGTGGCTGACCATCATGGGGTTGATGGTGAAGGGGCCGACGCCCTCGACGCCGGGCATGGCCTCGACGACCTTCATGATGTCGCGGTACTCGCGGAAGTCGGCGGAGTACTTGAGCACCAGGACGTGGGCGTTGACGCCGAGGACCTTCTCGCGAAACTGCGACTGGAAGCCGCCGGTGACGCTCATGACGGTGGCCAGGGCGGCGACGCCGAGGGCGACGCCCAGGATGGCGAAGGCCGTCCCCACGCTCACGAAGGCGGCCTTCTTGGCGCGAAGGTAGCGGGTAGCCAGGGTCAACGGGTATCCCATCGAGCGGTGGCCTTAGCACGGTGGCGGGCCGATTTCTCTGCCTCTCTGCGCCCCCCCGGCGGGGGGAATAAGCACGAGGCAGGGGGGTGGGGGGGCGGGGGGATGGGGCCGGGAAGTGGGCCCGCGGCGGGGCGAGCTGGTACCTTGCGCCGGTGCGCCTCGGTATCGATTTTGGGACAACCCGGACGGTGATCGCTCACGTGGACCGGGGGAATTATCCGATCGTCAGCTTCCATGACGACGAGGGCGGCGCCTGCGAGTGGTACCCCTCGGTGGTGGCCGAGCGCGAGGGCGAACTTCGCTTCGGCTTCGAGGCCCAGGCGATGAGCGGCGTCGCGGGGTGGACCGTGCTCCGCTCCTTCAAGCGCCTTCTCTCCGGGGGCCAGGCGACGGCCCAGGGGGCGGTGCGCATCGGCGGCGCCACGGTGCCTGTCCTCGAGCTCCTCACCCGCTTCCTTCGCTCGCTCCGCGAGGCCCTCGCCGCCCGCTCCAGCCTCGCCTCCGAGCTGCCGGAGGGCGAGCCCATCGAGGCGGTGATCGCCGCCCCCGCCAACGCCTTCTGCACCCAGCGCTTTTTGACCCTCGACGCCTTCCAGCGCGCCGGGTTCCAGGTGCGCGCCATGCTCAACGAGCCCTCGGCTGCCGGCTTCGAGTACACCCACCGCTACCGCAGGACCCTCAGCTCCCGGCGCGAATACGTGGTGGTCTACGACCTGGGCGGCGGCACCTTCGACGCCTCCCTGGTCCACATGCACGGCCACCACCACGATGCGGTCGCCACCTCCGGCATCAACCACCTGGGCGGCGATGACTTCGACGCGAAGCTCGCCGAGCTGGCCCTGGAGAAGGCCGGGCTCCTGGGGGAGCGGATCCCTCGCCGCGCCCTGCTCCGGCTCCTCGAGCTTTGCCGCGAGGCCAAGGAGCAGCTCAACCCCAGCTCCCGCAAGGTGGTCCTCGATCTCGAGGAGGCCCTGGGCGACGACGCCCCGGAGCCCGAGGTGGTGGTCCAGGCCCAGGATTTTTACGACGCCTGCGCCCCCCTGGTGGAGCGCACCATCGAGGCCATGCTCCCGGTGATCCAGCGGCTCGACGGCGAGGCCGGCGGCAGCGGCGACGGCATGACCGAGGTCGCCGGGATCTACGTCGTGGGCGGCGCCAGCGCGCTGCCGGCGATCACGCGCCTGCTCAAGGCTCGCTTCGGGCGCCGCGTCCACCGCTCCCCTTACCCTCACGCCGCCACCGCCATCGGCCTCGCCATCGCCTGCGACGAGAGCGCTGGCTTCGAGCTATCGGATCGGTTCTCCAGGAACTTTGGCGTGTTTCGCGAGGCCCAGGGGGGCATGCAGGTCTCTTATGACCCCATCTTCACGAGGGAGATGGAGCTGCCGCGACCGGGCGGGGCACCGCGGGTGTTCCGGCGGGTGTACCGGCCGGTGCACAACGTGGGTCATTTCCGGTTCTTCGAGTGCTCGGCCTTCGACGATCGGGGGAACCCGCTGGGGGACATCGCGCCGATGACGGAGGTGTATTTCCCGTTTGACCCCGGGCTGCGAGGGCGAGGGGGGTCGCTGGCGGGGGTGCCGGTGCAGCGGCTGGAGGGGCCCGCGCCGCGGATCGAGGAGCAGTACCAGGTGGACCCCCACGGCATCGTGGAGGTGACGATCTCGGACCTGGACAGCGGCTACCGGCGCTCGTTCCGGCTGGGGTCGGTGGCGGCCTGATCAGCCCTCGGCGGAGGCCGGGGGCTCGGGGGTGAGGAGGTCGACGGGGGGCACCGGCGGGACGGGGGGCGCGACCGGGGGGGGGTCGACGCTGAAGATGGCCTCGAGGATGGGGCCGTTGCGCTCGGCAGAGAAGGCGGCCTCGACCCAGCGGTCGGCGGTGGGCAGATCGGTGCAGGTCTCGATGTAAGCGCGCTGGTCGGGGCTGAGGGGGATCTTGCGGAGGTCAAGGTAACGCAGCAGCGAGAGGGCCTTGCCGCGCGCCTCGGCCTGGGCCTCGACGGTCTGGAAGAACTGCGAGAAGGCCTCGCTGCGAGGCAGATCGTTTCGCATCGCGCGGATATGCGCCAATTGTGTCCCGCTGAGAAGCTGGAGCGTGGCGAGGAGCCACCAGGAGCGCTCGGCGCCGGGGATCTGGTCGAGGCGGGCGAGGAGCGCGGAGAGGGCGTTGCGGGTGCGGGGGCCGTCCTTGCGCTGGATGCCCCAGGCGGCCAGGAGCGCGGCGTGAGGGGAGGGGCCGTCGAGGAGGGCCTCGGCCTCGTCGAGGCCGACCCGCAGGACCACCGGGGCCAGGGACTGCTTGGTGCCCAGCGGCCCCTCGCGGTGCAGGATCTTCTTGGCCCACTTCGCGGTATCGCGGGAAGGGGTGAGGATCAGCAGGTCCCCGTCGGTCCCGGTGCGGCGAGCCAGATCCGCGAGGAGGTGGGGCCAGGTGGCCCGGTCATCCTCGCTGGGGTCCTCCAGGACGCGCAGGGCGGTCCAGGGGCCGCCGGGCTTCTGGAAGGCGGTGAGGGGCGCGTCGTGCAGCAGGGTCAAGGGGCCTTCGAGCTCGGCCCCGGCCAGCTGGTGGACCAGGCTGCGCAGCAGCTCTGGTTCCTGGCGTAGCGCCGCTTCGACGACTTCAACTCCGATCATATCGGGCGCAGCCTAGCCCAGACTCCCCCGGATCGTATGCAGTCTCGTGCCCTCCCCCCCTGCTCGCCGGTCGTTCCCCGAGGAATCTGCGTTAATTTGCCCGTATCGGGCGCCTCACGGCACCCTGCCCCGCATGTCGCCCCTCCCCCGACGGCGCGCCGCCCTGGCCCTGGCGGCGCTGGGAATTGCGTGGCTGCTGCCGCTGGACGCCGGGGCCAGGCCCCGCGGCCCGAAGATCCGGTGGACCATCGTGCTCCCGGAGCGCAAGGACGCGCCGCGGGTCGAGGCGATGCTCAAGGCCATCCTGGAGAAGGAGACCCGCAAGGCGCGGTGGGGCAGCGGCTTCCCGCTGGAGGCGGAGGCGACCATCGACATCCGCGAGCTGAGCGCCCGCGTCGACGGCGACATCGTCCGGGTCTCCTGCGCGGCCCTGGGGAAGATGCGCGAGCTGGGCGTGGCGCGCACCCGCTTCAGCTACGGCGGCAAGGCGGCCCAGCAGGCGCAGCTGGAGAAGCACATCCTGGAGCTGGTCGCCCGGGGCATCATCGTGCGCCTCGCCGAGCTCGCCCGGGAGAAATTCGGTGGCTGGAAGGTCACCCGCTGAGGGCGCTCAGGCCCGCTCGGGGGTGAGGCGCGGGGCCGGCTCCGCGGGGGCCTCTGGCTCCTCCACGACGCGCGCCCCGAGGCTGGTGGCGTACGAGGAGAGCACGTAGCCTTCCTCCCCG
>JALOQB010000537.1 GCA_025453595.1 Polyangiaceae bacterium
TCCGGCCTTCCTGCAGCGCTGCTCCGAGGCCGCCGTCCGGGGCCTCAACGCCCGCCGCCGTCGCGTCCCCAACCCGGTCTTCGACGAGCCCCTGTTCCGGTCCCTCCTGAACCAGTCCCGGCCCCTGGAAGCCGAGCTGACCAGGCTCCTGGAGAGCTGAATGCACGCCCCTTCGCCCCCAATCCTGCTCCCTCGTGGTCTGGTGACCGCGCCCCGCGTGGTCACCTGCGATCCGCGGCTCCCGGGCCCCCTCGGCGTCATCGAGGAGGGCGCCGTGCTCCTGGAGCAAGGCCGCGTGGTCGCCGTCGATCGGCTCGCCAACCTCACTGCGCACGAGAACCCGGTGCTGCTCCGGGGCCAGGGGCTGCTCACCCCGGGCCTCGTCGACGCCCACACCCATGCGGCCTGGGTCGGGTCCCGCCACGGGGAGTATCGCCTCCGGCTGGCCGGCGCTGGCTACGAGGAGATCGCCCGGGCCGGCGGCGGTATCCGCTCCACCATGCGCGCCGTCCGGGAGGCCTCCCAGGAGGCCATCGAGCGTGTCCTCTGGCAGCGCCTCCACCGGATGCTCGATCAGGGCGTCACCACCGTCGAGATCAAGAGCGGCTACGGCCTGGATGAGGCCTCCGAGCGGAAACAGCTGCAGGCCATCGCCTGCGCCCGGGCCGCGAGCGAGCTGCCCCGGATCTCGCCCACCTACCTCGCGCTCCACGCGCTCCCCCCGGAATTCGACGGTCGCCGCCCCGATTACGTCGCCGCGGCACAGCGCTGGCTCCGTTCCTTCGCCGCAGAAGGCCTCGCCTGCGCCGTGGACGCGTACCTCGATCGCGCCGCCTTCTCCGTGGCGGAAGCAGAACCCCTGCTGCGGCTCGCTCGTGAGCTCGGGCTCGCCGTGCGCCTTCACGCCGGTCAGTTCGCGGACGTGGGCGCCTGCCAGCTCGCTGCCAGCCTGGAGGCTGTCTCCGCTGACCACCTCGAACACGCGGGCCCGGAGGCCATCGAGGCCCTCGCTCGCGGGGGGGTCACGGCCGTGCTGCTCCCGGTGGCCAGCTTCACCCTGAACCAGGCTCCTCCCCCCGTGGCCGCGCTGCGCAGCGCCGGTGTCCCGCTGGCCGTTGCCTCCGACGCCAACCCCGGCACCGCCCCCACCGAGAGCCTCCCGCTGGCCCTCGCCTTCGCCGCTCGCTCCTATGGACTGAGCCCGGAAGAGTGCCTCCTGGGGGCCACCCGCCACGCCGCCGCGAGCCTGGGCTTCGCCTCCGAGACCGGCGCCCTCTTCCCGGGGGCCTCGGCCGACCTCGTCCTCTGGGGGTTGCCCCACGAGGAGGCCTTGATCCAGCCCTGGGGGGCGCCGCCGGTCGAGGCGGTTGTACTCCGGGGTGCCCGGGTTCGGTAGCGCCCTCGGCCCGGGCAAGGCCGCAGCAAGGGCCGCCACGCTACGTCGACATCTCGGGGCTGCTCAGCATGTCGAGACGACACTGGAAGAGCGCCGGCGCCAGGACGACGGCCTCTGCCTCGATCTGCGCTCGCAATTCTGGCAGCCGGTGGGCCTGTTCACCCAGGCATTTTCGCAGCGAATCCATGCTCATATCGGCCGCAGCTTGCCAGTAAAACGGGTTGGTAAGACCTTTCCAGTGGATCTTCATGTTCACATCGCTCCACGGGAGATAAGGGTCGAAAATCCAGAAGATGGTCGAGGCTTCAAACCTCGTAATGTTGCCGCGAGCCGTCGCGATACAGAGCCCAAGCCACAGAAGATAGTGATTCATCATTCGCGAGAAAGAGGCACCGTCGGGGGCCCCCTGGGTGACCCCGAAGGCCGCTCCCATGAAAAAACCGAGCAAGCTCATCCCGTACACAAGGTAGCTATCCATGAGGACCCCGTTCTGGAAAGACTGTGGTTTCCGGGGCCGCAAGGGCTCATGCCGCTGCGGCCTCGCGCTGGCGAGCGGAACAGGGACGCTCCTGCACGTTTTTTCTGACGGCTATCCGGAGAAAGATTTTTTTCCCTGCCAGCATCGCGCGGTGCCAGGGCGCGAACCCCCGCCGTAAGGACGAGACCGTGGACGCGAAGCAGGTGAACCCGCCGCCTCGCCAGGCACCCAGGATCGGACCCGGATCGCCGTCGCAGAGGGCCACGACGCAGCCTCCGCCGCCGGCCCCGGTGAGCTTGGCGCCGAGAGCGCCGGCCTCGCGAGCGAGGGCGCAGAGTTGCTCGATTTCCCCCGTGGAGAGCATCCACCCGGCGAGGATCATCTGGTTGAGATCCATGAGCTTGCCCAGCCCGACGAGGTCGCCGGCCTCGAGGGCGAGCCGCGCGTTGCTGACGAGGGAGCGGATCGCGTCGAGCTGCTTGGCGAAGACCGCGGGGCGCCGCTCCTTCTGACGCGCCACGCTCTCGACCATGGTCCGTGTGGAAGATCCATACCCCGAGTAGGCGATGGCGAGGGAGAGAGGGGAGCGGAGGCGGAGGGGTTCGGCGGGGGATCCGCGGGTGTAGAGGAGGCACCCGCCGCAGGCGGCGGCGGCGGTGTCGATGCCGGAGGGGTTCCCGTGGAAGATGCGCTCCCAGGAGAGGGCGTGGGCGAGGTCTCGATCGAGGGAAGGGGGGAGCGCGAAGGCCTCGGCGAGGGCGCGGGCGATGGCGACGCCGAGGGCGGCGGAGCTACCGACGCCGGCGCCGACCGGGAGGGCGCTGGCGACCTGCACCTGGACCGGCGATGGCGGGGCGGCCTCGGCGAGGAGGGCACGAAACGCGAGGGCGAGGTCGTGGTCCTGGGCGGAGGTGGCGACGAGGTCGTGGTTGATGGAGAGGGTGGACTCGGAGGCGGAGGGGGCCGGCAGGGCGACGGCCTCGACGCCCCGATCAAGGCCGACGACGAGGGCTGGTACGCCGTGGACGACCGCGTGTTCCCCGAGGAGGATGGCTTTCCCGCAGGCGCGCTGCATCACGCACTGCGTACCACGAGGGCGCGGGCGGCGTCCCGGAGCAGCG
>JALOQB010000230.1 GCA_025453595.1 Polyangiaceae bacterium
GGGATCGGGGTGGTGTACAGCGCCGAGCACCTGAACCTGGGGGGCAAGGTGGCGGTGAAGGTGCTGCGGGGGGCGGCGGCGCGGGACGCGAGCGAGATCGCGAGGCTGCGCCGGGAGGCGCAGGTGCAGGGGAACATCGAGCACGCCAACGTGGTGCGGACCCTGGACCTGGACCAGATGCCGGACGGGTCGATCTACGTGGTGATGGAGCTGCTGCGAGGGGTGAACCTGGCGGAGCGCCTCACGCGGGAGGGGCTGGTGGCGCCGGGGCTGGCGATCCCGCTGTTCCGCGACGTGTGCAAGGCGCTGGGGGCGGCCCACAACAAGGGGGTGGTGCACCGGGATCTGAAGCCGGGCAACATCTTCCTGTGCGAGAGCGGCGAGGCCAAGGTGCTGGATTTTGGCATGTCCAAGCTGCACTCGGCGGAGAACCTGACGCAGGAGGGGTACACGCTGGGGACGCCGGAGTACATGGCCCCCGAGCAGTGCATCGGCGCCGCGGTGGAGCCGCGCACGGACCTCTACGCGCTGGGGGTGTTGATGTACGAGACGCTCACCGGCGAGCTGCCGATCCAGGCGAAGAACCGGCGCGACCTGCTGGACCTGCACCAGCAGCAGATCCCGCAGCCGATGCGGGAGCGGCGCCCCGAGCTGCCCATCCCCGAGGCGCTGGACGAGGCGGTGCTGCGGTGCCTCCAGAAGCGGATCCAGGATCGCCCCCGGGACGCCCGGGAGCTGGAGCGCATGCTGGCGGCGATCCCCACGGAGGGCTTGCCGACGGCGTATCCGCGAGGCATGCGCCCGGCTTCCTCACGATGAACCCTCGACCTGCGCTGCCCTGGTTGGCCCTCGTCGCGCTCGCCCTCGGGTCCCCCCCGGAGGCCAGCGCCTTCCCTCATGTGCTGCGCCGGGGCGAATCCCTGGCGCGGATCTCCGAGCGGGTCTACGGGCGCGTCGACCTCGAGAAGCTGCTGGTGGCGGCGAACGGCCTCGATGCGGGAGGGGGCGTGCCCACGGTGGTGGGTCAGCTCCTCGAGATCCCGGCCTTGCAGCATGTGCGCGTCCAGCAAGGCGACACCTGGGCCTCCCTCGCCGAGACGCTGCTGGGCCACCCGGAGCGCCAGGATGTGCTCTCCGCCGCCAACGACTCCAGCCCCTGGATGACCCCCTCCGAAGGGGCCGAGATCGTCGTCCCTTACAACCTGCGCGTGATCGTCGGGCCCAGCGATACGCTGGTCTCCATCGCCCTCCGCTTCCTCGGCAACCGCGAGAAGGCCTGGGTCCTCGACCGCTACAACTTCCTCAAGGGGCGCCCCCCCAAGCGTGGCGAGGTCGTCCTGGTCCCGCTGACCTCCCTGCCTCTCACCGAGGCCGGGCGCGCCGCCGCCGCCGCCGCCACCTCCCTCGAGCGCTCCCAGGCCGCCGGCGGCACCCGCGACGCCCAGCGCCGCGCCGAGGCCGAGATGCCCAGCCTGCTCGCCGAGATCCGCGGCGGTCGCTACCTCGATGCGGTGCACAGGGGGTCAAAAATGCTCGCTTACGGCGAGCTCTCCCGCAGCCAGATGGGGGCCATCCACCGCCAGCTCCTGGAGGCCTACGCCGCCCTCGACGCCCGGGGCCATGCCTCGGCTTCTTGCCGGGTCTGGCGCGAGGTCGAGCCTGGTGTGGATCTTGACCCCGACCGGCTCTCCCCCAAGCTGCTGGCTGCCTGTGCGTCGGCGGCCCCGGTGTCCTCTGCGGCCCCCCCGGCAGCGCCTGCGACCGGTTCGGCCCAGCCGCGCTAGCGCGGGCGGGCCTTCGCCAGGTTCACGACGACAGCAGGGCGGTGTCGAGCCAGTCGACGAGGCGCGGCTGGGGGGTGGCGCCCACGAGGCTGTTGATCAGCTGGCCCTGGCGAAACAGGAGCAGGGTAGGCAAGGCCCGGACCCGGAAGCGCACCGGGAGCATCGGGTTCTTCTCGACGTCGACGCTGGCCACGACGAGCGCGCCCTGGCGTTGCTGGGCCAGCTCGCTGAGGTAAGGCTCGATCACGTGGCACGGCTTGCACCACTCGGCGATGAAGTGGACCAGCACGGGCACCTGGTGCTTCTTCAGGTGGTCGTCGAAGGTCTGTTCATCCCAGGAGGTTCGCACCTCGACCTGCTGTTCAAGCCAGGCGCTGTGTTGACGGCGTATCTCGGCAGGGCAAGTGGACAGGAGATCCTCGCGTTCCTCGTTGGTCAGCCCCAGCTGCTCGCTGACACCGGAGCGGGCGTCGAGCAGGAGCAGGCGGACCTGATAGGGGTTGAATTCACCGGCTGCGCTCGGCAAAGAGGGGGCATCCTTGCGGACCTGCACCGTTTGCACCACCGCCCCGAGCAAGAGCGACATCATGCGCCGGGTATCCTCGTGCTGGGCGGCGATCTGGCGGGCCTGTGGGAGCGACAGGAAGGCGCACAGGCAGGTCTCCACGCCTCGGAACCCCTCTCTCCCGACGAGGCCGCGTTGCTGGGTGAGGCGCGCCAGCTCGCGACCGTGGTGGTCGAGCAGGGAGCGCACCCAACCCAGGGACGGTTCGGCGGCAGGAAATGGGGATACAGCTCGCATCGCCCCTATCGATGCCGCAGCTTCCGGTTTGCTCTCTCCCGGCGGCCCTCTTCTTTTTTTTGCCCTGGATTCAGCGACTTAAAGAGGATGACCCCTGCCCGGAAGCAAGGACGATCTCCAGCGGGCTGCGCAGCCAGCTTGCGTAGTCTTGCGCGCGGACGGCCGGGTAAGGCTGGCCAAAAGCTTGCTCGAAGTAGGCCCCCCAGTCTGGCTGGGAGCCATCCGCATCGGTGATGCGATAATGGCGCGCCAGATCCCAGGAAGAGAAGACCCGACCTGCGCGCTCCTTGACCTGGGGGTCCGCGGCGAGGGCGGCGATCGCGCGGGCCACGTAGGCGGGGGACTCGGAGGCGATGAAGTGGGGCTCCTGGGCGACCGCCTCCCGCCAGGTTGCCTCGGTCACACCGAAGTGCTCCAGCATCTCTTCGGAGCGCAAAAAACCGGGGGTGACAGCGAGGGCGGTGAGGGGTCGATCCCGGAGCTCCCAGGCCATGGAGAAGGCCATGCGGATCGCCGCCATCTTCACCAGATCGTAGAAAAATGCCCCTCGCCAGCCGAAATGGTCGCCGTCGGTCACCTCGACGATCAACCCCCGCGGGCGCTCCAGCATCAGCGGCACCGCGTGCCGGCTGGTGATCGCATGCGCCACCACCGCCTGCTCGATCATCCGGCGCCCTTTCTCGATGGAACAGGCCCAGAACGGCACGCCGAACTCGATCAGCTTCTCGCCCCCCCACAGGTCGTTCACCAGCACGTCCAGGCCGCCCTGCTCTTCC
The DNA here is from genome assembly GCA_025453595.1 of Polyangiaceae bacterium. GTDB lineage: Bacteria > Myxococcota_A > Polyangia > Polyangiales > Polyangiaceae > JANWXX01. Next base: position 3,363 of record JALOQB010000230.1, read on the forward strand.
TGGATCCGCCGGCACAGGGCCTCCACCTGCTCCTCGCGGGTGTGATCCGCGCGCACCGCCACGCCCACGCCGCCCGCGCGCGACACCAGCTCGGCGCTGTCCTCGATCACCTCGGGCCTCTCCCCCGGATGAGCCCGCGAGCTGCGGCCCGTGCAGTACACGGTCGCCCCCCGCTCTCCCAGCGCCACCGCGATGGCCCGCCCGGCCCCCCGCGTCGCCCCCGCCACCAGGCACACCGTGCCCCGCAGATCGCTCTTGCTCTCGCTCATGAGCGCATCGTGCCGCAGGCCCGTGCCACCCGGGTGTCCACTTTCTTTTCAGCGCAGCAGCGGGACCCCCACCGCGGCCTGCGCCACCAGGGCCGCCAGCGCCGCCAGCGCCGCGCGACCCCGGCTCACCCCGCGGCGCCGGTGCAGGTGCCACGCGGCCCCGAGGATGATCCCCAGCGGCGTCAGCGGGGCGTAAAAACGCATCGCGCGGGCCATTCCGTGGCGCCCGGCGAGCAGGTACGCGATCCAGTCCGGCAGCAGGAAGCAGAGCAGCAGGACGCCCGCGTAGGTGGCCGCCAGCGGAGGCCAGAGCTCGCGCCAGGTGCCTCGCCCCTCGCCCCGGGTCAACCGGTGCGCGACCGCCGCGAAGATCGTGGCCAGCAGCACCAGCAGCGGCCCGACAAAGAGGGCCTGGGCCGCGTAGTACGAGGGCGGGTCCACCGGCAGCAGCACCGCGCGAGCCGCCACCCCGTCCCGGAAGAGACGCCAGGAGAGGCCCGACCAGGTCAGGGACGCCGCGGCCAGCAGCCCCCAGGCCCGGGCCGCGGGGCTCCGGGGGGCGGTCACTTGCCCTGGAAGGTGGCCTTGCGCTTCGCCAGGAAGGCCTCCATGCCTTCTTTCTGGTCAGCGGAGCCAAAGAGGACGCCGAACGCCTGCGCCTCCAGCTCGTTGGCCACCGCCAGCTCGATGTCGGCGCCCCGCAGCAGCACCCGCTTGGCGGACGCCACCGCGAGGGGGCCCTTGGTGGCGATCTTCTCGGCGATCTCCCGGGTCTTCGCGAGCAGCTCGGACGCGAGGAACACGCCGTTGATCAGGCCGATGCGCAGCGCCTCCTCGGCGCCCAGGATGTCGCCGGTGTAGATCAGCTCCCGGGCCTTCGCGATCCCGACGCGACGCTGCAGCCGCTGGGTGCCCCCGAAGCCCGGGATGACCCCCAGGTTGACCTCCGGTTGGCCCAGCTTCGCCGTGTCCGCGGCGTAGGCAAAATCGCAGGCCAGCATCAGCTCGCAGCCGCCCCCCAGCGCGAAGCCGTTGACCGCCGCGATGACCGGGAAAGGGGCCATCTCGATCTGGTAGCAGAGCCGGTGCCCCGCCTCGGAAAAATGGCTCGCCTCCTGGGCGCTCATCCCCGCCATGGCCCCGATGTCTCCCCCGGCGACGAAGGCCTTGCCGGCCCCGGTCAGGATCACCACCCTCGGCGCATCCTCCTTCGCGAAGCGCAGGTGGTGCACCGCGTGGGTCAGCTCGGCGACAAGACGCGCGTTGAGCGCGTTCAGCTTGTCCGGTCGGTTCATGGTCAGGGTGGCCACCGGGCCCTCCCTCGTCACGATCAGGTGCTGGTAATCCATGGTCTCTGGCCCAGCGTGGCACGGCCCCGCGGGCCTTGTCATCTCCCGCCCTCCCGGCCCTCCCCCGCGCTACCCTGGCTTCTCGATGCGTCCTCCTTCCCCCTCCGGCGCCGGGCGCTGGTTCACCGAGCTGGCCCGCCAGCTCGGCCCCGATGGCCTCGCCCTGCTGTCCCCTCCGGGCCTGCTCTACGTCGCCGGCAAGTACCTCACCGCCCCCGATCGCGAGATCCCCGCCGACGACATCGACGCCCGGGATCCGGCCTTCCTCAAGCTCTTCATCGACGCCTTCCGGACCGCCGGCGAGGGCTACTTTCGCTGGCAGGTCCGGGGCCTCGAGCACCTGCCCCCGCAGGGGCCCGCGCTCCTCGTGGGCAACCACAACGGCGGCATCGTCGTCTCTGACAGCGCCCTCACCCTCGTCGCCGTCTGGGATCACCTCGGCCCCGAGCGCCGCCTCTACGGGCTCTCCCACGACATCCTCCACAGCAACGCCACGCTGCGACGCCAGTGCGCCCGGGCCGGGATCCTCCGCGCCAGCCACGGCGGCGCCTCCCGCGCGCTGCGCGCCGGCCACATGGCCCTCGTCTACCCGGGCTCCGATTACGACGCCACACGCTCCTTCCGCGACCGGAACCGCATCGAGCTGGGCGGGCGCAAGGGCTTCCTCAAGCTGGCCCTGCGCGAGCGCGTCCCCATCGTCCCCGTCGTCAGCGTCGGCACCCACGAGCAGTGGGTCGTCCTCACCCGTGGTGACCGCCTCGCCCGCTGGCTCCGCACCAAGGAGCGCCTCCGCGTCGAGACCTTCCCCATCGTCCTCAGCCTCCCCTGGGGCCTCACCTCCGGCTACCTCCCCTACTGGCCTCTCCCCGCCCAGACCACCCTCGCCTTCGGTCCCCCCATCGCCTGGCCTGACATCGACCCCGAGCAGGCCGAGGACCCGGCCCTCCTCCAGCGCTGCTACGACCAGGTCCAGGCCGCCATGCAGCTCGAACTCGACGCCCTCGCCCGTGACCGCATCCCGTTCGTCGGATAACCCACTCAGCCTCGCCACCACGCCAGGCCCCACGCCCCCAGCACCGTCGCCGCTGCCCCCGCCGCCATCCCCATCTGGAGCCACTCGCTCAGCGGCTCTTCCCGGCGGCGCACCACCAGCCCCGCCACGCCGCCGAACACCAGCCCCGCCACGAACCCGTACAGGTGCGCAAGGAGGTCGGTGTTGACACCGCCGGCCCCCAGCAGACCCAGCAGCGCCACCCCGCCCACCACGGGCTTCCAGGTGGCCATGCGCCCCTGGACCCGCTCCCGGTTGAGGAGCAGCTGCACCGCCGCCAGCACCCCCACGGCCCCGAAGACCGCGGTGGAGGCCCCGATGCTCCGGTGCCCGGACCCGTACCAGAGCGCGTTGAGCAGGTTGCCCAGGATGCCCGCGGCCAGCACCGTGGCGGTGCCAAAACCGACCCCCAGGCGCCGGTGCACCGCCGAGAGGAACAGCGTGCCCGCCAGCACGTTCCCCAGCACATGCTGGCTATCGGCGTGGAGCGTCAGCGCCGTGACCGCCTGCCAGGGCTTGCCGTGCAGGATGTCAAAGGCGCTCGCCGTGCCCCGCTGGAACCACTCGCTCTGCAGCCGTGCAGGGCCCGTGCTCATGAAAAAGAGGGCCAGGGAGCCCAGGATGGTGCCCGCCCACAGGGAGTTTTCGTACAGCGGACGCTCGCGGACCTGGGGCGGCGGCCAGTCCCGGTTCTCGGCCTCGTACGCCTTCAGGTTCTCGAGGGCCCGGGTGGCATGCTCCTCGACCACCTGCACGCCCCAGTGCCCGTCGACCGTGGGCCGGATCACCCCGTCCAGCCCCACCGAACGCAGCACGAAGAGCCACTCGTAGGCCTTCCGGTAGTGGGGAGCCTGCAGGAACACAAACCCGGGCCGGGCGCTGCGCTCTTCGTGGGCAGAGGGCGATTGCAAAGAAACAGGCATAGCGCGGACAGGGGCAATCGACCACAGCGCGTCGGAGGAAGGTTCGGAGGCCGTCACCCGGACCAAGCTGCGGACGCCCCCCCCACCCGTCAACGCGGCCTCCTGCCATGAACCTTTGCGCCCTCGCAACGCCGCCCCCCGGAAGCCCGCGCCAGGGCCGGTGGTTCAGCGCCTCTTGCGAGGGCGCGGGTTGAGGATCGCGTAGGTGCCGTCGACCTTCTGCCCCCCCGGGGTCAGCGAGCGCGGGGGCTCGGTGGGGTTACTTTTTACCTGGAGCCGCTCCCCGGACTGGGCCGGCGCATCCTCGCCGCTGAAGAAGCTTGCGTCGTAGGTCGCCGTGATCCGGCGGCGGTAAGGGGTCAGGTCTTCTTTCCCCTCGCTCGCGGGGGCTGATGGCGAGGCAGGGGAGGGGGGGGAAGGCGGAGGGGGTGCGCTGGGCGAGCCGGTGCTGGTTTGCTGGCTCAGCGTTGCGAGCAGCTGCTGGCTGCGCTCCAGGCTTTCCCTGATCTCCCGGAGCATTTTCTTCACATCGTCATCGCCAGGCACGCGCTTCACCCCACGTGCGTCGATGTAAGCACGTGCTCACCGCCCTGTCTACCCGGGAGCGCGTAAAGAACTTGCGACGGATGAGGTGGGTTGGCTACGATGCTAAGTTTTCGACCCGCTGGCGCAGGCGTTGCGACAGGGATTGCAGGTGGGCGACCATGCGTTGCTGGGCGCGAGCGAGCTCATCAATGCGGGAGACCGAGGTGAGGACCGTATCGTTGCTGCGGGACTGGGCGCGCTGGGTGCTGTTGAGCTGGGAGACCATGCTGGCGATGCCCTCGATGGTCTGGGTGATCTGACGCCCCCCGCGGGCCTGTTCCTGGCTGGAGCGCTCGACGTGCTGGGTGATGCCGCGCATCTTCTCGGCGCTCTTCATGATGAGCTCGGAGCCCCGGGCCTGCTCGGCGGTGGCGGCGGCGATCTGCTGGACGGTCTCGGCGATGCGGCCGATGGCGTCGGTGACCTGCTTGCTGCCCTTGGCCTGCTCGACGGTGGCGCGGGCGATGGCGCGGACCATGTTGGTGCTCTTCTGGGAAGACTCGAGGATCTTCTTGAGGGCACGCTCGGCCTCGTTGGACACCTCGACGCCGCGGTCGACGTTGTGGCTGGAGCGCTCGACGGCGCTGATCGCGTTCTTGGACTCGGACTGGATGGTCTTGACCAGGTCGGCGATCTCCTTGGTGGAGCCGCCGGCGCGCTCGGCCAGGTCCTTGATCTCGTCGGCCACGACCGCGAAGCCCTTGCCGTGCTCGCCGGACTGGGCGGCGAGGATGGCGGCGTTGAGGGCGAGGAGGTTGGTCTGCTCGGCGACCTCGTCGATGACGCCGACGATCTGGCCGATGGCCTCGATGCGGGAGCCCAGGCTGGCGATGACGGCGACGGCCTCCTGGCTGGACTCCTTGATGCGGTAGATCTCGCTGATGGTCTTGAGGATGGCCTCGGCGCCCCGCTCGGCGTCCTGGGCGACCTCCTCCGACAGCCGGGCGGTCTCGTTGGCGTTGGACTGGACCTGGTCGATCGAGAGATCCATCTGGTTCATCGACGAGCTGGTCTCCTCGGCGGTGAGGGACAGGGCCTCGACGTTCTTGGCCACCTCCTTGATCGAGTAGGCCATCTCCTCGATCGACGAGACCGTCTCTCGCACGCTCTGGGCCAGCTCGCCCACGTTCTCGGCGACCTCGTCGTTGGTGGCGGTGATCTCGAGGATGCTGGACGAGGACTCCTCGGCGCTCGACGCCAGCACCTCGACCTGCTTGCCGGTGCTGTTGACGTTCTGGGAGACCTCCTGGGCGGCCTTCACCACCTCCTCGACGGCGCCGAGCTGGGCCCGCACCGTGTCGGCCAGCTTCTCGCTGTCCTGGGTGAGGGAGCTGGCCAGCTCATCGACGCCGTTGAGGCGGCTCTTGCCCTCGGTCAGCAGCCGCTGGCGGCTCTGCTCGACCAGGTCGGTCAGCGCATCGAGGACCGGCTGGAAGTCGTCCGGCAGGCTGGCGGAGGCGACGGGACGCTGCCCCGCGGCGGCCTGCCTCGTGGCCTCGACCAGCAGCTTCACCTCGGGGCCGCGCTTCGGTGTGCCCAGCTCGCCCAGCGCATCGAAGACCGGGAAGAAGCTGGGATCGACCCCCGCGGGCAGGGACGGGCGCTCGCCGTCGCGGGCCTGGCGGATCGCCCGCAGCAGGTGGCCTGGCTCCAGGGCGGGCCCGGCGCCGGACAGCCCGTAGAACAGGGCCCCCACGGAGACCCCGGCCACGAGGAAGATCCAGCGTTGCGCCCCGGACTCGGCGACACCGGGGAGGAACATCACCACCGCCGCGGCGCCCAGCACGAGCGCCACGGCGATCAGCTGCCGTTGGGTTAGGCGGATCATGGGTCAGCCCGGGGGCAAGGAGGGTTGGTCCGGATCGTCGAGGCCGTTCATGGTCTCGCGGATCAGCCAGTCGACCACGGCCTTCGGGTCGCCGTTGCTGCGGCGGTACGTCTCGACCTGCCGCTGGGAGCTGGTCCCTTCCCGCAGGATCCGCTCCACCTTCCGCACTTCATCCTGCGTCCCCAGGATCTTGGCCGCGTCGTCGACGAACTCGACCAGCTCGGAGATCAGCTCGGGCACCGGCACCTCGATCTGCTTGCCCAGGTCGATCATCTTGCCGGTGAGGCCGTAGCGCACCGCGCGCCACTTGTTCTCCTCGATGAGCATCCGGGAGTAGGGGCGCCAGCAGACGTTCTGCCGTCGCAGCAAGTACAGCTTTGCCATCAGCGCCTGGACCAGCGCCACCACCGCCACCGTGTGGTTGATGTTGGTGGGCATGTCGCACACCCGGATCTCGACGGTCTCGAAGACCGGGTGGACGCGCACGTCCCACCAGATCTTCTTCGCGTTGTCGATGCAGTTGGTGCGCACCAGCGTGTTCACGAAATCGGTGAACGACGAGTACGTGGGGAACTCATCGGGGATGCCGGTCCGCGGGAAGCGCTTGAAGATCTCGCTCCGGGTGCTGGCCAGGCCCGTGTTGCGGCCCAGCCACAGGGGGCTCGAGGTCGTCAGCGCCAGCAGGTGCGGCAGGAAGTACCGCACCTGGTTCGCCAGCGCCACCGCGTCCTCCTTGTCCTTGATGCCCACGTGCACGTGCAGGCCGAAGATCAGGTTGGCCCGCGCCACGTCCTGCAGCTCCTCGACCAGGCCGTGGTACCGATCCCGGTCGGTGATGTCCTGCACCTTCCAGTCGCTGAAGGGGTGCGTGCTCGCCGCCACCACGCACAGACCCCCCTTGGCGGCGAGCTTCTGCAGCTCCTTCCGCATGAACACCAGCTCGCCCCGCACCTCCCCCACGTTCTTGCAGATGCTCGTCCCCACCTCCACCATCGACTGGTGCATCTCGGGGCGCACGCGCTCGGTCAGCACCGAGTGGCCGTCCTCGATCAGGCGGCTCACGTAGGACCGGAGCTCCCGGCTCTCCGGGTGGACGATCTGGTACTCTTCCTCGACTCCCAGGGTAAATTGGCCGTCTATCATGGTCAGCCCTCCTCGCCGCCGGCGGCCACCACCGCGCGACGCCCTGGCTCCTCGCCGCCGACCCAGACGAAATCCGAGAACGGACGCGCCATGCCGGTGTGTTGCCACAGGTACTCGTGCCTCCCCAGCGCCCTCGGCGGGCGCCCCGGCGCCGGCGCCTTGCGCTGCGGACGCTCCCGCGCCGCCTGCATCGCGAACCTCACCATCTCGTCCACCAGGATGTCAAAGTAGGGGTCGCCCACGCTCCAGCGGTACATGTCCGGCGCCGGGTTGGTGAAGTCGATCGCGTACGGTACCCCGTCCTTCACCGCGAACTCGACCGAGTTCATGTCGTAGCCCAGGGCCTCGTTGATCTTGTACGCGTCCTCGATCACACGGCGCTCCAGCGCGTCATCCATGAATTTCCCGGTCTGCACGTAGCTCCGGCGCTTCGGGTCGTACTTGATCGGCAGGATCATCTGCCGCCCGATACAGAGGCACCGGATGTACTCGTCA
>JALOQB010000016.1 GCA_025453595.1 Polyangiaceae bacterium
TCCAGAGCCGCCTCCGACCTCCGCCCCGGAGCAGCCCCCGGCTCCGGCCTCCGCGCCCCACGCCCTGCGCGTGTCGGCGCCGCTGGTGCGGGTGAGGGGCGCCACCGTGGACCTGAAGCCTCCGCCCCGCCCCAGGCCCACGGGCCCCTCGCGTGTGGCCCGCATGCTGGCGCTGGGTCACGAGATTGTGCGGCTGGTGGACGAGGGGCTGCTGAAGGACCTGGCCGACGCGGCGGACCTGCTGGGGTTCACGCGGGCGCGGGTCACCCAGATCGTGGACCTGACGCTGCTGGCCCCCGAAATCCAGGAGGCGCTGCTGTTCGGGGATGGGGCCCAGGGCAGGCTGAGCATCGGCTGCGGGCGGTGGTCGCGGCGGGGGACTGGCAGGAGCAACGGGCCAGACTTGACCGCAACCGTCCCGCGTAGCGGCAGACTTCCGCAGCTGGCGAAGAAGGCTTCCTTGCGCTAGATTTTGGCGCTGATGCCTGCCGCTGCCCTTGCTCCCCCCAGCCCAGCTTCGGCCCCCAAGCCGCTTGCCGCGACCGAGCCCGTGGCCCTCCCCGCTGCAGAGGCCCTTGGGGCCTTGCTTCAGCAGGCCGGGCAAGCTGGGGAGCTGCTGCAGCAGGTATCGGTCGCGAGGTTGCTCCAAAAGACGCGGCAGCTTGCGCGGGACGCTGCTGCCGAGGTGGAAGGGGTGACCAGCGCGTTTCTCCTCTGGGATGCACCTGCTCGTCGTGCCGTGATCACGATGACCGGGACGTCTCGCGAAGGGGAGGTGTACCGCAACGTTGCACGCGCACTGGCAGGGCTCCAGAAGCAGCTGCGCGCGGATGCTCTTGTCGTCGAGGGGGGCTACCTTCCCGACGAACTGCCCGGCGAAGATGCTCTCATCGTGTTTCGGCGCTGATGGCTGCGCGTCGAGGTAGCCCCGCCGTCCCGCTCAAGCACTCGAAAGAATTCGCCCGCGAGTGCCTGCAAGCTGCCGAAGACGAGCGCGTGCGCGAATGGCGCATCGTCAAGCTCTTCTACGCCGCGCTCCATGCCTTCAACCACAAGGCCTACGGTCCCAAGCCGATCCCTGAGCGCTTCAAGCACACCGAGCGCCGCGAGGCGTTGCCGGAGGAGATCGGCGAGGAGGCCGCCATCGACTACTCGACCCTTGAACAGCTCTCGCGGGTGGCCCGCTACAAGCCCGAAAAACACCCGATGACCGACAGCGAGGAGGCGGAAGCCTGGCGCTGCTGCCGCGAAGTGTTCAAGGCCTGCGAGCTGGATTGGCCTGGAAAATAGGCTCGCCTTTCACCCGTAACCCTCTGCTGGTGGCGAGCGAGAAGACCTCGACGCTGAGCTGCCAGACAAACTCGGCGCGCTTGTCGAGCGGGATGCGCTCCCAGTAGCGGGCGTCCTCCAGAGCGGCTGCTGCTTCTTCCCCGGGACGGATGATCTTGACGGTGGCTGCAGCTCGGGCGCGACGTCGCTCTTCTGCGGTGAGTTCTGCCATGGCTTTTCTTTTACCATGCCTGCTTGCCCAGGGCCTCCGAGGCTGTTCTGCAAGCGTCTCTGGCCGTATCAAACACGGATCTCGTCCAGCGACACCACCCAGAGCCGCAGCGCCGAGGGCAACGGGAAGCGCTACCCCCACGATGCAACACCTGCTGTCAGACCCGTCCCAGCGCCCCAGCCGCGACGCCCTCGCCTGGCACCTCGACCGCGTCTTCAAGAAGGCTGGTTAGGCCCATTTACCCTCGTCGTGTCGGAGGCTCCGTTGTTCGCGAAGGAGAGCGGGCTACCCAATCGCAGGTTGCGAGCGATAGTTGTAGTGGGCTACGTTCGCCGCACCGCTACCTGAAAAATATCGCTCACGGCACCGTTGACCATGGTGCCGACGACGTCGATCATAGGGCTACATGAGCACCGGGCACAAAGATGGCGAACTGGCTGATGTGTTGATCGTCACTGCTGTGAAGGATGAGTGGGAAGCAGTCCTTGCAGTCGACACCGGGGCTGTGCCGGGAAGTGCCTGGCAGAAACACTCCTCAGATGGGCCAGAGGTTGTGTTCCGCGACTTCACGACGGAGAACGCAACTCTGCGCATCGCAGTCATTCAATCGTTTGGGATGGGCCGCGAGCATGCTGCCATCGCTGCTGCCCCGCTTCTTGAGCGGCACCCCGAGATTCGTTGTCTTGCGATGTGTGGTGTGTGCGCAGGGAAGCGCGGTGATGTTGCTCTTGGAGATGTCATCGTTGCTGATCGCACGTGGCCCTACGACGCAGGCAAGTGGAATGTGAGCGTAGATGAGCAGGGCCAGCGCATCGAGCACTTCCAGGGCGACATGGAGCCCTACCGCATCCACCCGCCCGAGTGGAGGCAGCAGGCCGAGCGTTTTCAGCCCGATCCTGCGGCATCATGGATTGGAACTCGACCCCGGAGCTACGAGGAGCAGGGCGACTGGGTGCTGGAACGCCTCGCTCTGGACGAAAACCCGTTGACACACCCCGAGCGCAGGACGAAGTGTCCAGATTGGCGCCAAGTCTTGGAGCAACTCTGGAAGGTCCAGCGACTTGAGGATGGGGAGATTAATCTCACAGAAGTGGGGCGTCGGCACATTCGCCGCCGTATGACCCTCGAACCTGACGGGTTGCAGGCGAATACGCCGTTCAAGGTTGTCGTTGGCCCGGTCGCGTCAGGTGCGCCCGTGGTGCAGGACCCGACCATTTTCGATCGACTCGCAGAGACCGCGGGGATGCGCAAGGTCGTCGGCTTGGAAATGGAAACTTCAGCTATTCTGGCGCTTGCCTACCTGCAAAAGGTTCCTTTCGCCATTGTGATGAAGGGCGTGATGGACCACGCGGATGTGTTCAAGAGCGACAACATGAAGGCGTTTGCGGCACAAGCGTCGGCTGAATGCCTCGTCGAATTCCTCCGAAAGCAATTCCCTTCCGGTTTGAAAGATCGAAAGGATGATCCTCTTGGCCATGCTGGGGACTGGGCGGTGCTTGATGCGCGCTCCGCGCGCGAAGTGGCTCTCATTCGAGATTCGATCGCTGATCGCGTTCGCCTGCCTCGCGAAGTGCAGGTTACGGAAGTCATCAACTCACTCGCCGGGGATGCACAAGTCGCGCTGCTGGGCCCATCGGGCGTCGGGAAATCTGCCATCGCCAAGGCAACCTTCGAGCGCCGCCGCGCGAACGGCGAGAAGACGCTATGGGTCGACACAACCTCCCTTGACCGTGCAGTGGACTTTGGGGCGTTTGAAACGTCGCTTCAGCTTCAGCATCCGGTCGCCGAACTGCTCAGCAAGGAGACAAACGTAGATCCGCTCATTATCATCGACGGTCTCGATCGTCTCTATTCGGATCAAGCATTCCGCAATGTGGCTTCCCTGCTCAGGGCGGCGAGCGGTGAGCCACCACAGAAGCGATGGCGCGTCCTCGCAGTCTGTCAGTCGCAGGAGTGGCCTCGAGTACTCGAAGCTCTTTACCGCGCGGGAGCTGCTTTGAACCACTGGCATCTCCACGAAGCCAAGGCTCCAAGACTTGCCGACCTTCAACCTGTTCAAGAAGCCATTCCAACACTTAGCCGTCTTCTTCTACAGCCCCGTGTCGGAGTTCTTCTCACGAACTTGAAGCTCCTTGACCTTGTTGTTCGACGCCTTGATAGCGGCACACAGATCGATGCCTCGACGTGGGTTGGTGAGTCGAGCGTCGCCGAGTGGTTCTGGTGTGCAGAGATTGATCGTGGACAAGATAGGCTTGCGCGCGGACAGTTCGCCCGCGGTCTTGCTCAGGTGCAGGCAGATCAACTCGTTGCCTCTGTCTCCGTAGATGCCCTTGAGGTGAGCTCACTTGGCGCAGCGCACTCTCTCGTAGCAGATCAACTTCTTGTGCAAATGCCAGGTGATCGCCTCGCGTTTGCGCATGACCTCTATGGTGACTGGGCGCGTCTTCGCATCCTGCTCAACAATCGAGCTGACCTCGCTTCTTTTCTCCAAAATCGTCACGAATCGCCACTGTGGCATCGAGCCATCCGTCTCTTTGGTATCCACGTGCTGGAGCATGAGAACGAAGTCGCCGAGTGGAAGACGCTGATTTCATCCTTCGACAGCGGCAACCTGACCATCATTCGAGACCTCTTGCTCGAAGCTCCTGCATTCGCGATGAATGCGGGACTGTTGCTGGATAGCATCTTCCCGAATCTCATTGCGGGCGGTGGTGCTCTCCTCCAGCGGCTCCTGACGCGCTTTCTGGCGTTCGCCACGGTTCCCAACGAGCAGATACAGGAGATCGCACGCGCCGTCGGCATGGATGCCAACGCTGCACGTGCATCTTTTCGAAGGCCCCACTGGCCGTACTGGCTTGATGTGATCGCGGTCCTGCATGCCCACCGCAGCGACGTAGTGCGCACCGCTGCCTGCGAGACCGCTAGGCTCGTGGAGATGTGGCTTGAGTTCGCTCCCCCGCGGTCAACCCGGCGACGCGAAGCCGCCGAGCTTGCGGTCATGCTCGGTCAAAAGGCTGTTGACTCTCGCGATGGATATAGAGAGAAAGGGGAGCGTGGACGATTCTACAAGTGCTCCCTGATGGCGGCTCCCGAGCGGCCTGACGACGTCGCGCTTATTGCTAGGACCGCAGCGGAGCGCATTCCTCGCTCTACGATTTCCTCAGACGACCCAATGCCGCCGCGACCACGGGCACGCAGCATGTTCAGCACAGGTGTCATACGAGGGCCTTGGCCAGATGGCCCGCTCGCATGTGTCGACGAGGAGTTCCAAAACGTTGTTCTGGATACTCCAGCCATACTGCACCTATATCGAGTAAACTCCGCGGTCGCTCGTGAGGTCATCCTCGCGGCGCTGATTGAAGCGCCAAGCGAGGAATATTGGGGCGAAAGTCGCCTGCACGACCGAGAATTCTATCTCGTAAGCCGACATAAGTGGCACCCGGCTCTGTACACGCAGGGACCATTCCTCGGCTGCCTCCGGGAGAATTTCCCGGAGGGGTTGGAGTTGATTATGCGGCTCCTCGACTTCGCCACTGAACGCGCCAGCGAGCGCGCCGAACTGCAACGAAGAGAGTGGCGCGCGCAGGCAATCGCAGACGGGCACAGCGAAGCAGACGTTGATCTGGCGATGACAGCAGCCCCAAGGCGTCGCCTCGCGCTGTGGAGCGACGGTACGGACGCTCTGATCTTCGAAGGCGACGCGCTTATGTACGGATGGAGTTCAGGTCTGGGCAATCCACCAGACGCGGTCGAAGCAGCTCTCATGGCGCTGGAACAGTATTTCTACCTTCGTCTCGATGCAGGAGACGACATTGCTGAGAGTGTCGCCGCTGTTCTTGCTCGAAGTCGCTCAGTCGCCGCGCTTGGGGTGCTCTGCGACGTTGGCAAGCGCCAGCCACATCTTTTCAACGGACCACTACGGGCCTTGCTGTCGGCACCCGAAATATACTCATGGGAGATCAAAAAACTAGTAAATAGACGAACACACCTGATGATCGGTGCAGGGATGCGAGGGCAGCCATTTGTCAAGCTCGCCCAGCAATTCCATGGGCTGGAGCATCGAAATCTGGACCTTCGTTGTGTTGCGGCGGAGAGACTTCTCAAGAGTGAGGAGATGCAGTCCTTCTTCTTCTCGGTCCGAGAGTGGTGGAAGAAGCGAAGGGAAGACGGGGAGCAACTCCCCGACATAGCAGAGCAACTCGACATCTGGCTCGATCCGACTAACTATGAGATGCGCGAGGATCAGACGCGCGGTCTGGTAATCGTCAATGCTGCGCTCGAACGGGCACAAGCCGAGAGAGCCCCCGAGCATCAAGCGTTGAACGATCGAATGCTTGTCACTAACTTCCCGCTACACTGCAGGACGCTCCTCGACGAGCGTCGTGTCCAGACGGATGTTCAACTGGATAAGCTCTGGCAAACATGGGAGCATATTCGGGAACTTGCCAAGGCTGGCCCGGCGCTCCCTGGCGGTGAGGAACGCTTTGGTGACGAGTACATCAACGCTGTTCTGGGCGGCATCACTGTGTTTCTTTGGTGCGAAGAATGGCTATCTCAAGATGCGAATCGGCGTCCAGAAGTTGAAGGAGCGCTCGAAGCCATCCTTAACGGAGAGTGCCCGGAACGAGATGGTTTCCACTCCGAGCAAGATGTTTCTACGTGGACATGGGACTGCTTTCTCGCTGAGACGGCTGCCATGTTGTGGGTACGCGCGCCGCGAGATGCGCGGTGGCGGCGCCTCGTGGCCCAGATGGTTTTTGCAGACAAGTACATAACCGTACGACTTCTGTTCTCGCGATGCGCGGAGCATCGCGCAGCACTCGGCGATGATTTCGAGCGTCTTCGCCGGCTTGTGATTGACTGGGCGCATGTGCGAGACCGCGCCCGTGCGCTGCGCAGTCTGCAGCAAACGAGCCTGTCAGTTGACGAACGGCTACGTGAGCGATTGCAGGCCGAGGTGGCGACCTGGAGCGAGCAAGCGATCTCGTCGTTCGTGGAGGGGACGCTGGCTCCTCTGCGTATTGACTGGAACCTATTTGACGCCGAGAGTCGCTTCGCCGAGATCGACGTTCTTCTCCGCAGGCGCCCCGGCTTCAGGTTGATGGACTTCCATCTCGTGCACTGCAGTCATGAGTGGATGCCACTGCCCGATAGCGCGCAGAGCCCAAAGGAACGTACGGGGATTATCCAGTTCTGGCGGGTTGCGCTCGATGTTGTCGCAGCGAGGCCACGAACCGATCTACAGCGGCGCGATCACCAATATCCACATGAGGACGAAGCCTGGGTGCTCGAAAACGTGGCTGCGTTGGTGCTGCAACTGCGGGCTGCCGAGAACCCCGAGCTGTTCTGGGCGGCGATCGTCGATCTGCACAGTGAAGCCCACGATTGGCCGGAGAATTTCCTGAACGCACTACACCGCCGCGCTCTCTCGTCGGAACCGACGCCAGCGACATATGCACCGCTCGTTCGAGCGATCGTGCAGCGCGCCTTCTCCGATATTGAGGGCGAACGGCGATGGCCTTGGCACGAGGAGGTGTGGGATGCTCTGCTCGGCATCAACTCTTGGGGGAGCGAACTGTGGGTTGATCGGCACGCAGACCTCGTTCTCAGCATCAGGGACGTTGTCTCTCTATGGATGGAGAAAGCTCCCCAACAGGGACGGCGACTAGGAGGATTTGCTCGCTGGCTCTCAAGATCCGCTGCTGCAGCGATTCGACTGGACACGCTCGCCTGGTTCCTTGGTCTTCTTCAGGTTGATGAAGCGCGTTCCGTTTCTCATGATGAGGATGCAGAAGACGGTGTCGCGGAGCTCCTGAATGTGGTCTGGGACCAAGACCAGAACCGATTGCGTTCGGCACCGAAATCCTTCGCTGCGTTTCGTGGTCTCCTCGCGTGGCTGGTCGAGCGCCAAAATGCTTTGGGACTGGAACTACAGGGACGAATCGGCGGGCTCACATGACTGTTCACCACCCGGTCGTCTTCCAGGTCTCCGATACCCCTGCCTCTTCACCACCCGGTTTTCTCAGCCAGGTTTCTCGGGCCTGAGAATTCTCCCGAGAGCCCTCCGAGATCCTCGCTCGGTGGCTCTCAGCAGCCCACTCAGCGGAGACAAAGAGAGATGCCCCATGCGATCTCACGGGGATTGCTGCGGGTCTCGCGCAGCGCCCCGGTTAACTCACGGGGCGTTTCTGTTAGCGAGACGCATAAAGTGGCTCCGCGAAGCTCGCCCATCGTCAGCGTTCTCAGCAGGATCCCCCAGAGAAATTCAGCATTCTCCGCCAGAGAATCGCGGGGTCTCCATGGAGCAGTTTGCGATTGCTACCCCACGCTTCGCATGCACCCGCATCGTGATCTCAAAATATCGAAATTTCCTCGATTTTCCAACCCTCGACGCACCCCGACCAACCATCACAAAAGTCCAAATGGACTCATGGGTTGCGGTTGCCCCTTTGTGGGGGGGCGCAGCCTTCGGCGCCAAGCGGCGCACCTCGGCCCTCCGGCCCACCCCCCCGCAAAGGCGCCAGCAACATCGCGCAGAGAAAACCTGGGTGGCCCTCCCGGGCGTCAGGCCGCGCGCTTGGCGCTTGGCGCCTCGCCGGACGAGGGCTCCAGCGAGTAGCCCACCAGCAGGCCGTTGGCGTAGCTCCGCCGCACCAGCTTGCGGCGCCGCGCCTCCGCCAGGTCCAGCACCTCGGCCTCGGGCTCCTCGGTCGAGACCTCCCGAGGTGTGCGGCCATCGATCCCTTGGTGAGCCCGCTCGGCGTTGGCGAAGGTGCGGTACTCGTCGAGGTAGAACTGCAGCTCGAACGCATCGGCGACGCGGATGTGCCGGAGCAGCTCCCGGCGCACCGAACCGATGGCCCGCTCGGCGTAGCAGTTCAGCATCGGTCGGCGCGCCAGCGTCACTTCTTCGTCGATGTCCAACACCCCCAAGGCGCGCTGGAACGTTCCCTGGAAATGGGAGCCCCGATCGTGCACCAGTGCGATGGGTTTGCGGCCCGATTTTTGCAACAGTTCGTGGAACACGATGGTGGTCCATCGGCTATCGACATCCCAGCTGTCGTGGACCCGCAAGTCAAGCAATTCTCGCGTGTAAAGATCGATGACCAAGAGCACCTGCATCCACGCCCCCTTGGCCGTCTTGACCGCGAAGAAATCGACCGCCCAGAGGGCGTCCTTGGCCCCCGAGCGAAACCGCTCGAAGGACAGCTTTGGGCCTGGCTCTGGCGTGAAGCCGTTCTCTCGCAGCACGCGCTGGATGGTGGGCTCGCTGACGACGATGCCCATGCGGCGTAGCTCCTCGCGGATGCGACGCTGCCCCCAGGCCATGTTCTCGCGCTTGAGCGTCAGGATCAGCTCGACGATCTTCTCGTCGAGCGGAGGGCGCCCGGCGCTGCCCCCGGTGCGCTTGCCGTGGTGGCGAAAGATCGAGGCCCAGCGCTCGACGGTGGAGCGAGCTGCAGAGAGGAAGTAGCGGAGAAAAGGCTCGTTGTCGCGGTTGAGGAAGAGAGCGAAGACCTGGGTGGCACGGACAGCGAGGGGAACCCGCCGGGGGGCTTCGATGCGGCGGAGGTGGGCCTCGAGGGCGTCGAGCTGAGCCTTGAGGGCGATGTTCTCGCGATAGAGGCGCATGGCCTCGGGGAGCATGGTGCCGCGGGGCAGGCGGCTGACGCGATCCACGGCCGTCAGCAGCAGGTGGTAGAAGAAGAACTCCAGCGCGCGGAACAAGAGCGAGAACACCGGCGCGATCGACCCCACAAGAACGACAAAGTCAAGCACAGAGAGCCTCTCTCGATGTGCTGTGATCAAGGACGAACTGTGCAGTCGACAGTCCCTCGATAGCGCGCTTCATTGTCGCAGCAGGAACCTCCAAGTATCCGAGCCGACGCCGCCCGCTTCGGGCGACGCTCGACGCCGAATGCAGAGAAGTCTGGGGCGCATGGTTGCTCGACGAGCTGGCCGATCACGGCCACAAATTGAGCCCGGGGACACTGTACCCAGCGCTCAAGGATGGAACGAAACGGCTGGCTACGCAGGGTGAAGAAGGCGCCACATGCGCGGGCGAGACCGCGGCGGGCAAGCGCCTGCTGGCAGATCTACGGCGCGAGGTGGCCGAGCTGTACGAGGAGGTCGTCTTGGGGCGAGGTGTGGTGCAGGATGCGAATCTTCCACAGGCCAAGCCTGATCTCCTGGTCGACCGAAGACAGCGTAACGATTCCCGTAAACGATTTTCGTACCATTCACAGAAACAAGCCCACACCACACGAAGATATCTCCGACAAAGACGTTGTGTCTCTCGGGGTGGGTCTCTGGTTATCGCCAGCACGCTCAGATCGTGAACCCATCGCGTTCCGTGGCATGGGGCGCAGCTTCTTCGCTTGTGACCGTACGGGTCACAAATCTCCTTCGTTTTCAGGAACGACGCCGCGCAGGGTTGCCTTGAACATCACGATGCGCGCGCAGTCTTTGCATCACCCGCGCACCCCTCGCAGGGGGCATACCCGCGTTGCGAGGCCGATGAGCGTGCGCCATGGCGCAATCTCTTGATCACCCAGGGGTCGTGGTGGTCGGTACAGATGTTGATGAAAAGAGGTCATGCTGTCGCTCCCTGCTCGGACCGAGTTGCCTCTTTCTGTGACCCGTTGGGTTACTCGGCTCTGCCGCGCCCTTGTGCTGCTGGCTCGCTCCGCCCGTGGGGGTCACCCGCACCAGTGGGGTCTCTGGCTCGGGGCTTGCGCGGCGGCCTTGCTGCTGGGCGCGCGCCCGGCGTCCGCGGAGCCAGCCCGGCCCCTCCCTTCCCCGCTCCACCTGCGCGATGCGCTCTCGCTGGCGCGCCAGAGCCGGGCAGAGATCGCCGCGGCGCGGGCGCGGGCGACGGCTGCGGCCCAGGTGCCGCGGGTGGTGTCCGCGCTACCCGATCCGATGGTGATGCTGTCCGTGGATCACCTGCCGATCCGGCTGGACGGGATCAACGGTAGCCTGCAGTTTCAGCAAGATTTCCCTCTCTCGGGTGTGCTGCGCGCCCGGCGGCGCGTCGCCGAGGCCGAGGCATCGGCGGTGGCCACCGAGGTCGGTTCCGTGACCCTGGATGTCGAGCAGCAAGTCGTCGCGTCCTTCCTGATGGTCGTCGAGCAGCAGCGGATGCTGGCGCTGCTCGAGGAGTTGACGTCGCTGTCGCAGCAGACGCTTTCCCTCAGCAAGGCGAGGCTCCAGGCCGGCGAGAACGGCACAGGCGACGTCTTCCGGTCGCAGATCGAGGTGGCCCGGTTCGACGCCGAGGTGAAGGCCACGCAGGCGGATTTGCGCGCAGCGAGCGCCATGCTGGAGGCCGCCCTGGGGCAGCCGGTCTCCGGGGAAGTCGTCCTCTGTGAGCTGTCCACCCCGACGCGCGCTCCCCCGACGCTCTCCGAACTGGTCGGCGCGGCGTCCGAGGCGCGCCCCGAGCTGCGGGCCGCCAGGACGAGAATCTCCCGGGCAAGCGCGGGCGTCGACGCCATGCGATCGATGTACTGGCCCATGGCGTTTTTGCGGTTCGGGGGGGCCCGCACCATGCAGGATGGCCCCGGGGTCATGCTGATGGCCGGGGTGAGCCTGCCGATCTGGCGCGATCGGCTCCACGCCGGGGTCGACGAGGCCAGCGCCATGAAGGCCATGGCCGAGCACGAGGTGCGGGCCATGAGCCGGATGATCGAGGGAGAGGTCGCGTCCTCCAGGGAGACGCTCGCGGCGGCCCATGTCCGGTGGAGCACCGCCCGCGAGCGGCTCGTGCCCCTGGCGCGCCGGGCGCTGTCGCTGATGGTGGCCTCCTATGCTGGCGGCCAGGTGCCGCTGGTCTCGGTGCTCGACGCGCTGCGCTCCTTGCGCGAGGCGCGGATGCAGGAGATCAGCGCCGAGATCCGCCTCAACCTGGCCTGGCTCAAGCTGGGCCGCGCCACGGGCAAGATCGAGGTGGGTCCGTGAGCCGCTGGTTGCTCGTGCTCCTGCTGGTGCTCCTGGCGAGCGGCTGCTCGTCCCCCGGGGCACACGACGGCCACGGCGCGCACGGCGCCGGGCCTCCCTCGGCGCGACCGCAGCACCCGGCCGGCCACGGGGCACCGCACGCGAGCCACGGCCCGAGCGGCTACGCCCCCTTGACGCTCTCGCCCCCGAAGGCCGCGGCCATCGGCCTGGCGACCGCCGTCGTCGACCGCGGGAAGCTCGGGCGGAGCGCCACTTCCGTCGGGGTGCTCGCCCTCGACGAGACCCGCACGTCCCACGTCCACGCCAAGGTTCGCGGCGTGGTCGAGGGCGTCTTCGTCGACTTCCTCGGCAAACCCGTCCGGCGAGGTCAGCCCCTCTGCGCCATCTACAGCCAGAGCGTGCTGGCCGCTCAGCTCGAGTTCATCGCCGTCCTCAAGCAGCAAAAGCAGCTCTCGGCGGCGAGCAAGGAGGACAAGGACGGCGACCTGGGCCTGGGCGCGGTGATCGACGGGGCTCGGCGGCGCCTCCAGCTCTGGGACGTGCCCAAGGGTCAGATCGAGCGCCTGGAAAGAGACCTCACCCCGGCCCGAACCTTCGCGCTGTCGGCGCCGCGCGCGGGCGTCGTGCTGGCCCGGCAAGCCTACGTGGGTAGCTACGTCGAGCCGGGGACCGAGCTGTACGTCATCTCGGATACCTCCCAGCTCTGGGCCCTGATCGATCTCTACGAGGCCGACGTGCCATCCATCCATATCGGCACGCCTGTCCGGCTCGCGATCGAGGGGATCCCCGCCCCGGTGGAGGCGATCATCGATTTCTTGCCGCCCACCGTGGACGAGGCCACACGCACCCTCAAGGCGCGGGCCTCCCTGCCCAACCCTCGAGGAGAGCTCAGGCCAGGGGCCTTCCTGTCCGCATCGTTCTCCATCGAGCTGGGCGAGGGGCTCTCTGTCCCCGAGGACGCGGTGATTCGAACCGGCAAGCGCAGCATCGTCTTTGTCGTCCACGGCGAGCACGTGACGCCGAGGGAGGTCCGGATCGGTCCACTCGTCGGCGGTCGTTACCGCGTCGAGCAGGGCCTCTCGGAGGGCGAGCGCGTCGCCACCGGGGCCCAGTTCCTCATCGACTCCGAGAGCCGACTGCGCGCCACCAGCACCCCCGGAGGGGCACATGCAGGGCACTGAAGCAGGGCGCGAGTCGCCGGGGGTCGTCGAGCGCATCATCGACTTCTCTGGCCGCAACCGCGTGCTGGTGCTGCTGCTGTCGCTGGCGCTGGCAGCGCTGGGCCTGTGGTGCGCGCGGCGGACCCCTCTCGACGCCCTCCCCGACCTGTCCGACACCCAGGTGATCGTCGCCACCGAATGGATGGGCCGCAACCCGACCTTGATCGAGGATCAGGTCACCTACCCCATCGCGACCTCCTTCCTCGGCGCCCCTCGCGTCAAGACCGTCCGCGGTCTGACCATGTTCGGGATGTCCTTCGTCTATGTCGTCTTCGAGGACGGGACGGACCTGTACTGGGCTCGGTCGCGGGTGGTCGAGTATTTGTCAAAGGTCAGGGATCGCTTGCCTCCCGGGGCCAGCCCGCAGGTTGGCCCTGACGCCACCAGCGTCGGCTGGGTTTTTCAGTACGCCCTGGTGGACGAGTCCGGGCGCCGTTCCCCCCAGGAGCTGCGCTCGCTGCAGGACTGGAACCTGCGCTACGCGCTGCAGGGGCTGCAAGGGGTGGCGGAGGTCGCCAGCGTCGGTGGTTTCGAGAAGCAGTACCAGGTGGTGGTCGATCCAGATCGGCTCAAGGTGCTGGGGCTCTCGGTCGGGCAGGTGATCGCGGCGATCCGGAGCGCCAACGACGAGGTGGGGGGCCGGGTGATCGAGATGGCGGCCCACGAGTACGCCGTGCGAGGGCGGGGCTACATCCAGGGCAAGGCCGACCTCGAGCGGGCCGTGGTGGCCACGCGCCCCGACGGGGTTCCGGTGCGTGTCAGCGACGTCGGGCACGTCGACGTGGGGGGTAACATCCGCCGCGGGCTCGCCGATCTGGACGGCCGAGGCGAGGCAGTGGGGGGCATCGTGGTGATGCGGACCGGCGAGAACGCGCTGGAGGTGATCGATCGCGTGAAGGCGCGCCTGAAGGACATCCAGCCGTCGCTGCCCGAAGGCGTGAAGGTGGTGCCCGTCTACGATCGGAGCGGCCTGATCGGCGACTCGATCCGGACCCTCGGGACCAACGTGGCCCAGATCGTCGTGGTCATCCTCGTCGTCATCGCGCTCTTCCTCTTCCACGTGCGCTCGTCGCTGGTCAACGTGGTGACGCTGCTGGTGGCCACGGCGGGCTCGTTCATCGCCTTCTATGCGCTGCGGATGACCACCAACATCATGTCCCTGGCGGGGGTCATCCTGGCGCTGGGCGACATGGTCGATTCGGGGGTGGTCCTGGTCGAGAACGCCCACAAGAAGATCGAGGAGGCCGAGCGAGGGGGAGAGCCGGTCGACCGGACCGAGCTCATCATCGCCTCGGCGCGCGAGCTGGGCCCCTCGATGTTCGGGGCGTTGCTGGTGCTCACCGTCGCGTTCTTGCCCGTGTTCGTCCTGGAGGGCGAGGAGGGTCGGCTGTTCCGCCCGCTGGCGCTGGCCAAGACCGCCGCCATGGCGGTCTCCAGCGTGCTGGCGGTCACCCTGGTGCCGGCGCTCATGGTGTGGCTTCTGCGCGGGAAGATACGATCCGAGGCGGCCAACCCCGTCAACCGCCTGTGCATGGCGGCCTACCGCCCCGTGCTCCGGGCGTGCCTGCGAGGCCGCTGGCTGGTGCTCGCCGTGGCCCTGGCCCTGACGGCGGCCACGGCCTACCCGCTGGCGCGGCTGGGGAGCGAATTCATGCCCCCGCTCTACGAGGCGGACCTGCTCTACATGCCCATCACCGTGCCCTCGATGCCCATCGAGGAGGCCCGTCGGCTGCTGCGCTACCAGGACGCCCAGATCCGCGCCGTGCCCGAGGTGGCCGGGGTCTTCGGCAAGGCAGGTCGGGCGGAGACGGCCCTCGACCCGGCGCCGCTGTCCATGTTCGAGACCGTGGTGCGGCTGCATCCGCAGGCCCGCTGGCGGCCGGGGATGACGCTGGAAAAACTCGTTCGAGAGCTGGAGGAGCAGGTCAACGTCCCCGGAGTGCAGGGGGCCTGGACCATGCCCATCAAGGCCCGCATCGACATGCTCTCGACGGGCATACGCACGCCCATCGGGGTCAAGGTCTTCGGCCCGGATCTCCAGACCATCGCGGCCATCAACGACGAGCTGGAGCCCATCCTGCGGGCCGTCCCGGGCACCCGGAGCGTCTACGCCGAGCGCGAGCTGGGCGGTTTTTTCCTCGATATCACGCCGGACCGCGAGGCCATCGCCCGCTACGGCATCAACGTGCGCGACGTGCTCGACGTGGTCGAATCTTCCATCGGCGGAATGGATATCAGCACGACCTACGAGGGACGCGAGCGCTACCGCGTCAACGTCCGTTTCCCCCGTGAGCTGCGCGACAACCTGGAGGCGCTCCGGGCCATCCTGGTGCCTGTCGGGGCCGCTCCGTCGCGCAAGGCCATCGCCGCGAAGATCCCCGGCCCAGGCGGCGAGGACGGGATGGGCGCCCCGAGCGTCGCGCCGGTCTCGGCCGGAGCCATGGGGGCCATGGGCGCGGTCTCAGGGGGAGGCGCGGTAGCCGAGGACGGGGGCATGGCGAGCGGCGCCGGCAAGGGCACTTCGCCCAGGGGACCGTTTCCGGCGTACCTCCCTCTTGGGCAGCTGGCGCGCATCGAGACCGTCATGGGGCCGCCCATGATCAAGAGCGAGATGGGCTCGCTGACGGGCTGGATCTACATCGACATCGAGGGGCGCGACGTGGGCGGCTACGTCGACGACGCCAAGGCCGCGGTGGAGAAGCAATTCAGGCCGCCGCCCGGCTTCTCGTTGAAGTGGACCGGCCAGTACGAGCTGCTGGAGCGCGTCCGCGCCCGGATGACCTTCGTGCTGCCGCTGACGCTCGGGATCATCTTCGCCCTGCTGTACATGAACTTCCGCGGTGTGGCGCAGACGCTGCTGGTGATGACCTCGGTGCCCTTCGCCGCCGTGGGGGCCATCTGGACGCTGTACGCGATGCGCTTCAACACCTCGGTGGCGGTGTGGGTGGGGATGATCGCCCTGCTGGGGGTCGCCGCCGAGACGGCCAGCGTGATGGTGGTCTACCTGGACGAGGCCTGGGAGCGCGGCCAGCAGGGCGGTGCGCTGCGCACGGTGACCGACCTGATCGACGCCGCCGTGGAGGCTGGGACGAGGCGCGTGCGGCCCCTGCTGATGACGGTGATGACGAACATCTTCGGGCTGCTGCCGGTGCTGGTGGACGACGGCGTGGGCGCCGACGTGGCCAAGCGCATCGCCGCCCCGATGTGGGGCGGGCTCGTGTCGCTGACGACCTTGACCTTGCTGGTGATCCCCGCCGCCTACGTCGTCTGGCGAAGCAAGCAACTTCGCGTGGTCGCTGCCTTCGCAGACAAGACCAATCCGACCTCTCTTCCAACCCATTGAACAAGGAAAATCCCATGTTTCGCCGACTCTCTCCCTTCTTTCCTCTGCTCCTGACGGTGAGCGCTTGCGCGACGACAACGCCCGGCGCTCACCCCAGCGACATGAGCGCCTCGCAACATGATGCTTCCGCCAAGGAACACGACAAGGAGGCCTCGGCCCACGCTGCGTCGTTCAACCCCTCGGCCAAGGAGAAGACCTCGTGTTCCTCCTCGAAGGCCGCGCAACCCTGCTGGACGTCCGAGCAGAACCCGAGCGAAGTTCACCTCAAGGAGGCCGACAAGCACCGCAAGATGGCCGAGGAGCACCGCGTCGCCGCCGCGGCCCTCCGCGACGCCGAGCAGCGGAGCTGCCAGGGGATCGCGCCGACCGACCGGGACATGAGCCCGTTCCACCACCGCGAGGACATCGCGAGTGTCTCCGAGATCGAGGTGAGCGTCCCCCAGGGCAAGAACACGACGAAGAAGACGGAAGGGGTCGCCATCGTCCTGCGCGCGGTCCCGGGGCTGACGCGCGAGTACCTCCAGCGTACCGCCGAGTGCCACCTCGCCCGCAACGCCGTGATGGGCTTCTCGATGCCGGAGATGAGCTTCTGTCCGCTCTCGATCAAGGGCGTGCGCGTCAGCGTCGAGAGCGTCGGAAACGGGTTTCGTGCCGAGATCCGGGGCGACTCTCCCGAGGCCATCCAGGAGGCGATTCGCCGAGGGAAAGCGCTCTCCGGTGCGCCGGAGGCTCGCTGAGGGACGCGCCTTGTGCCGGAGGGAGCGCATCTCTTTCGTTTCGTTCCCCTTGCGCAAGCTCTTTCTGGCCCTGGTCCGAGGCCTGGCGTTCGGCACAAGCCGTGCTTGTTCCGTCCACCAGAGGCAGACCATGAACAAGATGTTTCTCCTGGTGGCCGTGCTGGGCGGGTGCATGATGGGAAGCTCTGACGGCATGCACGACGGCACGGCCGACATGCAGTCGGCTCTCTCCTCGATGCGCGACGAGAACGAGCGACACAAGGGCGCAACCGAGGCCACCCAGACGCTGGACGAGTACCGCGCCGAGGCCCAGCAGCACCGCAGCAAGATGGGCAGCCACATGGATCACATGCGGGGCGGCATGGCGGGCATGAACTGCCAGCCCGGCCAGGACGGCCGTAGCATGAGCGACGCCATGAGCTCGATGCAGGCTGACCTCGACATGCACGGCAAGGAGATGGACGCTGCCGGGTCCCTCGACGAGGGGCGCTCGCACTGCGGCGCTCACTACACCAAGCTCAGGTCCGATCTGGACGGGATGAGTGCGGCGATGGGTCACTGCTCGATGATGGGGAAGTGACCTTCCGTGGGCGCCTTGGCCGTGGCGTATCAACCCTGCCAGCGCCGTAGCCGCAGCGAGTTGAGCAGCACCGAGACGCTGGAGAGGGACATCGCCGCGCTCGCCAGCACCGGCGAGAGCTGCAAGCCCAGCCAGGGGTAGAGCAGCCCGGCCGCCACCGGGATGCCCACCACGTTGTACACGAAGGCCCAGAACAGGTTTTGCCGGATCACCCGCAGCGTGCGGCGCCCGAGCCCCAGCGCGGTCGGTAGCGAGCCGACGCCCCCGCGGAGCAGGGTGATGTCGGCGCTGGCGGCAGCGATGTCGCTGCCCGTGCCCATGGCGACGCCCACGTCCGCTGCGACCAGCGCCGGGGCGTCGTTGACGCCGTCGCCCACCATCGCCACGCGTCGCCCTCGCGCCTGCTCGGCCCGCACCACCTCGGCCTTCTGCTCGGGCCGCACCTCGGCGATGACCCGGGGGATGCCAAGCTCCGCGGCGATGGCCCGCGCCGTTCCCTCCCGGTCACCGCTCACCATGGCCACCTCTAGGCCCGCCGCCCGCAGCCTGGCCACCGCCTCGCGCGCCCCGGGAGCCGGACGATCCGCCACCGCCACCAGCCCTACCAGGCGCCCCTGCCTCGCCACCATCACCGGCGTCTGCCCTTGTCCAGCTAGGGCGCTGGCTTCGTCCTCCAGCGTCGTCACGTCGACGCCGCTCTCGCTCAGCCACCGCGCCGTGCCGACCTGCACCCGGGCGCCATCGATCTGCGCCTCGACCCCAGCCCCCGTCGCCGACAGGAACGCCCCGGGAGCGCCAGGTGCGATGCCTCGGGCCCGGGCGCCTTCGACCAGAGCGCGCCCCACCGGGTGCTCGCTGCGCTGTTCGGCCGCCGCGACCCAGCCCAGCAGCGTGCCCTCGTCGACCCCATCCACGGGGGAGACGACCGTCAGCGCAGGATGCCCGGTGGTGAGCGTCCCGGTCTTGTCGACGAGCACAGTGTCCACCTGGCTGGCCGCCTCCAGCGCCGTCCCGCCCTTGAACAGCACACCAAGCTCGGCGCCGCGCCCCGTGCCGACCGCCACCGCTGCGGGCGTCGCCAGCCCGAGCGCGCAGGGGCAAGCGATCACCAGCACGGCCACGAACCGCTCCAGTGCCGCGGCGAGCCCGGCGCTCGTAGGGTCGAGTGCAAACCAGGCGAGGAACGCGAGCAACGCCAGCAGCAGCACCACCGGGACGAACACGGCGCTCACCCGATCGGCCAGCCGCGCTACGGGGGCCTTCGAGCCCTGCGCCTGCTCGACCGCCTCGATGATCCGGGCCAGCGCGGTGTCGCGGCCGATCGCCCCAACACGCACCACCAGCGCCCCCGTCTGGTTGAGCGTCCCGCCCGAGACCTGAGCGCCGGGGGCTCGGTCGACGGGCAGGCTCTCTCCCGTCAACATCGATTCATCGAGCGCCGAGGTTCCTTCGAGGATCTCTCCATCGGTCGGGACACGCTCGCCTGGACGCACGATCAGCCGGTCGCCTACGCGCAGATCGGCGATGGGGACGTCGCGCTCGTGGCCGCTTTCCGCGTCGAGTCGGTGCCCCACGGCGGGCTGCAGCGCGACCAGGCCCCGCACCGCGTCCGAGAGCCGGTGCCGGGCCCGGGCCTCGAGCACCTTGCCCAGCAGCACGAAGCCGACGATGGCCACGCTGGCCTCGAAGTAGAGGTGAGGCTGTGCTCCATGCTGAGCGTGGGCAAAGAGCCACGGCGCTACCAGGGCCACGGTCGAGTAGAGCCAGGCGGCACCCACCCCCAGCGACACCAGCGTGTTCATGTCGGCCGTGTGGTGGCGCAGCGCCTTGAGCGCGCGGCCAAAGAAGGCCCGCCCGGGCCCGAAGACCACGGGCGTCGCCAGGGCGAACTGGAGCCAGCGCCCCAGCAGCCCGTCCGAGCCAGGGATGGCCCCGTGGCTCATGGCCAGCACCAACAACGGCACGCCCAGCGCCGCCGACACCAGCAGATCGCGCCGGAGCGTGCGCCCCTCGGCGTCTTCGCTCTCCTCCCGCGGGGTGGTGCCCGGGCCGGCCTGCGTCGGGACCTCGGCCAACGCAGCGGCCTCCCGGGGAGCGGGAACCTCGTAGCCTGCGTCGGCGACGGCCGCCGCCATGGCCTCGCGGGTCGCCCGCATCGGATCGAAGAGCACGCGGGCCTGCCCGGTGATCAGGTTCACCTCGGCGTTGAACACTCCATCTACACCCGTGAGCGCTTGCTCGACATGGCGGACGCAGGAGGCGCAGGTCATCCCCTCCACGGGGAGGTCGAGGGACATGGAGTCTGGGGGCATGGCAATCTCCGGGGGGCTGACGCGGTCTCCGCCAGCGGCGAGTCGAGGGGTTGCCTAGGCAGACGCACCACCCTGCCGGGGATTACACCTCTGCCTCTGCGGCCGCTCCGAGCTGCCTCTGGACGCGGAGAAGAAGGAATGCGCGCGGCAGAGGTGTAATGCCCTCGGTCGCCGTGCGTCTGCGGTGCATCGGGAACGAACCCGACCCCAAGGAGACAGCCCATGACCGGCAACACAAGCGAGTTTTTGGTGGCAGGCATGACCTGCCAGGCCTGCGTGCGGCGCGTCCAGCGCGCCATCGAGGGGCTCGATGGCGTGCGCAGCGTTCAGATCGATCTGGCAAGCGGCCGCGTCACGGTCGAGCACGAACCGGCGCGCCAGCTCGAAGGGGTGGCCCAGGCCATCCAGCGGAGCGGGTACCGGATGGTCGGCACGGGAACTGCATCGTGAGGCCCGCCATGAGGTTGTTCTCGATGTTTCTTGCCGCGGTTTTCCCGGCGCTTTTGCTGGCTTGCAAGACCAATTCATCGGCTCCTGACCCCCACGCGGACCACGGCAACTCCGCGAGCAGCCAGGCCCCCCACGTCGGCCATGTCGCCCCAACAAGCGCCGACCCACACGCAGCCCACGGGGATGCCCACGCAGGCCACACGATGCCCTCCGCTTCTGCGGCGGTGCAGGGGTACACGATGCGGGTCGAGCCCGATGGTGCCGTGACCGCGGGGGCCACGGGCACCCTGAACATCCGCCTCCAGGACGGCAGCGGAAGGCCCGTTGAGAGGCTCCAGGTGGTGCATGAGAAGAAACTGCATTTCCTGATTCTCTCGCGGGATCTGGCCTTCTTTGCCCACGAGCACCCGCAGCAGCAGCCAGGAGGGTTGCAGACCCTGGCCTTCTCCTTCCCGCGGCCTGGTGACTACGTGCTCTTCGGCGATTACACGCCGGAGGGGGGCCCCCAGGTGGTGTCCTCGGCGCGCCTGACGGTCCCCGGGGTGAGCACGATGAAGGAGCCCCAGTTGAAGCCCGATGACCTGGCCCACGCCAGGCGATTCGGCGCCTTCGAGGTCAAGCTCGACCAGAAGGTCAACGGAGAGGAATCGGTCCTCACCTTCTCGTTGACCAGGGGAGGCAAGCCGGTGGTCGATCTCCAGCCTTACCTGGGCGCCCTGGGGCACCTGGTCCTGGTGGATCCGGGCGCGAGCAAGCTGCTCCACAGCCACCCGCTCGGGGCCGGAGAGCCCGGCAAGGTGTCCTTTCACACGGCCTTCCCGGCGCCGGGGCTCTACAAGCTCTGGGCCGAGTTTCGCCCCGAGGGGCAACCCTTGCGCGTCGATTTCGTGATCGAATCCACCGGTGCAGGAGGCAAGCCTCACGCGCACTGACCGCCGCGGTCACGCCCCGCAAGTGCAATCGCGGCACCCGTCGTCCGAGCAGTCGCCGCACGCCACCTCCACCCTGCGCCGCAGCGCCTCGCGGGCGCGGTGGACCCGCACGCCTGCGTTGGAGGCAGAGATCCCCACCGCAGAGGCGAACTCCTTGACCGGAACGCCCCCCAGCTCAACCTGCTCCAGCACCTCGCTGTACTCCGGCTTCAGCTCCCCGAGCAGCCTGTGGGCGCACTGGCAGACGCGCTCGACGCTGGGCATCGAGGTGTCGGCGGTCGTCTCGGCTTCGCGCGCCAGCTCCTCGGCGAGCCTGGCGTGGGCCTGGGTGCGTCGCCAGTGGTCGATGATGGTGTTGCGAAGCAGGCGGAAGAACCAGGCCTCTGCGGAGGTTTCTGCGCGAACCTCGTGGAGGTGAAGCACGGCGCGCGCGAAGGCCTCCTGGAGCAGATCCTCGGCGAGGGCTGGCTCGCGGACGCGCCCGAGCAGGAAGGAGAGGAACCTGTCTCGCTGCGCTGCCAGAGCCTGGAGTCTGTCGTCGGCCATTGGTTCCTCCCTGTTCGTCTGGTGGTTCTCCCCGGTGCTCGGGCTCTCAGGTCGGGGCCCCCGCATCGAGCCAGGCGTGAAGCCCGGATACATCGAAGCCGAGGTGTTCGAGGCCCGGCACGATGAGATCGCGGAGCCCGGCCCCGAGCGCCTGCTCGACCAGCAGGGCCGAGGGGGCGCCCTGCTCAACGACGCGCGGATTCGTCGGGTAGGCGCGGGGCGTCTGCCGCCACATCCGCAGGTTGGCCTGGGCCACGTCGAGCAGCCACGGTTGCAGCTCGCTCCGGAGCTGCGCGGTGGCCGAGGCAAGGTACGCCCAGCCGATGCGGGCGTGGTCGATCTCGTCGGAGAGCAGCTCGCGTACGGCAGCCTGCGTCACCGGGCCCTGAGCGGCGGCGAGCGAGGCTTCCAGAAACGCGCTGGCGAAGGTCTCGTTCATCACGCAATGCCCCAGGACATGCAGCGACGGCAAGAGCCGTTCGGGAGCCCCCGGGTGCTGGGGAACGGCATGCAGCAGCGGCTCGGGTGGCTCGACCTCAGCCCCCTTGAGGCGCGAGGCGACCAGCAGGCAGAGCTGGTGGTGGCGGTGCTCGTCGTCGATGCCACGCTCCGCCAGCGCGACCAGCAGCGGGTCAGCGCGCAGCACGCGCAGGTCTGCCGCGATGACCTCGAACGAGGTGGCCACGCGCAGCTCGGACGCTGCTCGCGCTTGCCAGATGTCCACCAGCTCGCCGCGCTCTTCGTCGGCCAGCGCCTCGATCGAGGCATCTGTGGCGGGCAAGGGTCGGCTCGTCAACCGCCCTCCCCAGCGTCCGTGCTCGGAGATGGCCATGGTCACTTGGTGGGCTGCCAGCCACCGCTGCCGTGCCCTTTGCCCCCGGCCCCGGCCTGCGCGGCGCCAGCGGCGCCAGCCTCGCCGGTCTCTCCAGCGGCCCCTGCCATGGCCCCTGCCGCTCCAGCAGTTTCGCTGGCGCCAGCCTGGCCTCCGTTGCTCTGTGCTCCGGCGCCGGCATCCCCGTTTCCTGCGGTTCCTCCGGATTCGCCCGTTCCGGCAGCGCCAGCGGCCTCGCCTCCCTCGCCCGCCGCGCCTCCCTCGCCTGCCGCGCCTCCCTCGCCGGAAGCGCCTCCTTGCCCTGCGCTTCCGCTATCGCCGCCTTGCCCAGCTCTGCCTGCTCCGCTGCCTTGCTGCCCTGCGCTTCCTGAGTCCCCGGCGCTCCCGGCGGACTGGCTGGCGCCGGCGCTGCCCCCGGCGGAGGACTGGGTGCTGCTGGTGTCGACGGCCTGCTCGGCGCACGCGGCGAGCGAGGCTCCAGCGACGACGATGGCGAAGAAAAGTCTCGATGTCATGGCTCACTCCACATGGATTTCGCCCATCATGCCGTGCTCGGCGTGTTCGAGGATGTGGCAGTGGTACATCCACATGCCAGGCTCATCGAAGCGGGCGACCAGCTTCAGCGAGCTCTTCATCGGGACGATGATCGTGTCTTTGTTGAGCAGGGCGTCGGCCGGCTCGGGCTGCCCGTTCCGGGCGAGGATCTGGAAGAAGAAGCCGTGGAGGTGGAAGGGGTGGTCCATCTCGCTCTTGTTGTTCACCTCGAAGACGCGCGTGCTGCCGAGGGGGGCCATGAGCGAGGGCACGTCGGGGAAGACCGCGTCGTTGATGGTGAAGACGACCCCGTCGGGCATGACTTTTTCGTCGAGATTGAGCGAGAAATCAGCCGGCCCATCGGGGAGGCGCTCGGGCGCCGGGCCCGCCGCGGGCAGGGGCAACGTGCGGCCCACGGGTTCTTGCTCGACCGAGAAGGTGGCGACCTTGAGCGGCGGGTTCTTGCCTGAATCGTGGCCTCGCTCGTAGGGCTCGCTGGTCAGCTCGAGCGTGCCGGGTGAGGCAGGCATCCGCACGAGCAGATCGTAGCGTTCCCCTGGGGACATGAGCACCTGCTCGGCGTCGTGGGGGCCAGGGATCAGCCCCCCGTCGGTGCCGATGACGCGGAAGCTTGCCCCGGCCAGCTTCAGGTTGAAAAACCGGCCGTTGGCGGTGTTGACCAGCCGCAGCCGCACCAGGGCACCGGGGCGGAACCGGAGCGTCGGTGTCTGTTTACCGTTGACCAGGATGGTGTTGCCTTCGCGCCCCATCATCCGAGCCTCGTCGTCGAGGTACTCGGCCAGCGACCCGTCGGCCTTGAGCCGCACGTCGTCGAGCACAAGGACTCGTTCGTCGTCGGCCTCGGGCTCGGCCTGGCCCCGCACCCGGATCGTGCCGTAAAGCCCCTTCTGGACCTGGATGTCCGAGCGCATGTGAGGGTGAAACCAGAAGAGCCCGGCGTCCTTCAGGGTGAACTCGTAGGTGAAGCTTGCCCCCGGCTCGATGGGCTGCTGCATGGCCAGGGTGCCGTCCATGGCCGCCGGCAACCGGATGCCGTGCCAGTGGATGGTGGTGGGCTCGGGCAGCTTGTTGGTGAACTTGACCGTGAGCCGGTCGCCCACCTTGGCCTCGATCAGAGGCCCAGGGACCGTGCCGTTGTAGGTCCAGACCTTGGTGGGGGGAGAGGCCCCGTAGGTCACCTCACTCTCGCGAGCTTCGAGCGAGAGCGAGAAGGCGTCGGGGCTCGGGTCCTCGTCCTGCACGGGCAGCAGGGCGGTCCCGTCGTCGAGCGAGGTCTTCGCGGGAGGAGTGCTGGCGGCCTCCGGAGCAGGCTCGTCGCTCGTGCTGCAGGCGCCAGCCAGCAGCGCTAGCAGCGCGATCCCGGACAGATGCAAGAGGAAAGACGGTTTGGCGGGCATCATTGCTTGGGGTTGAGAGATTTTTCGTTGGAATAGTCCGAGTAGGCGTCACCCTTCTTGCAGCGCAGCCGGTAGGTGTACGTCATGTCCATCATGGCGGACGTGTCGTGCTTGTTGTCGGCTTCGCCTGGCACGGTGAAGACCATCGCGTAAGGGTCGGTGTCGGTCTTGCGCTCGCCCTCGATGGTGTCGCAGTCGGCCTGCTTGTTGATCCACATGACGTGGAGCGCGCCCTGCATGGGCATGACCATGTCGATCTGTGGGGCCTGGAGCGCCGCAGACGCGTTCCCCGAGCCCCCGGCACCCGCACTCCCCACGCCAGCCGCGCCGCTGCCCCCGGTCGCCCCTCCGGCGCCTGCCCCGGCCGCCCCGGCCGCGCCAGAAGAGCCAGCGCTGTGGACGGCATGCGGGTCGGTGCTGCTCCCGTCATGCTCGGAATTCGAACACCCGATGAAGGCCATCAGGGCCACTACGCCTGCCAGAAGAAACCTCTTGCTCATGTGCATCTCCATCTTTCTCTCTACGAACGAACCCTGCGCCTCGTTTCAGCCGTCTTTCACCTTTCGGGCCACGGTGCCCTCGGGGTGCTTGTACCAGCCTGGATCGTCGTAGCTGGTGAGTCCGTCGCGTACCTTGAGCACGGTGAACATGCCGCCCATCTCGACATCCCCGAAGGGTCCTTTGCCGGTCATCATGGGCAAGGTGTTCTTCGGGCGCCCCATGTCCATCATGCCCCCCATGCCGTTCTCGCCCATGGCCATGTAGCCCGGCAGCACCGCGCGCACCTTCTCCTCGGTGCCCTTCTGCTTGACCCCCATCATGTTGGGGACATCGTGGCTCATGGCGTTCATCGTGTGGTGCGACTTGTGGCAATGAAACGCCCAGTCTCCGGGGACGTCGGCCACCCACTCGACCGTCTGTGTCGAGCCCGTGGGCACGTTGATGGTGGTCATCGGGACACGCGCCGAGCGGGGGATGGTGCCTCCGTCGGTCGCCGCGTGCCAGAAGCGGTAGCCGTGCAGGTGGATGGGGTGGCTGTCCATGCTCAGGTTGCCGAGCGAGACGCGCACACGCTCGCCGGTCTTCACGACCAGGGGCGCCGTGCCAGGCCAGGCGCGGCTGTTGAAGGTGAAGAGGTTGAAGTCGGTCATGATGGCCGCGTTGGGAGTGGCCGTGCCGGGGGCCACGAACCACTCGTGCAGCAGGATCAAAAAGTGTCGATCAACTCGAGGCGTCTCCGGGGTCTTCGGGTGGACGACGAAGAAGCCCATCATGCCCATGGCCATCTGCACCATCTCGTCGGAGTGCGGGTGGTACATGAACACGCCGTTTTGCCGTAGCGTGAACTCGTAGACGTACGTCTCGCCGGGCTCGATGTGGGGCTGGTTCAGGCCCGCCACGCCGTCCATCCCGTTGGGGAGGAACAGCCCGTGCCAGTGGACGCTGGTCCGCTCGGGCAGCTTGTTCTTGACGAAGAACCGCACCCGATCGCCCTCGACCGCCTCGATGGTGGGGCCCGGCGTCGAGCCGTTGTAGCCCCAGGCGTTGATGGTCATGCCCGCGGCGACCTCGTGCTTGACGGGTTCGGCCACCAGCCGAAACTCCTTCACCCCGTCCTTCATCGTCCACGGCAGCGCCTTGCCGTTGGGGGTGATGACGGGGATGTAGGGGAGCTTGTCCTCGGGCCCCCCCGGCTTCTCTTGCGCGCCAGCCTTCTTGCCCCGGAGCAGGGCGGCGAGCCCGCCCGTGATGGCTGCCCCTGCGATTGCGGCTCTACGGGTGATCATGGTGGTGCTCCTCGTTGTTCTTGGGGGCGTCCGGCAGCGCCCCGCCGGCTCGCCACTCCAGCTCGGCGCGCAGGGTCCAGTAGTCGCGCACTGACTCGATCAGTTCGCGATAGGCGCTGATCTCGGCCTGCTTGGCCGACAGGAGCTGGAAGACCCCCAGCAGCATGGCGTCGTACTGCTGCTGCGACAGCGCCACGATCCGCTCTCGCAGCGGCACGATGGATCGCTGGTAGGCCTCGACGATGCCCCGGGCCGCCCCGAGCCGCGCCCTCAACTCGCGCACCTCGGAGCGGATCTCGACCGCCATCGCATATTCGCGGGCCTTGGCCTCGCGGAGCTGCGCTTCGAGGCGCGCGATCACCGCTTGCCCCTGGTCGAACAGCGGGATCTGGAGGCTCACACTCGGGCCGATCAGCCGCACTCCTTCCGTCTCTCGATGGATGGTCAAGCCAGCATCCAGGCCGCCGATCCAGCGGACATTCTTGGCCAGCGCGAGCCCGTACGAGACGACCTCGACATCCTTGCGGGCGGCCCCCAGGTCGAGCCTGTGCTCCACGGCGAAGGACTCCAAACGCTCGAAGGAAGGCTCCTCGGCGGCCACCTCCGGGAGCTTGGGCGAGGCCCGCCAGCCGGTGTCGGGCCCCCACGCCCCCATGGCGCGGTTGAGCCGCTCGCGAGCCGCAGCCAGGTCGGCCTCGGCGCGCCGCACGTCGAGCTGGATCTGGGCAAAAAGCGACTGTTCGTTGGCCAGGGTCAGGTCGTTGATGGTCTCGGCCTTGTGCTGCTTCTGGGCCAGCTCGACCCCCGCCGCGGCCGCTTCGACGATGACCTTGCGCATGGCCAGCATCTGCTGGGCCGCCTGCACTCCGTAGAAGGCCACCTTGGTCTCGTAGGCGACCTGGAGCACGGCGTTACCCACGCGCAGCTTGGCCCCCTCAAGCTGGGTTCTTGCGATGCGCTTGCGCGCGCCGAGGGTGAACAGCGAGAGAAAATCCTGGACCAGGTTCAGCTCGAAGGTCGAGCCTCCGCCCTTGTCGAGGGGCCAGTGTGCCCCGCCGCTCAGGACCGGGTTCTTCAGCAACCCGGCCTGCACCAGGTCGGCCTGCGCGACCCCCAGCTCTTCGTACATCGCCTGCAGGTGGCGGTTGTTGAGCAACGCCACCTGGACGGCGCCGTCCACCGACAGCTCGCGCGAGAGCAGCTCGCGGACGGCCTTGCGAACCTGCTCGTCCTCGTCGCTACCCGTGATCCACGAGAGCTTCTTGCCCGTGCGCCCCTCGACCTCGCGGCCAACCTCGCGGAACGCAGGCGCGGCCGAGGTCGAGGCGCAGCCCGTGGCCAGGGGCGCCAGGAGCAGTGCTGAGAGGGCGAGGACTCCTCGCATCATGCCCATCAGTGCCCCTGATGTTGGTGGCCGACCGACGAGGAGGCCGAGGCGGAGGGGGGAGCGGGCATGGTGTGTCCGTGGTGGGCGTGGGGGTCGGGGGCAGAGGCGGCGCCAGAACCAGCGGTGGTGGCAGTGGCCTCCGGGGCGGGGGCTCCTTCAGGGGCCGAGGGGTTGGCGGGGTCAGCGGCGGTGCGGGCGGGAAGCTCTCCGGAGGCACAGGCCACCCCCAGCGCGAGCAGGAGGGCCAGCGCATACCAGCCTGGGTGCAAGCAGCTGGATGCGGGAGAGGTGCAACGAGAACAGGCCATGGCTTTCACGCGAAGAGGCCAGGAGGACGAGCAGCTACCGTGCCATTCCAGGCTCGGCCCTGTTCCTGCGACAACGCAGCCTCTGGCGAGTGACCCTGGCGGTCACGAACGCCTTGCGGTCCCTGGAAATTCTGGCTTTCGGTGAGGCTCGCTCGATTCGAGTGACCCGTGGGGTCACAAGTAGGCGAGTTCAGGGCCAGTACAGCGTGGCCCGCGCGATCACGGTCCGGGGCCAACCGGGCGAGTAGTGGATGCCGGTGACCGGTGCGGGTTCGTAGGAGAGCCGCGTCGTGCTGGCGAAGTTCACCTCGCGCCACCGGACATCGAAGACATTCTGCACGTCGAGGCCCGCCTCGACGCTCCGGTAGCGGACGCCTGCATTGGCGTCCACGATGGTGAATCCCTGCGCGGTGAGCGATTCGTCCTCGATGGCTGGTCGATCGGCCAGGGATTTGATCCGCAGCGCTCCAAAAGGGGTCCAGTCGCCGAAGGTAGGGCGGGCTCCGATGCCGCCGGTCAACGTGCGCGTCGGGGCGAGCGCTACGGCGTTGCCGTTGCCTGCGTTGGCCCGGAAGCGAGCGCGCGTGAAGGTCGCATCCACATCGGCGTAGAGCCAGTTGGCGATCCGGTAGCGCGCCCCCACCTCGACGCCGTAGCGGCGAGTGCGCTCGGACGCCTCGGTCGTCCCCTCGTCACCAAGCCACACCAGCTCCGAGTCGAGGTCGAGCAGGAACAAGGCCGCGTTGAGCTGGAGATCCTTGAGGGGAGAGATACGAAGCCCCAGCTCGTAGCCCACCGCCGGGGTGATGAGCCGCACCGCGTCCTTCGAGAGAACAGCCCCTCGGGCGTCGTTGCTGTGGAAGCCGTGCCCGTAGCCGGCAAACAGGTCCAGACCGGAGGTCGGGGTCACGATCCAGAGCAACTTCGGGAGCAGGCGGTTTGCCCCCTGGGTCCCGCTCGTTCGCGTTCCGAGGGTGGCGAGGTTCTCGTTGCGATCCTCGACCCCGACGTCGATGCGCTGACCACGGAGCCCGGCGAGGAAGCGAAGGCTGTCGGTGAGGCGCACGTCCTCCTCGACGTAGACGCCAATCTGGCTCTCGGAGACGCGTGCGTTGATGACCGGTTGCAGGCGCTCCTGAGCGCGATCGTAGAAGAGAGCGTTGTCGATGTCATCGCGTCGGACCTGCGCTCCCAGCGTCGTGGTGAACCGAGCGCGCCCGACGTGCAGGTGACGCCGCAGGCGGAAGTCTCCGCCCAGAATCGTGCGGTTGTCGGACTGCTCGATCTCGTCGCCGTTGGCCGGGTCGCGGGCGAAGAAGGTGAAGTTGGAGTACAGGTTGAAGCGGTAGCTCACGGCGTAGAACATCGCCGACAGCTCCGCGTCGCGAGACACCGCCGAGTAGCTGAGCGATGCCAGGTGGCGCTGCGTGGCGCCCCCCTCGGTCGGGTCGACGAAGCCGAAGTGATCGAGGCAAGGCTGCCCGTGAGCGCTGGGCGGGGGTGAGCCCGGCTCTCCCTCGCCGCACACGGCACGAGCCGGGATCTGGCCAGAACCCCGCCACTTCGAGCCGTAGGACATCCAGGTGAACGACACCTTGCTCCCAGCGTCGAGGTCGCGGGTCGCCCGCAGGTAGATGTTGTAGCGGTTGAGGCGCTCCGGGTTCTTGAAGGGGCCGTCGTCGTCGAAGACCTCTGCGGCAGCCACCGCGCGCCAGTTCTCGCCAAGGCGCGGCGAGGCGACGACGAGACCGCGCCGGATGCCGAACTGACCGTACTGGAGGCTCGCGTAGCTCTCTTCGAAGGACTCGGCCAGACGCAGGTTGACCGCGCCAGCGGTGGAGAAGTCTCCGAGGTGGGCGTAGTAAGGGCCCTTGTACGCGTCGAGCGAGACGACCAGCTCGGGGATCAGGAAGTGAAAGTCGGTGTACCCCTGGCCGTGCCCGTGGCTGACCATGTTGATGGGCACACCATCGACAAAGAAGCCGATGTCGGTACCATGATCGGCGTCGAACCCGCGAAGAAAATACTGGTTTGCCTTGCCCCCTCCCGCATGCTGGACCGCAAAAAGACCAGGGGTTGCTTCGAGGATGTCCCCGGGCCGCAACCTCGGTCGAAGCTCCAGATCGCGCCGGGTCACGTTGACGCGCGATGACGCCTCGCTCGCCTGCTTGTCGGCCCGCACGATCACCTCGTTTGCTGGATGCTCGTGGGGGGGCGGTGCCGGGGGTGAGTTCGCCGGCAGAGGTGCGTTTTCGGGGGGCGGTGCGCTGCGCTGGTCGTCCGCGTGGGCCGGGCACACCCACCCCACCCCAGCCAGGAGCACCAAGAGGACCGGCAAGGGGCGAACAAGAAGGAGCATCGTCAAGAGAGGCAAGCAACGCATGTGCCACGGAAATGTGAAAGCGTAGCACCCTTGCGTCAGGCTGCTGAAACCGCCAGGTCGGAGCCTAACCTCCCCGGGCAGTGACCCTCCCGGTCACTGACCCCGCACGATGACCTACCGCGGTTCACGGGGCTTCTCCGCGAAAATCCAGAAAACTCACGAACAGGCACACGGCATGCTTGTGTCGCGAGGCATGCATCGCTCCTTGTTCTGTGCTGTGCTCACGGCCTTCTGGCTGTCGGGCTGCGCTTCTTCCCCTGCCTCCAGCGAGGCGCAGCCCACATCCACGGCGGCACCTGCTCGTCCGGTGTGCGACGAGATCGCCAAGATCTGCCATAGCCACGACGAACACGGCGGGTTGCCGCGCGACTGCCACCTGATGGGGCACAACCCCAGGACGACCAACGAGCAGTGCGAGGCGAAGAAGGCCGAGTGCCTGGCGGCCTGCAAGGACAGCCATGCCCATTGAACACCCTACCCCCGCGCGCCTGGCCCTCTTGCTGATGCTGGCGGCGCCCGCGGCCTGCGACCCCGCCAAGAAGGAACAGTCCTCACCCCCCACGACTCCAGCCTCGGGGGCGCTCGTGCGAGTGGAGGCGAATGACCAGGGGTTCCAGCCTCCGCGTGTCCAGATCCCCGCCAATCAACCGGTGAACCTTCTGTTTCGCCGAACCAGCGACTCGACCTGCGCGACCAGCGTGGTGTTCCCAGATCTGAAGATCGAGCGTGATCTGCCGCTCAACAAGGACGTGCAAGTGGACCTGCCTGCTCTGCCCGGTGGCAAAGAGCTGGCGTTCCAGTGCGGCATGGGCATGTACAAAAGCAAGATCGTGGCACAGTGACCCTGGAGACCACAGACAGGAGTCGGCTTCGGGCCGGCTGACTCTCGGGGACACGGCACGCTCAAGGGCGCCTCTAGATGCCAGCCATGACCGTGCAGGCACGGTGTCTGCTTGGGAGGGCGCCATGAGAAAGCTCTCCCTCCCCATCGGGCTGGCGTGGCTCGGGATCGCTGCCTGCGCCTCCGCGCCGAGCGCTCCTCCCCCTGGGCCTGCTGCTCCGTCGATCTCACCCCCGGCAAATTCCTCCTCTCCTGCCCGGCCTCTCCCGGTGGCCGAGCTTCCTGCTGCCACCCCGGCGGCGCCTTCTGCGTCTGCTCCGGCCCCGGCCGAGAAGACTCCTACCGAGCAGGCCCGCGCGGTGTTCGATCAACGATGCGCGTCCTGCCACACGGCGGGCGCCAACGCGAAGGCCGGCAAGCACCTCAAGCTGGTCGATGGTGTTCTCGTCGGGCACCACGCAGGCACGCTGGGCAAGACGATGCGCCGGGTCCTGGGGGTGGGCAGCAAGGCCACCATGCCGCCTGGCGGGCCAGCACTGGAAGAGCAAGAACGGCAGCTCCTCGTGGCGTGGGCAGAGGAGCAGGATCGATCGTCGTCCAAGAACAACAGCCCCCACCCTCACTGAACAGGGGCCGCGAAGGGCCGTCTCCAGCAAGGGCACCTCGCTGGGGGCGAGGGCACGGGAGCGCGGTGAGACCCCGTGTGCTCGTGTGACCGCAACGGTTACAGCCGGCGTGGCTGCCCCCCGAACAATGCCTCTTCATGCGAGGTGCGAGCCACCGGGCATGGAGTTCGCATGATGGCTCGCATGCATCCTCGACGCTCTTTGTTGACGGCCTTTGCCGGGGGCCTGGGTGGTTGCCTTCTCGGGGGGACAGCCTGTTCTTCCGCGACCTCCGACCTCCCGGAGACACCCACAGACCGCCCGGATGGGTCCCTGGGTGCGGCGGGCTCGGGAGGGACTCCCGATGCTGCTCCCGACGGCGAAGTCCTCGATGCCAGCATGGCCGAGGAGGCCACCCCCGGCGATGCCGCGGCGGCCGACGGAGACGGCGGAGATGGACCGGAAGAAGCGGATGCCCCTGAGCACGATGCCCCTCCCTGCGAGGCTTCGGCAGAGCCCCCGCCATGCCAGGGTGCCCCGCCTGGGCTTCAGGTGGGTCCTGTTCAGGATTTTTTCAGCCTGGGGCTGCACCCGTTCCAGGCAGAGCAGTTTTTGGAGAGCCTGCTGGTGGGCCGCGATTGTGGAGGGATCTATGCGCTGAGCGCTGTCTGCCCGCACATGGGCTGCACGCTCGCCCTGCCGGAGCTGATCTCCGAGGAGGGAGTGAAGTGCGGCTGCCACGGCAGCTCCTTCGATCTGCTCGGCCAGGTGACCAAGGGGCCTGCCAAGAAGAACCTAGTCCCGTTCGCTGTCGCGCTCGGTTGCGATGGCCTCCTCTACGTGGACCGAACCACGCCGGTCGATCGCGAGCAGCGGCTTGTCGTCAAGGGGGCCCCGTGATGGCGCTCAAGAGGTGTCTGCTGCTCGGGGGGAGCTTGCTGGGGGTCGTCGCCGGGCTCAACGCCTGCGAAGCTCCGCAGGAAGCCGCCACGGCGCCTGGCGGCGCTGGGGCTCCGGTCGCTGGGGGGGCTGGGGTATCCGGAGTGTCGGGCTCTGCTGGCGCGGCCGGGTTGCCCGACCCGTGCGCGCTCTGGAGCGGGCCGGAGGGGGATGACCTCGACACAAGGCTGCCAGACCTGCCCATCCAGAAGATGGCCGACGAGGGCGAGGCCCCCTCCTCGCTCCATGCTTTTCGGGCAGCCTGCGAACGGCCCGGGCTCCTCGTGGTGCGGGTGGAGCCTGCCTGGTGCAAGCAGTGCGGCAAGCGGGCCGATCGCGTCGCGCCGTTGCTCCTGCCGTTCCCGAAGGAACAGATCGATGTCGTGACCGTCCTCTACGCGGGGCCCGACAATGCCCACCCGACCGAGGCCGATCTTCGCGCCTGGCAACAGGCTCACGCCACGCTCCCTGGCTTGCTGACGCGCTCTTCGGATGGCACCGCCTCCTCGCTGGTCCGCCGGGCCAAGGTGGTGCCGACGATCTTCCTGGTCGATCGGCGAACGCTTCGCATTTCCAATGTGCTCGGAGCCCCCTCGGATCGGTTCTTTGTCGAGCAGGTCGCTTCCTCGCTGGAAGAGGTCGGAGGGGCTGTTGTTGTCCCTGATTTCAGCGAAGAGAAGCCTGATGTCGATGCTCTGTTCGACGAGTTCGAGTGGGAGCTCGTCCAGGACATGGTTGCGCCGCTGATCCCCCCGCCGAGCCCCTCCAACGCCTATGCCGATCGCGCCGACGCCGCGGCGCTTGGCGCACTGCTCTTCGAGGACCTCGAGCTATCCGGGGCGGCCGGGATCTCTTGCGCGACGTGCCACCGCAAGGACAAGGGGTTCAGCGACGGGCTCCCCACGGCCAAGGGGGTGAGCGTGGGCAGCTTGAACACGCCTGCCATCGACACCGCCGCCTGGAACCGCTGGTTTTTCTGGGATGGCCGCACCGATTCGCTCTGGTCGCAAGCCCTGGGCCCCCCGGAGAATCCGGTAGAAACGGCCGGCAGCCGCCTGCATGTTGCCCACCGCATCAAGAGCGCCTACGCGGCCCCCTACGAGGCGATCTTCGGGGCACTCCCTCCGCTGGAAGACTCCGAGCGCTTTCCCGCCAATGGCAAGCCGGGCGAAGCGGCCTTCGACGCCATGACCAAGGACGATCAGGAGGCTGTCACGCGCGTTTTCGTCAACATGGGCAAGGCCATCGAGGCCTTCGAACGCACGCTCCGCCCGCCCAAGACCAGGCTGGAGGACTATGCCGCGGGGAACTTCGAGGCTCTGACCCCGCTGGAGCGCGAGGGGCTCAAGGGATTTCTGGCCAGCGGCTGCGTGAGTTGCCACTCCGGTCCTGCGATGTCGGACGGGGCCTTCCACAACATCTTGATGCCATCCAGTTCCCCGAGCGGCCCTGGAGACCGTGGACGCATCGATGGCATCGACAAGCTTCTTGGTAGCCCCTTCCGCGCCGACGGACCTTACAGCGACGATCCGAAGGTGGGAGCTATCCTCGCGACGCTGACCAAGGGCGACGAGCTGCTCGGGCAGATCAAGACTCCTTCGCTCCGGGGCATCAGTCGCTCGGGGCCGTGGGGCCATGGCGGCACATTTGCTTCGCTCGAGGACGTCATGAAGCACTACGGCCAGGCCAAGGTGCAAGATCTGATGGGCCCGCGAACTGCGGGAGAACGCGACCCGGCAGTGGCTGGGTTTGGAGGCGGTCACAACAAGGAACTTGTCGCATTTCTCCTGGTTCTTGGAGGGGGGTGAGCCGTTCCTGATCGGGCTACGGTTGGCGCCTGGTCTTCCACCGCGAAAAGCGCAGGAGCCAGAGCACGGAGCCCGTGGCCGCCGTGGTCACCGCCAGCACGGCCGCGATGACGAGCAGAGGGTGCCTGAAATCCTCGCGCTCGCGGTAGTCCATGATGTGCAGGCTCCAGAGGAAATCGTAGACGCGCCAGGTCGCGTTGCGTCGGGCTGTGACCTCGCCGGTTCGCGCGTCCACGTAGACGTGGGTGTCGTCTCGATCGGCCAGCTCAACGAGCCACACCGGGGCCGGACGTCCGCGGTATTCCAGCGGGGTGTCCTTGTCGATCTTGCGGATCGCACCGATCGCCGGGGTTCCTGGCTGGTCCCGCTGCGCGATGCGGCCTGCCTCTTCCTGCTCGATCGGCGACAGGGCTCCTGTTCGAGCCTCCAGGCGGACAGCGCTTTTCCCTGCGCGAGCGAGAAACACGGGCCCCGTCGGGGTGCCGACCAGATCGATTCTCTCGGGGGGCTGTCCCAGCGCTGCCGTGGCGGTCTGCATCACCTCGGTCCACCCGGCGAGTGGGCCTGCAAGGGGGGCCGAGTGGGCCTTGCTGGCGGGGGAGCCCTTGACGCGTGCCTCGGGCACGATCGCGAAGAAGAGACCCGAGATCGACCACGCCAGGAGCTGGAGCAAGGCCAGCAACGAGACCCACCGGTGGAGCGCGTAGAGCTTGCGGTTCATCGCGAAGAATCCACGGTGGCTCGGGCTCGGCTGCGGAGGGCGACGGGGATCGCGTTCCAGATGGCGCGGACCTTGGCCTCGTCCGAAAGCGGACACGGCGCAGGCGCTCCAGAGCGAGCCGCCGCCAGAAAGGCTCGCGTCATCGACCGCATGAGCGCGCCGAACGGGTCCTCGTCGGCGCCGCCTTGATGCAGCACCTGCGTTCGGCTCTGCCCCGAGGACCCCAGACTGACTCGCCTCACCTCACCGCCTGGCAAATCGACGTCGAGCCGGCCCCGGGCCCCGCTGAGCGTGCAGCGAAAAGCCTCCGAGGCCTGCGCATGAGGGACCCCGAGCAGCGAGGAGATGACCCCGCTCTCGTGCTCCAGCAGCAAGCTCGGGGAGAACGCCCCGGGGGAGGTTCTGGCCTGGCCCTGGAGCGAGGGGGGAACCACACGCGAGGCGTGAACCCCCAGCACCGGCCCTGCAAAGAAACACGCCAGGTGAAGCGCCATGGGCAAGAGGCGCCCCGGGTGCTCGATAGCGACACGCAGCAGCGGGCCCTCTTCTGCGAGGGCATCGCTCGCTACCCGTGCGCCCGCGGCGAGGGGCAGCGTGTAGTCAGTGGCGATCAGGCGCCCGTGCTGTGCTGCGGCGCTGGCCAGCTCCCGCACCTCGGAAGCCGTTCGAGCCACCGGGTGTGCGCAGAGAACGTGACACCCGCGCGCCA
This sequence comes from Polyangiaceae bacterium, assembly GCA_025453595.1. Taxonomy (GTDB): domain Bacteria; phylum Myxococcota_A; class Polyangia; order Polyangiales; family Polyangiaceae; genus JANWXX01. The sequence goes on from JALOQB010000016.1 coordinate 35,854, forward strand.
GCAGAGCGCGTGCGACGGCGGGGGTCACCTGCTCGTCGACCGCCACCACGGCCACCCGCGGCGAGACCTCCGGTGGGATTTCCTCGACGGCGTGCACCAGCGGCACACCGCACCGCGCCGCCAGCGCAAGGCTGCGCTCGGAGCCCCGGGCCACGATGGCTGCGAGCCGGATCTGCGGATCTTCCTGGGCCACGGCGATCGC
>JALOQB010000017.1 GCA_025453595.1 Polyangiaceae bacterium
CTGGATGAGCGCCTCGCGGTTCTTGCGGAGGGTCTTCTGGAATTTCTCGAAGGTGAGCCCCTCGGTGGACTCGCCGTTCTCGCGCTTGAGCCGGAGGAAATCTTCGAAGACCTGGGGCCACTCGGAGGTGTCATCGTCATCGCTGGCCTCGGGCGTCGAGGCGGGCGGGGGGGCGACAGGCCGGGAGCCGGAGGCCTCGGCGCGGGCGTTCCGGGGGGGCGGAGGGCCCTTGCCCGAGGAGGGCTGGGGCAGGCTGAACGAGGTGGAGAGCTCGGGCTTGAAGGTGGCGCTCGAGGCCTCCGGGGGGGGAGCCTCGCCAGGGAACGAGAACGCGCTCATGGCAGGCTGGGCGGGGATGGGGCCCAGGACCTGCTCGAGGTCAGCGGCCTTGCGCGAGCCGCCGCCCTTGGCCACGGCCTTCTCGATGCCGTCGTTGATGTCGCTGGCGATCTTGCGGAACGTGCTGAAGAACTTGCTGGGGGCGAGCTGGTCGACGTCGCCCTTGGCGAAGCGCGCGGCCTCCTTCTGGAAGGTGCGAAGGGGCTTGGAGTGCTCGAGGAAGGAGAAGAGCAGGCCCACCAGCGCCGCGAGGGCCGACAGACCGGCCACCACGGGGATCTTGGCGGCCTTCTTGTCGGCGTCGTCGCCGGCGGTGAGGAAGCCCGTCGGCCCCCCCACCAGCTCGGCCTGCCGGCCCACGGCGAAGCCGGCGCCGAGATCCCAGGATTCACCGGGGATCAGGGAGTAAACCACGGCGAGGTTGTCCCGGAGCACGCGGGTGGAGCTTCGCCCCTTTTCCTTGTAGTCCTTGTCCTGCTCCACGCCGTCGAGGTCGGTGGTGATAGCGTCCAGCATGGCGGTGGGGAACCCCTCCGGAGACGCCGCCGCCACCCGGGTCTTCGCCGCGTAGAAGGCGACCGCCGCGTTGGTGCGCTTGGTGAGCTCCCGGGCGAACACATCGTCGACGATGCGAGCACCCACGATGGCCCCGGCGGGAGGCTGCGACGTGTCGTACTCGACCGGGCGGGCCACCACGCGGTAGATGCGGCCGTCGAGCACCCAGGTATCGTCGCGGATCCAGCCGTGGAGGGCGTCGGCCACGATACCGTAGCCGCCCAGCTCGAAATCCTCGATACCGGCGGCCTGATCGTAGCCCTGCTGGGCCACCACGCGGCCGTACTGGTCCACGGCAAAGAGGGCGGTGAATTGCAGGTCCGAGGGCAGCTTCTCGTCGACGCCCTTGAGCATCTTCTTCACCTTGTCCCGGACGTCGGCGGGGGGCTTTGTCGGCGAGCCGCTCGACTTGGCGAGAGCCGAGGCCAGCTCGGGATCAAGGGCGAAGTTGATGAGCGCGCTGGAGCGCTTGCGGGCGTCGTCGCGCAGGTACCACGACACCACCTGCGCATCCCCGTTGAGGCCCTCGCGCATGCTCCGCTGGGAGGCGCGGTCGAAGTGGGAGGAGGCCACGTAAAGCTGGAACGTCAGGAACCCGATGACCAGGCTCAGGACGAGGTACCAGAGGCGTGAAGCGATCATCACTTCTTCCCCGGCGGCGGTGCATCCTCCGCCACGACCACGGGCTCCTTGAGCTCCATGGGGATCTCGCTGGCCACCTTGAGCGGCACCGGCTTGCCCACCGCCTCGCCATTGAAGAAGGCCTTGAGCGTGTACTCCCCCGGCGGCAGGTTGGCGAAGGAGAACACCCCGTCGCGACCCGGGTAGGCGACCGCCGCCACGTTGGGCTCGGCCACGATCCAGGAGCGAATGCTCGGGGCGAGCTGATCACGGAGCTCGTACTTCCCCGGGCTCGGCACCTTCCACTGGCGGCTGCTCGCGCCCTTCATGTCGGAGGCCTGGAAGGTCGCGTTCCCCACCAGGTAGGGCCGGTGCGGGAAGGGATCGCGGTTCTGGAACTCGATCACCGTGCCCGGGGCCACCACCAGCGTCACCGGGGAGGTCCGTCCCCCGCCGATGCGCAGCGCCATGGGGTTGCTAGGGGGGGTCGCCGCCGCGCCACCGATGGCCGCGATGCAGACCTCTTTCGGTGCGTGGGGGAAGAGCGCCCGGAACTCGGCGCGCACCGTGGGGGACGGTTCGCGCCAGGTGTACCGGTTGGCCCCTGGCTCCTTGGCCTCGTTCCAGACCGGGTTCACCAGCTTCTGGACCCCGTTCACCCGACCCTTGACCACCGCCGCCCAGGATACCACCGGCCACAGGAGAAACCCTGCCCCGAGGATCACGAGCCCTCTGGAAATCAGACGTTGCATGCGCCCTCTCATCTCGCTCGTGGGCAAGCTAACCCGCCGCGCGCGCCCCTGTAAACCGCGAACCCGCCCCGCTCGCTCCCCCCTGGTTGGTCATGTTCCTTGCCGCTTGCTCGCGGGCGGAACCGGGAACCCCTGAGCCTTTTTCAAGGTGGGGCCCGTCTGGTCGTTTTAGGCTTCCCAGTGAAGAATTCTGGGCCTGCACACCGCGACCCACGTTAGGCCCCGGGGTATTAGGTGTTCGGGATTCTTTGGTAGCCCGCGAGCAAGCAGCCGGAACAGCCACCACAGTACGCCCCCGCGCGCGTCACCGCAAGCGGCTCCGGAACCCTTTTGCCTGAGCCGATGTCACGTCCTCCGTCGTTGTGGGAACATGGACAGCGGCGGGAAGAATTGCTCGTCGTCCACAGTAGCCGGAGAAGTCGCATGCGTCACACCTCTCGGATCGGTTGGGTTGGGTTGCTTGGCTCGGGTGCATTGCTCGGGCTGTCTCTGGTGGGGTGTGGTCGCCCTGCACCCACGAGCACCGCCAGCGCGGTCCAGGGCCAGCAGGCGACGGGGGCCCGCTGTGCGCGGCGCCATGGCTCCGTCGGGCCAGTGCGCGTCGATGACAACCGGGAGGGGCGCCCCCTCGCGCTCGCCCGGCTCCAGGATCGCACCCTCGCCTTCGTCGCGGACGAGGACGACGCCACCCTCCACACCGTCGATCTCACCTCCGGCAAGGAGATCGCCCTCACCCCGCTCCCCGGGGCGCCCGCCCAGGTCCTCGTGCTCAAGGATGGCCGCGTCGCCGTCACCCTCCGTGATCGCAACCAGCTCCAGATCCTCGAACCCACCGCCAACCCCGAGAACCCCCTCGACTCCCTCTGCACCGTCGAGCTCCCCACCGAACCCATCGGCCTCGCAGCCAGCCCCGATGATCGCCTCGTCCTGGTGACCAGCGGCTGGGGTCAGGCCCTCTCCGCCCTCGACGGCGACTCCCTCCGCGTCTCCTTTCAGGTCCCTCTCGCTCGCGAACCTCGCGCGGTCGTGGTCTCCGGCGATGGCTCCACCGCTTACATCTCTCACGTGGTCGGTTCTCGCGCTTCCGCGGTCGATCTCGGCACCCCCGAGCACCCGGTTCGCACCGTCGACCTCTCCGGTCAGGACCCCAACCTCGCCCAGCCCCGCCGTCGCAACCTCGTCAAGGCTGTCGGCAACGCCTTCCGCGCTGAATCCCCCAGGAACAATCGCTCCGCCTGCCAGGGCTTTGCCCTCACCCGCAGCTCCGACCCCCAGGGCCGCATCTTTGCACCCCAGGTTCTCGTTGACCCAGGCAACGCCGAGGTGCCTTCCGGGGGCTACGGCGATGGCTTTATGGCCTCCGAGGTGGCGAGCGTGGGGGTCATCGACGAGGCCTCGGGAGAGACCATCCGGGCCTCGCTCCAGCTGAGGCCCGAGGATGGCCAGCTTCACATGGCCACCCGGGAGTGCTTGCTGCCTCGCTCTGCCGCGGTGGACCCTTCGCGCAAATCGCTCTTCGTCTCGTGCCTGGGTGGAGACACGGTGGTCGAGTACGACGCCGCTGCCCCCAACCCTCACGGGGCCGAGCGCCGGCGCTGGTCGGTGCCGGCGGGCCCCACCGGGGTGGCGGTCGATGGCCTTGGCCACCGCCTGGTGGTCTGGTCCCAGTTTGATCAGGCCCTCTCGGTCGTTGATCTCAGCGAGCAGGCGACCGCCCGCCGTCCTGTCACCCTGGCCCTCTCTCGCAAGGCGAAGACCGCGGCCGAGGGCGACCTGGCGCTGGGCCGCAAGATCTTCCACGCCGCCGGCAACACGGCGATCTCCCAGGACGGTAGGACCTGCGCGTCGTGCCACCCGGACGGCCGCGACGACGCGCTCACCTGGTCCACCCCCGAGGGGCCGCGGAACACCCCCATGCTCGCCGGACGGCTGCAGAAGACCGGCCCCTTTGGCTGGAATGGCTCCAGCTCCACCGTGCAGGAGCACCTGCACCAGACCTTCCAGCGCCTCCGGGGCTCGGGTCTGCAGGAGCACGAGCTGGCCGCCCTCGACTCCTTCCTTCACGCGATGCACACGCCCCGCCTGCGCGCTCCGGCGCCTGGCAGCGAGATGGCCAAGGTGGCCCGCGGCAAGGAAATCTTCGAGTCCGCCGATTCAGCCTGCGCGACCTGCCACCGCACCGACGATGCCTTCATCGACCGGACCAAGCACGACGTGGGCAGCAAGGCTAAGGCTGACAACGAGACCAGCTTCGACACGCCCACGCTGCGCTTCGTCGGCGCGACGGCGCCTTACTTTCATGATGGTCGCTACGCGACCTTGCGCGAGATGCTCCTGGGCCACGACGGCAAGATGGGCCGTACCAGCCACCTGAAGCCCGCCGATCTCGAGGCGCTGGAAGCCTACCTTCAGACGCTGTTACCGCCCCGGCGCTGCGCCCAGCGCGCGAGCTGTGCATACAGCCCCCGGGGCCCTTGCTCCCCGAGATCGAGCCCCCGGGGGAAGCCAACATGACCACCGGGGACAACGCGCGCGTCCACGGTGGCCGCGGCGCGGCGCAGCGAGGGGAGCACCGAGCGACCCGGGACCATCGGGTCCTGGGCGCCGACCACCACCAGGGTCTCGGTCCGGAGCCGATGCAGGTGGGGCCCGGCGCTCACCTGCTCGTAGTAATCATGGGCCCCCTTGAACCCGAAGCGGGGCGCGATGATCCGCTCATCCCACGCCTGGATGCTGCGGATCCGGCGGGCCTCCTGGACGGGCAGGGGGACCGGGTGGCGCGCAGCGACGCGCTCGTAGATATCGCAGAGACCCGCCAGCACGTAGCGAAGGAACGGTCGCCGTTTCCAGCCATCGAGGGCCACCGCGCCGGTGGCCAGGTCGAGGGGAGGGCACACGGCGATCACCCCGGCCAGCGGCGCCTCCGGGCGGTGCGCGGCGTAGCGGAGTGCCAGGTGTCCACCCAGCGAGAACCCCCAGAGCACGAGGGGGCCGCGCCGGCGTAGCTCCGGGCTCTGGAGGGCCGCGTCCAGATCTTCCAGAAGACCTGCGTGGTAGAAATCTTCTCCGCTCCGGTCTGCCCCCCGCAGGTCAAGGCGGAGGTGCCCCAGCCCGAGGGACGCCAGCGCGGCGGAGGCCCGCCGCATGTAGGGACTTTCCCTGTGGCCTCCGAGGCCATGGAGCAGGACAACGAAGGGGCCCGATCCCTCGTGGAGGCGCCCGGAGAGGCGCACCGGGCCTCGCAGCGGGTCGAGGAGGGTGGCGGAGAAGGGGGCGGAGGGCAGAGGGGCAGGGGAGGGGGCCACGAGGGGGCCCAGGGTCCAGGCGAGGCCCCGGAGGGGGCCCTGGATCGCGGTCACGACCCCGCAGCCCCCTCGGCGATCTCGGCCTCGAGCTGCTCCCATTCGATCATGAGGTTACCGATCTGCAGCTGGAGCTGCTCGTCCTCGGTCTTGAGGGCGGCGAGGGTTGCGCTGTCGGTGCGCTCGAAGAACCCCGGCTCGCAGTAGCCTTGCTCGATGGACTGGCGGCGCGCCTCGGCGGCCTCGATCTGGGCGACCACCGCGTCGCGGAGCTGCGGGAGCACCTTCTGCCGGTTGCGCCGGCGCTTCTGCTCCTCGCGATCGAGGGAGCTGGGGGCGGGGGCGGCGGACTCGCGGGCGGCGCGGCGCGCACGGAGGACCACCGCGTCGGCGTCGAGGTGATCGTCGCCGCTGCGCTCGAGGTACTCGTCGTAAGTCCCGGGGAAATCCTGGAAGCCGGCCGGGGTGACCTCGAGGATGCGGGTGGCGAGGGCGCGGACAAACCATCGATCGTGGGAGACAAAGAGCAGCGTCCCCTCGAAGGACTGGAGGGCAGCGACCAGGCCCTCGATGGCCTCGATGTCGAGGTGGTTGGTGGGCTCGTCGAGCACGAGGACGTTGGGGCGCTCGACCATGAGGCGGCAGAAGATCAGGCGCGCGGCCTCGCCGCCGGAGAGGGAGCCGACTTTTTTCTCGACGTCTGCGCCGGAGAAGAGGGCGCGACCGAGCTGCCCGCGGACGTAGGTGGTGGGCTCGGTGGGGATGAGGTTCCAGATGTAATCGAGGGGGGTGACGTCGGGGTTGGGGAGGAGCTCGTGGTGGTTCTGGGCGAAGAAGCCGATGCGGACTTCATGGCCCCAGGAGACCTTGCCAGCGTCGGCGTTCAGGCGCCCCATGGCGATGTTGAGCAGGGTGGATTTGCCGAGGCCGTTGGCGCCAAGGACCGCGACCCGCTCGCCGCGTCGCACCGAGAGGGAGACCTTCTTGAGGACGCTCTTGCTGCCGAAGCTCTTGGAGACCTGCTCGATCTCGAGGACATCGCGCCCGCTGGGGCGCAGGGGGTCGAAGGAGAACTTGGGGGTGCGGCGGCTGGAGGCGGCCAGCTCCTCGACCTCGATCTTCTCGATCTGCTTGAGGCGGCTCTGGGCCTGCTTGGCCTTGGTGGCCTTGGCGCCGAAGCGCTCGACGAAGGCGCGCTTCTCCGCGATGATCTTCTCGGCCCGGGCGATCTCGGCCTCCTTGCGCTCCCGCGTGGCGATCTTCTCCTGCTCGAAGGCCGTGTAATTGCCGGTGTAAAGGGTGACCGTGCCGTAGTCGACGTCGAGCACATGGGTGGCCACCTGATCAAGGAACCGCCGGTCGTGGGAGATGATCAGCGCGCAGCCCGTGTACCCCTCAAGGAAGGTCTCGAGCCAGCGGATCGAGAGGATATCGAGGTGGTTGGTGGGCTCGTCCAGCAGCAGGGCGTCGGTGCCTCCGAGCAGCACCTGGGCCAGCAACACCCGGAGCTTGAAGCCCCCGGAGAGGGTACCGAGGGGCGCGGTGTAGGGCTCCGGGATGCCGAGACCCCGCAGGATGGCGCTGCAGCGTGCCTCCAGCGTGTAGCCGTCGTGGGCCGCGATGATGTCCTCGAGGTCGGCGAGGCGCTGGGCGTCCGGGTGCTCGCTCGCCGTGAGCGCCATCTGCTCTTCGAGGGCGGACCACACGGTCGGATCCCCCTGCATCGCCACGTCGAGGATGCGCTGGTTGTCATCGAGGAAGCGGTCCTGCCGCAGCACGCCGACCCGCGCCCGGGCCGGCATCGCGACGCTGCCCTCGGTCGCGGCCTCGTCGCCCGCGACGATCTTGAGCAGGGTGGTCTTGCCCGCCCCGTTCGCCCCCACCAGCCCGTACCGGGAGCCTGCGTTGAGCTGGAGCGAGACGCCCTCGAAGAGCGTCCGGGCGCCGAAGGATTTGGCTAGGTTCTGGAGGCCGATGTTCATGTTGCGTCGCAGCAAGAGGGTCGCAGGCGGCCCGACCTTAGCAGACTACGCGGCGCCCGGGCCAGGGCCCTCCCGGCTCATTCCCCGAGCAACCAGCCGAGCGCTTCCCGGTTGAAGGCATCCGGATTTTCTATACAAGCGAGGTGACCGGCCCCGGGGATCTCGACGGCGACGCCGCGGGGGGTCAGGTCGATCATCGCGTGGGTCTCCTCGGGGGGGGTGAGGGTGTCGTCGGAGCCCACGAGGCCGAGGACCGGGATACGGCTGTTGCGCAGGGTCCCGGTGTGGTCGGCGCGATCCCGCAGGGCCACGAGGGCGCCGGAGACCGCCTGGGGGGTCTGGTCGAGGGCGATGTGGCGCAGGCGCTCCCGGGTGGCGTCCCCGGTGGACGGGGCCACCAGCCTGGGCAAGAGCTGCTCGAAGAGGCCGCCGACCCCGCCGCCGCCGTGCAGGAGCGCGAGCTGCCGTGCCCGGCCCTGGCGCCCCTCGGCGCTGTCCGCGGTGGCCCGGGTGTCGCAGAGCAGCAGCCGCTCGACCCGCCCCGGGTGCCGTGCCAGCAGGGACAGCGCCACGTAGCCCCCCATCGAGAGCCCCGCCACCGCTGCCTGCTCGACCCCCTGGGCCTCCAGCAGCGCCGCCACGTCGTCGGCCATCTGGTCCATCGATGTCGGCGCCCCGAGCCCCCGGGAGCGGCCAAACCCCCGTAGGTCCGGGATGAGCACCCGGAAGCGGGCCGAGAACGCCTCGATCTGGGCCTGCCACAGGCGGCCGTCGAGGGGGAAGGCGTGGAGCAGCACCAGCGTCGGGCCGGTGCCGTGGTGGGTGAACGCGAGGGCCATGCGGGCCAGCGTTTGCCTGGCCTGATCGGCGCAGCAAGGCTTGACGAGGGGCGGAAGGGTATCTATTGAACTTTCAAAAGTTTCTGAAGATTCAAGGGGACCATCGAGATGACCATGACCCACCCTTCCCACCCGGCGGTGCTGCTGGCGGCAGACGCCGTGGGGGATGTGATCGAGTACTGGGGGTTCCGGAAGGCGCTGGGGCGCGTGTGGGCGGTGCTGTACCTGTGGGATGGTCCGCTGTCGGCGGGGGACATCGGGGAGCGGCTGCAGATGTCGGCGGGTGCGGTGAGCATGGCGCTGACGGAGCTGCAGCGGTGGGCGGTGGTGAAGCGGGTGTGGCTGCCCGGGGAGCGGCGCGAGTTCTTCGAGGCGGAGGTGGATCTCTGGAAGATGATCGCGAAGGTGATCAGCGAGCGAGAGCGGTACCTGGCGCGGGGGGTGAGGGAGCGCCTGGAGCAGGCGAAGCGGATGGTGGAGGAGAGCGGAGGGGGCGTGAAGGGCCAGCGAGAGAAGCTGGAGAAGCTGGTGTCGGTGGCCCAGCTGGCGGAGCACGTGATCGAGGCGTTTATCCAGTCGCGGATGGCTGATTTTTCGACGTTCACCGGGGCCCTCAGCGGCGCTGGTGAGGGCTCTGCGAAGGCTCGGAAGGTGAGGTTAGAGACAGGGCGGAAGAGATGATGACAGGGCAGAGCGAGGGGATGATGGCGAGGCTGGAGGCCAGCGCCCGCGGCGGCGGGGCCGCGGTGGTGGCCGACAAGCTGGTCTCGCTGCGCGTCTTCCTCGAGGATGACCTGCGGCAGGTCGAGGAGGATCTGGCCTCCATCGAGACGCGCCCGACTCCGCTGCACCGCAGCGCGCGGCACCTGCTGGACCTGGGGGGCAAGCGGCTCCGCCCCACCTGCGTGGCCCTGGCCTCGCGGGTCGGGTCGGGCTTCGGCCCCCTAGCGCGAGAGATCGCGGTGGCGGTGGAGCTGGTGCACAACGCGACCTTGCTCCACGACGACGTGGTCGACGTCGGGGATCTGCGGCGCGGCGCCCCCGCGGCGCGGGTGCTCTACGGCAACGCGGCCTCGATCTTCGCCGGCGACTGGCTGCTGGTCGACGCGCTGCAGCGGGTGCAGCGGGTGGGGATCCCGGGGCTGCTGGAGCGGATGCTGGGCGTGCTCAAGGAGATGCTGGACGCGGAGGCGCTCCAGCTCACCAACCGCGGCAAGCTGCGGGTCACGCGGGAGGATTACTTCCGGGTCATCGAGGGCAAGACCGCCGCGCTCTTCCGCTGGGGCATGTTCGCCGGGGGGCGCGCGGGCAACGCCTCGCCAGGCCACTGCGAGGCCCTCGCCTGCTTCGGCCAGTCCCTCGGGGTCGCCTTCCAGGTCATCGACGACGTGCTGGACGTGGCCGGGGAGGGGGCCACCCTGGGCAAGACGCTGTTCGCTGATCTACGCGAGGGCAAGGTCACCTTCCCGCTGCTCGTGGCCCTCGAGCGGGATCCGGGGCTGGAGTCCGTGCTCCAGGCCGCCCTGGCCGACTCCGGGCTCTCCGGCGGTGAGGCCGAGATCGCCCAGCTTGTCCGCGCCAGCGGCGCCATCGAGGAGAGCCGGGCCCTGGCGGCGCGGCTCTCCGCCGAGGCCCTTGGCCACCTGTCCAGTCTCCCAGCAGGCCCCGTGCGGGACGCCCTCGAAGGGGTCGCTCTCGCCATGCTCCACCGGGTTCAGTGAGGTGCAATCATGGTGATTTATCTCAAGCCTGGCGCCGACGCAGACCGCATCAAGCGCGCGTTGATCGCCCGGGGGCAGTGGATCCAGCAGACCGAGAAGGGGGCCTCCGGCGAGGTCCTCAGCTTCTCTCTCGCCTCGTACTCGATGGCGCTCGACGCGGCCGAGCTGGAGGCCATCGACGGGGTCGCTCGCGTGGGGGCCCCCGCCAGCGAGCACCCCCGGGTGGACGCCCAGGGGCCCCGGGTGCTGGTGAGCGGGGTCGAGATCGGCGGCGACGCCCCTCCGGTGCTCTTGTCGGGCCCCTGCGCGATCGAGTCCGAGGAGCGTATCCAGGGCATCGCCCGCCAGCTCGCCCCCCTCGGGGTGACCTTCCTGCGGGGCGGGGCCTACAAGCCACGCACCTCGCCCTACGCCTTCCAGGGCCACGGCGCCGAGGCGCTGCGCTGGATGCGGCGCGCCGCGGACGCGCACGGGCTCAAGGTCGTCACCGAGGCGATGAGCGAGGCCGATGTGCCGCTGGTCGCCGAGTTCGCGGACCTGCTCCAGATCGGCTCGCGCAACATGCAGAATTTCTCGCTCCTCAAGGTCGCGGGCAAGGCCGGGCGTCCGGTGCTGCTCAAGCGCGCCATGGCCGCCACCGTCGAGGAGTGGCTGCTGGCCGGCGAGTACCTGCTGGCGCACGGCGCGCCCGGCGTCATCTTCTGCGAGCGAGGGATCCGGGGCTTCGATGGTTCAACCCGGAACCTCCTCGACCTCGGCGCCGTCGCCCTGCTGGCCGCGGTGCACCGCCTCCCGGTCATCGTGGATCCTTCCCACGCCACCGGGCGCCGCGACCTGGTGCTGCCCCTGGCCCGCGCCGCCCTCGCCGCCGGCGCCGCCGGCGTCATGATCGAGACCCACGACGACCCCGCGCAGGCCCTCAGCGACGGCCCGCAGGCCCTCGCGCCGGCCCAGCTTCGTGACCTGTTCCCACCCCGGAGCCAGCGATGACCACCTCGCGCATCAGCGGTTTTTACCTCCGCTCCGTTCGTGAGCGGCTCGACGATCTCGCCCGGGCGGGAGACCTCGACGCGGAGACCGTCGCCTTCTTCCGCCGCGGCGGCGGCCTGGAGCTGCCGATCGCCGACCGGATGAGCGAGAACGTCATCGCCACCCACGGCCTCCCCCTCTCGGTGGCCCTCAATTTCGTCCTCAACGGCCGCGATGTGCTGATCCCCATGGCCGTCGAGGAGCCCAGCGTGGTCGCCGCTGCCTCCAACGCGGCCCGCATGATCCGTGAATCGGGCGGGTTCCACGGCGAGGCAGACCCATCGATCATGACCGCCCAGGTCCAGTTCGATGACGTCCCCGACCCCGCCGAGGCCGCCGCCCGCGTGGTCGCCGAGCGAGCCCGCATCCTCGCCCTCGGTGACGCCTCGATCCCCAGGCTCATCGCCCGCGATGGCGGCTGCAGGGACCTGGAGGTCCGCGTCCTCGACCCCCAGGCCGGCGTCCTCGTCTGTGACCTCTTTGTCGACGTCAAGGACGCCATGGGCGCCAACATCGTCGACACCGTCGCCGAGGCCGTCGCCCCCACCCTGCTCTCCCTCGTGGGCGGCAAGATGGGCCTCCGTATCCTCAGCAACCTCCCCCTGCGCCGCATGAGCCGCGTCCGTTGCCGCGTCTCCGACGACGCCCTCGGCGGCCCCCAGGTGGCCGACGGGATCGCCCGGGCCAGCCGCTTCGCCGAGCTCGACCCCCTCCGCGCGGTCACCCACAACAAGGGCTTCATGAACGGGCTGGACGCCGCCGCCGTGGCCCTCGGCCAGGACTGGCGCTCCCTGGAAGCCGCCGCTCATGCCTACGCTTCCCTGGGGGGTAAGTATGCACCCATGAGCACCTGGCGCCGGGTCCCCGGAGGGCTGGAGGGTCAGGTGCAGCTTCCCCTGGCGGTGGGGGTGGTGGGCGGGGCGACGGGGGCGCACCCGGGGGTGCAAGCGGCCTTCAAGCTGCTGCGGGTGGCCACCGCGCAGGAGCTGGCCCTGGTGCTGGCGTCCGTGGGGCTTGCATCCAACCTGGCGGCGCTGCGTGCGCTGGCCACCGACGGTATCCAGAAGGGCCATATGCGGTTGCATCAGCGGAAATTCACCACGCCGGAGGGCGCATGACCTCTTCCCCTGTTCGCCCCGGCAGCGGGGCCATGTTCGACGCCATCGCGGGCCGCTACGACCTGCTCAACCGCATCATCTCGCTCGGGGTCGATCAGCCCTGGCGGCGGCGGCTCATCGCCTCGATCCAGCCGCGCCCCGGGCACCGGGTGCTGGATCTCGCCACCGGGACCGGCGACGTGGGGTTGATGCTGCTGGACCTGCACCCGGAGGTGAAGGTGGTCGGGCTCGACCCCTCCGCCGGTATGCTCGACGTGGCGCGGGGCAAGATCGGGAGAGGTCGGCTCGATCACCGCATGGAGCTGATCCTGGGGGAGGCCGAGCGGCTGCCCTTCGAGGACAGCTCCTTCGACGGGTGCATGATGGCGTTCGGCATACGCAACGTGGCGGATCGACCGGCGGCGCTCCGGGAGATGGCCCGGGTGGTGCGCCCCGGCGGGCGCGTCGCCATCCTCGAGCTCAGCGAGCCGCGCTCCGGTGTCCTGGGGCCCCTGGCCCGGTTCCATATTCACCGGGTCGTGCCCACGGTCGGGGCCCTGCTCTCCGGCGCTCGCGAGTACAGCTACCTGCAGTCTTCCATCGCCGCCTTCCCCCCGCCAGAGGTCTTCGCCGCCCAGATGCGAGAGGCAGGGCTCGATGTGCTCTCGGTGGTCCCGATGACCTTCGGGTCGGTCTGCCTCTACGTGGCGTCTCCAGCCCCGTCGGTGTGAGCTCGTGGATGCAGACCTGGCCTCCCTGCTGAACGCATCGCCCTCTGGCTCCCCGCGCTCCCTGGTGGTCCCGGCGCCCCTCGTCGAGCCCGAGCGCTTGCTGCGCCTCGACCTGGCCGGGGATCCGCTCTTCTGGGACGGATCCGCCTGGGGAGAGCATGCCATCGCCGCCCGCGGGTTCGCCGCGCGCTGGCCTCTCTCCCTCGGCGCCCCGGATCGGGAGATCCGCGAGGCCCTGGCTCGCCATGAGCTCCTCGGGGCCCCGGACGCCGGGGGGCCTCGCTGCTACGGGGGGTTCGCGTTCCACGATGTGCCCTCCCGGGGGGGCTGGGCAGCCTTCGGGCGCGGTGCCCTTGTGCTCCCTCGTCTTGGCTACGAACGCCACGGAGAGCGCGCCTGGTTGCGCCTCAACCTCGCCGCTGACGAGGCCCTGGCGGGCTGGATCCCGATGCTGCACCGGGTCCGGTGCCAGCTCGCCGAGGAGGCCCCCACGCCTCCGCCCCGGGCGCGCATCCTCGACGAGGCCGCCGCGGCGTACCAGGGGGTCGTCGCGTCCGCCGTGGCCGCCATCGAGCGCGGAGAATTCGTGAAGCTCGTGGCTGCACGTGCCATGCAGGTGGAGCTCCAGCACCCCGATCCCTGGGCCACCCTGGCCGCGCTCCGCGGCCCCAGCCTTGTCCGCTTTGCCCTGGGCCAGGGCCCCTCGATCTTTCTTGGAGCCACGCCGGAGCGCCTCCTCACCCTGGACGACGCTGGCGTTCGTACCGAGGCCCTCGCCGGATCCGTGGCCGCGGGCCCGGGGGCCGAGGGCTGGCTGATGGACTCGGCGAAAGATCGCCACGAGCACGAGGTGGTCGTCGAGACCATCGTGAACACCCTCCGCGCCCACCGCTGCACCGTGGAAGCCCCCGCCTCCCCCGCGGTCCGTCGCCTGCGCCACCTGCTGCACCTGGCCACCCCCATCCGTGCGCGCCCTCCCTCCGGCGCCTCCGCGCTGGCCCTCGCGGCGATCCTCCACCCGACCCCGGCGGTCTGCGGCCTCCCCCAGGGGCCCGCCGCCGCCTGGCTCCACGCCCATGAACAGCTGGAGCGCGGGTGGTACGCGGGCCCCTTCGGCTGGTTCGACGCCCTCGGCCGCGGCACCTTCGCCGTCGCCCTGCGCTCTGCACTGATCCATGAACGCTCGGCCCTCGTCTTCGCGGGGGCGGGCCTCGTCCGCGGTTCCACCCCCGACGGGGAGCTCCGCGAGACCGCCCTCAAGGCTCGATCCATGCTCGATGCGCTCGGAGTTTCCCCATGAGCAACAACCTCCACCTCGCCTGGTGTCGCCTCTTCGCCCGGGGCCTCGCCGGTAGCGGACTCCAGGACGTCGTGATCAGTCCTGGGTCACGTTCGACACCCATGGTCCTGGGGCTGGACGCGGAGCGTGCCCTCCGGAAGCATCTGGTGGTGGACGAGCGTTCCGCGGGTTTTTTTGCCCTCGGGCAGGCGCGCGCCACCGGCCGACCCACCGCCTTGCTCTGCACCTCCGGGACCGCCGCCGCCCACTATTTGCCGGCGGTCGCCGAGGCCTCCCTGGCCCGCGTCCCCCTCGTGCTGCTCTCCGCGGATCGCCCCTGGGAGGCCTACGACTGCGGCGCCTCCCAGACCATGGACCAGGTGAAGCTCTTCGGGGATCAGGTGCGGCACTACGCCGAGCTGGGCTTGCCGGACGCCGCCGCGCTGCCTGCGGTGCAGCGGGTGGCAGCCCAGGCGGTGCTGCGATCGCGCTGGCCCGACCCTGGACCTGTTCACATCAACGCTCGCTTCCGCAAGCCCCTGGAGCCGGTCGAGGTGTCCGGGCCCGAGCCCCACGCGGCCCTCGTGGAGCGGCTGCTGGAGGCCGGCCCTCCGGTCGCTTTTCCGCCGCGCGAACAGGTGGACCCGGATGCCATCGATTTCCTGGTGCGAGCCCTCCGCGGCTGCTCCCGGGGGCTGATCGTGGCAGGGCCTTCCCTGGGGTCCTCCCTGCCGCTGCTCCGCGAGGTGCTGCCTCGTCTGTGCGCTGCCCTCGGCTTCCCCTTGCTCGCGGAGACCACCAGCGGTCTCCGGGCCCTGGCCAGCGTGATGCCGGTGGTGACCTCCTTCGATGTCCTCTTTCGCTCCCCGGCCTTCCTGGCCCGGCATGCGCCCGATTTCATCCTGGAGATCGGCATGCCTCCGGTCTCCACGGCCTATGCTGCCTGGCTCGCCTCCCAGCCCCAGCTCGCCCGCGTCGTGATCGCGCCGCGAGGCTGGAACGATCCCCACGGCACCGCCAGCGCCCTGCTCCTCGGGGACCCGGCGGCCTACCTCCACGAGCTCTCGCTCCGGGCAAACCCCGAGGCCCTCGACCCCGCCTGGGCCCCTACCTGGCACCGCGCGGCGGCCATCGTGGAGGGCCTCGTCAAGGCGCAGACCGAGGCGAGCCCCCTGTGCGAGGGGGCCGTCGCCCGCTCCGTAGCCCAGGCGCTCGGCCCGGGGGTCACCCTGCTGCTGGGCAACAGCGGTCCGGTCCGGGACATCGATTTGTATGGAACCTCTGTATATCAGATCGACGGAGATCTGGCGCCCCATGTGCTGCATCAGCGGGGGGCCGCGGGGATAGACGGGCTGATCGCCGGCGGGGCCGGGGCCGCCTCGGTGAGCGGCGGGAGGCCCGTGGTGGTCTACCTGGGGGACATCTCGTTGCAGCACGATCTGGGGAGCTTGCACCTGGCGGCGCGCGCGTCCGAGCCCCTGGTGATCGTGGTGACCAACAACGACGGGGGGCGGATCTTCGAGCAGCTGCCGCTCGCCCGACGGAGCGAGGTGAAGGGGGCCTTCGAGCGCTACTTCATCACCCCGCACGGCGGGAATTTCGAGGGCCCTGCGCGAGCCGCGGGGCTCTGGTACCGCGAGGTCACCGAGCGCGGGGCGCTGCAGGAGGCGCTGGCGCAGGCGGCGGCGCGCCCCGCGGCCTCGCTCATCGAGGCGCGGGTGCCGCCGGAGCAGGGGGCCCAGGAGCGCACCAGGCTCTGGCGCCAGGCCGCCGAGCTGCTGGGGGATCTGGGCTGATGACGCCGCCGCTTGTCACCCTCCACGGCTTCCTCGGGGCTCCTTCCCTGTGGGCCGCGTGCCTGACAGGGGTCGCCTTGCCGGTGCCGGTCGAGCACCGCTGGCTCCCGGGGCACGGGCCTGACCCTCAGGGGCCTCGCTCCCTGTCTTTTCGTCAGCTCGTGGACGAGCTCGCCGCCAGCTGCCCTCCCGGCTCCTTGCTCCTCGGGTACTCGCTGGGCGCACGGCTGGCCCTGGCGGCGCTGGCCTGGCACCCGGGGCGCATCGCGGGGGCCATCGCGGTGGGGGGCCACCCGGGCCTGGAGTCCCCGACCGAGCGCGACGAGCGTGCTCGCTGGGACGAGGAACAGGCCGCACAGATCGAGCGCGAGGGGCTCCGACCGTTCCTCGAACGCTGGGAGTCGCTCCCTCTCTTCGCCACCCAGCGGCGACTCCCGGCTTCTGCCCTCGACGCACAGCGCGCCGCCCGCCTCGCCCACCGGCCTGCCGCGGTCGCCTGGGCCATGCGTGCCCTCGGCCTGGGCAGCATGCCCCCCTGCGCCGGGGAGCTCGCCGCGGTCCGGGATCGGGTCACCCTCGTGACCGGCCGGCTTGACCAGAAGTTCCATACAGTTGCGGCGGAGCTATCGAGGAGGTTGCTTGTGAAGCACGTGATCGTGGAGGGGGCCGGGCACAACGTGCCGCTGGAGGAGCCGGGGACCATGGGGGAAGTGGTGCGCCTGGAGGTCGAGCGGCTGCGGCAGGGGAGGGGGGCATGAGCGGGGTCGTGGCTCCGGGGTCGGCGCGGGCCTGGCTGCTGGCGTCGAGGCCAGCCACGCTGCTGGTCGGTCTGGTCCCGGTGCTGGTCGGGGCGGCCCTGGCCACCGCGGCCGGTGGGTTCCGGGCGGGGCCGACCCTGGCGGCGCTCTGGGGGTCCGTATTTTTGCAGATCGGATCGAACTTCGCGAACGACGTGTTTGACTACGAGAAGGGCGCGGACACGGAGGCGCGCCTCGGGCCGGTGCGGGCGACCCAGGCGGGCCTGCTGACGCCACGCCAGGTGAAGGGGGGCATGGTGTTCAGCTTCGTGCTCGCCTTTCTCGCCGGGATCTACCTCACCGCCGTCGCGGGGTGGCCCATCGTGGTGATCGGTCTCTGCTCCATCGCCGCCGCCATCGCCTACACCGGGGGGCCTTACCCGCTCGGTTACAACGGCCTGGGGGAGGTCTTCGTGTTCCTGTTCTTCGGCCTCGTCGCCGTCCCCGGTACGGTTTTTGTGCAGATGCACACGGTGCTCCCGGCGGCCTGGCTCGCCGCGCTGCCGGTGGGGCTCCTGGCGTCGGCGGTGCTCGTGGTCAACAACGTGCGGGACCACGAGACCGATCGCGTCGCCGGCAAGCGCACCCTCGTCGTCCGCTTCGGGCGCCCCTTCGGCGTGGGCATGTACCTCGCGTTCCTGCTGCTCTCGTACCTGACTCCGGTCGCGCTCCTGGCCCTGGGCCTGGCGACCCCCTGGGCCCTCGCCCCGCTGCTGACCGCCCCCCTCGGCTTCCGGCTCTGGCGTACCCTGCGGGTCGAGCGCGAGGGGGCTGTGCTCAACCGGTGCCTCGCCGGCACGGCCCGCCTTCTCTTCCTCTTTGGCCTCCTCTTCTCGCTGGGCCTCTCGCAGCGCTTAGCTCACGCATCATGCAGATCCTCTCCGCACAGCTACGACCGATCGGAGGCGCCGTCTCTCGCGGGGTCCGGAACGCACGCAAGCGCTGGGCCGAGCGCGAGGGGATCTTGCTCTTGCTGGAGGCTCCAGGCGGGCTCCGGGGCGTCGGAGAGGCCTCCCCGTTGCCAGGCTACTCCGCCGAGGATCTCCCCGCGGTCCTCGACGAGCTTCGCTCCTTCTTGCCCTCGGTGCGGTACCTCCCGCCGACCCCCGGCGAGATCGAGGCCCTCTGCGCCCCCCTCCGCTCCCCCTCCGCCCGCTTCGCCCTGGAGACCGCGCTCCTCGGCCTCCTCGCCTGCTCCCTCCGCACCTCGCTCCACGGGCTGTTTCAGCCCGCCGCGGGCCCGCTCCCTCGCAGCGGGTTGCTCCAGGAAACGCACCTCGATGCGCTCCTCGAAGAGGCCACGATCAAGGTGGAACGCGGCCTCTGCTGCCTCAAGCTCAAGATCGGCGCATCCTCCCTCGATCGGGACATCGAGCTCCTCCACGCCTTGCACCAGGCCCTGGGCCCGGCCATCACCTTTCGCCTCGACGCCAACGGCACCCTCTCGCCGCAGCAGGCCGCCTCGTTGCTCCAGCGCATCGCGGCCGTCCCCGTCGATCTGATCGAGGAGCCCGTCGCCCCGTCCGACTGGGGGCTCCTCGCGCCCCCCGGCTCCTCCCGGGCCCCCTGGGCCGCGGACGAGTCCCTCCTTTCCCTGGCCGACGCTCACCTCGCTCGCCCGGGCCTCGACGCGTTCGTCCTCAAGCCCGCGATCCTCGGCTTCTTCGGCGCCCTTCGCCTCGCTACCCGCGCCATCGAGCACCGCAAGCGCATCGTCATCACCCACCTCTTCGACGGCCCCATCGCCCTCGCCGCCGCCTGCGAGCTCGCCCTCTCTCTGCCCGCCGAGCACCTGCTCCCTTGCGGCCTCGACCTCCACGACGCTCTCCACGCCTTCCCGCGGATCTTCCTCCCTCAGCTCGCGGTCCCCGGCTTCCTCGTCCCCCTCCTTGAGCCTGGCCTGGGCCTCCGGGGGGTCCACCGTTGACCTCGTTCTCCTGGCTCCAGGCCTCTCGCGAGGCACCCCTCCTCGAAGCACTCCGCTTCGAGGATACTGTATGGAACTTCCGTGATCTTGGCGACGAGGTGGATCGGACCTCCCGGCGCCTGGCGGCCCTCGGCGCCGGGCCTGGCGCCGCGGTGGCGCTCCGGGCCCAGAACGGCCTCGATGCCCTGCGGATCGCCGCGGCGACGATCGAGCTCCAGGCCCCGCTGGTGCTGCTTCACCCGAGGCTTACGCAGGCCGAGGAGGGGGCCTTGCTGGCCCAGGCGCAGCCCCGCGTGCTGGCGCTGGAGGGCGAGCCCCGGCAGACCGAGCGCTTCGAGCCGTTGCCTGCGGAGGTGGGGGTCGTGATGTTCACCTCGGGCACCAGCGGCCGACCTCGGGGGGCGATGCTCCCGTGGGGCGCGCTCTCGGCGGCGGTCGAGGCGAGCGCGGCCCTGCTGCCGGTGGCCCCGGGCGACCGGTGGCTGCTCTGCCTGCCGCTCTGCCACATCGGGGGGCTTTCCATCCTGCTGCGGTGCCTGCGGGGGCGGGGGTCGGTGGTGCTCGCGCCGCGCTTCCGCGCCGCGGAGGTGCTGGCCTTGATCGAGCGCCACCGGCCGACGCTGCTCTCCGTGGTGCCCACGATGCTCCATGATCTCCTGGAGGTGGACGAGCGCAACCTCCTCGCCACCCTGCGGGCGGTGCTGGTGGGGGGGGCCGCGGCCCCGGCGCCGCTGCTGGAGCGCAGCGCCCGGCGCGGCGTCCTGGCACTCACCACCTACGGCCTCACGGAGGCTTGCTCCCAGGTCACCACCCAGCGCCCGCGCGATGCCTCGACGAGCGAGCCCGGGGTAGGTCGCCCGCTCCCGGGGGTTGCGCTGCGGCTGGTGAGCGAGGAGGGGGCCGAGGTCAGGCCGGGAGCGATCGGCCGCATCCAGATCCAGGGGCCCACGCTGATGCGAGGGTACCTGGGAGAATCGCCCATTTCAGGCTGGTTTGACACCGGAGATCTGGGCTCCTTTGATCTTGCCGGGCACCTCCATGTCCACGCCCGCCGCTCCGATCTCATCGTCACGGGGGGCGAGAACGTGTACCCGGCCGAGGTCGAGGCGCAGCTCCTGGTCGGCGGGGGCGTGCTCGCGGCGATGGTCTTTGGTGTGCCTGATCCGCGGTGGGGACAGCTCGTGGCCGCCGCGATCGTGCCCGCCCCGGGGTTCAACCCGGAAGCCTGGCGCGCCGCGGTGCTCGCGGCGATGGCCCCGCACAAGCGACCCCGGTTGTTCTGCGTGACCGATGCCATCCCCCTCGGCCCCACCGGGAAACCTCTGCGAAGGCTCGCCCTCGAGCTCTTCCAGAAACGACTCTCACTTCTTTGAACGGGGGGGCCGGATCGTCACCCGCTCGTGGACATCATCGGGCACTTTCTTCTTGCCCAGCGGCAGCTTGGTGGTGGGGCGCTCGTCGGCGCTCGGGGGGCGCTCCGAGCGCCGCGAGGGGAGCGCGATCTTCACGCTGCGACACTGCGCGAACTCGGCCACCTCCAGGCGCCCTTCGTGATGCTCCAGCGTCGCGGCGTGGTGCGCCCAGCGCTCCGGGCTCCAGCTGGGCCCCTGGTACCCATCCCTGCCTCGCAGGAGCTGAAGCTCCAGCTCCACCCCAGAGCCATGCAGGCGCCCTCGAAGCACCAGATCATGCTTCCACGGCTCCCCCTCCGGTGTCTGTCGGTACACGTCCAGCAGCAGGCCCAGCACCAGACCCCGCAGCATCCTTGGATCCCCCTGCACCCGCGCCTCGGACCCCTCCAGCGCCGTGTGCAGCACCAGCCGCTCCTCCAGCCGCGGCCTCACGGCCCTCAGCACCTCCCGCGCCAGGTCGAAGAGCGCGATCGACTCCTCCACCACCTCGTGGGGCTCCCGCTGGAGCGCCTCCAGGCTCTCTCGGCAGCACAGCAAGGCCTGGTTCACGGCCTCCTGGGCCACCGCGCGCAGCTGCGCCGCGTCCTTGGGGTCCCGCAGGATCTGCCTCGCCTGCTCCAGGTTCCACCCCAGCACCTCCAGCCAGTCCTGTTGCTCTTTGAACCATCCGACGGTTCGTGTCTCCCGCGCCCTTGTTTGCACGCCGCTGGTGGGGCGTGGCGCGTCCTCCCGCTGTCGTTGGTAAAAGTCACTCTGCGACGAGGCAGCGAGGGGGAAGGGGGGCGGGCGGAGACGCATGAGCCCCAGTGAAGCACATGCGAGTTCTGTTTCAATATGCTACATAGCGGGCGCGACCGTTTCTTCCCCCAGGGCGGCCCTCAATTCCCCGGGCAATTCCCTGGGGCGCCCGCTGGAAGGGTCGATGCAAACGTGGACGGTCTTGCCCTCCGCGTGGACGTTCCCCCCCTCCGAGACGATCCGGTGGTGCAGGGTGTACGAGCTGCGGCCAATGGTCTCGACCCGGAGCTCGGCGCGGTACACCCCACCGAAGCGGAGCGGTTGCTTGTAGTCGGCCTCGGCATGCACCAGCGGCATGATCCAGGCGCGCTCCTCCAGGATGCGATGGAGCGGGAGCCCCCGCGACGCGAGGTGCGCGACGTAGGCGTCGTGAAAGTAGTCGAAGACGCGGCCGTAGAAGGCGATCCCGGCGGCGTCGATGTCCTGGAATCGCACCGTGCAGGGGGTAGAGAAGAGGGGCCTGAACTCCATGGGGGGAGACTCTCTGCCCGGCGCCCCCTCCGTCAACTGCGCTCGACCGGAGTGCTTGCGCCTCAGCTCCGGGGAGTCACCAGCTCGACGGCGCGCCGGGTCAGCTCCATCGACAGCTTGCGCCACTGGGCGTTCAGCTCGACCCCGTAGCTCATCGACGCCCCGGTCAGCCGGGCCCACTCTTCCAGCAGGCGCCTGGCCTGCTCGGCCCGCTGCTGCTCGAGCCGGGCGTACTCGCCCAACATGGTGTCGACCCGGTGGCCTTGATCGGTCAACCAGCGGCCCAGAAGATGTTGCACTTGCGAGATGGCCATGGGCGGTCTCCTCGTGAGGTCAAGAAGGCGAATTCGCCTGCATCACGTCAGAGCAGCTAAGCTCCGAGGGGGGCCATCGTCAAGGTACTTTGTTGCAACGCAACAAGGTCTCAGGGTCGCTTGCGCCGCGGGGGACGCTGGTGCCTGGGCTCCTCCAGCTCGCTGCGTAGCTCGGCGATCTGGCGCCGCAGCTCGGCGAGCTCGGCGCTGGTGTCGCCGGCCTCGGGGGGCGGAGGCACCGGGGGCCCGGGGAAGGCGGGGGCCGGGGTCCAGGGCGGGTGCAGCAGCAGCCGGGCCAGGGCCGAGGTGGCCTGGAACGGGAGGGCGGCGAAGGGGTTGAGGGGCGAGAGGGTCTGGGCCCCGCGCCGGGTCTGCTGGTAGGCTTCCAGCGCCAGCCCCAGGGCTCGCGCAAGAAATTCGGCCAGCGCGTCGTCGTTGCGCATCCGGATGATCTGCTGCAGCAGCGAGACCGGCAGCAGCCTCGACGCCCCGTTCTTCTCGATGATCTGCAGCAGCGTCACCTGGGTCAGGTCGTCGTTGGTCTGGGCGTCCACCACCCGCACCTCGGCCCCCCCGAGGATCCGCTCTTCCAGCTGCTCCAGCGTGATGTACTGGCTCTCGGAGGTGTCATAAAGCCTCCGGTTCGAGTATTTCTTTACGAGCAGCGATGCCATGACGGTGCGACCGCACTCTAGCCCGGATCCTGGATCCCGGGGCGCATATGTTGCGGCGCAAAAACAGGTTGACTCCTGGAGGGTGTTTTTTATGTTGTGTTGCAACAAAACCGGTCCCAACCTCACCTCCAGCCGTGGGTTCCTCATGCGCGCTTTGCTCTGCTCCTTGATGCTGATCCTGGGCGCCTGCTCGTCGGCGGGTGGCTCCTCTCCCGAGGGGTCGTGTACCTCGGGCTCCGAGTGCCCCTCGGGGGTATGCGGCGGCGATGGGGTGTGCGTGGCGGGGGGGGCTGGCGGCGAGGCCGGGTCCTCGGGCGCCGCGGGCCAGGCAGGGCAGGGGGGTGAGGCCGGGGCCGGCGGGGCGGGGGCCGGCGGCGAGGGCGGGGCGGGGGCGGCGGGGGGCGGCGCCGGAGGTTCCGGACAGGCAGGGGCGGGGGCCGGCGGTGGGTCGCAGGTGTGCGCGCCGAACAACGACGGGACGATCACCCGGGCCGAGACGCCGCTGATCACCGGCGCCAAGGCGACCTACAAGCTTGCCCAGAAGGTCCCGGTCGACACGGCAGGCAAGGGGGAGGGGGCCAGCCGCGAGTGGGATTTCTCCAAGTCCTTGCCCGGAGAATACTCCTCGCTGGTCGAGACCCAGCCCCTCGAAGGCAAGTGGTTCGCGTCCAAGTTCCCCGGGGCCTCCTACGCGTTGAGGCTCCGCGACGGCGAAGAGCTGCTGGGCGTCTTCGAGGCCAGCGAAGAGGCCCTGCTGCTCCGCGGCGTGGTCTCTCCCACCGACGGGTTGACCCGCACCGAGCTCACCTACAACCCGCCGGTCAAGGTGCTCACCTTCCCGCTCAAGGTCGGGGCGAGCTGGTCGACCCAGACCACCATCACGGGCGTCGCCAGCGGCGTGTTCAGCACCTACTACGAGAAGTACGAATCCAAGGTCGACGCCGCGGGGCTGGTCAAGGTCCCCTTCGGTGATTTCCCGGCGATGCGCGTCAACCTGCTCCTCACCCGCACCGTCGGCTTGCTGGTCACCATCTCCCGCACCTTCGTCTTCACCTCCGAGTGCTACGGGACCGTGGCCCGGGTCGTCTCCCAGGACAACGAGACCGGCAACGAGTTCTCCACCGCCGCCGAGATCACGAGGCTCTCTCCTTGATGCCGTGGCCCCGCTCTCTCCTTGCCCTCATGGCCCTCGGCGTCGGCTCCCAGGGCTGCGCCGGCTCCTTTCATCGAGGGCCCATGCCCGGCGAACCCAGGGACGCCACCTTCCTCGAGATCGAGGGCACCCGCGTCCGCTACACCGACCGCGGCGAGGGCCCCCCGGTGGTGCTCATCCACGGTTTTGCCTCCTCCCTCGAGACCTGGCTCGCCGTGGCTCCGGCCCTCGAGAAACGCCACCGGGTCCTCTCGTTGGACCTCAAAGGTTTTGGCTGGACCGATCGCCCCGAGGGTGACTACTCGCCCGCCGCCCAGGCCCGGCTGGTCTGGGGGCTCCTCGACGCTCGGGGGGTCGAGCAGGCCGCCGTGGTGGCCCACTCCTGGGGCTCCTCCGTCGCCCTCTCCATGGCCCTGTCCCAGCCCCGCCGGGTCAGCCGCATCGCCCTCTACGACGCCTGGGTCTACGAGGAGCAGCTGCCCTCGTTCTTCCTGTGGTCCCGCTCCCCCGGCATCGGAGAGACGCTCTTCGGTCTCTTCTACAAGGAGCGACCGGACGAGAAGATGGCCCGCGCCTTCTACGATCAGCGCTTTGTCACCCACGCGCTGGTCTCCGACGTCGAGCGGGCCCTCGACCGCCCGGGCACCGTGGCCGCGGCCCTGGCCGCCGTCCGGGGGCAGCGCTTCGCCGAGATCCAGGATCGCTACCGCACCATCACCCAGCCCGCCTTGCTCCTCTGGGGCCGCGAGGACGAGGTGACCACGCTCCCCTTCGGCGAGCGCCTCGCCCGCGATCTGCCCGACGCGCGGCTGGTCGTGTACCCCCGCTGCGGCCACTTCCCGATGATCGAGGCGCCGTACGTCTCCACCGCCGAGCTGGCCTCCTTCCTCGCCGCCGGAGGCACCCCGTGAAGCGGGCCGCCCTCGCGCTGGCCTCGGCCCTCCTGCTCGCGCCCCAGACGGCCCTCGCCACCGGCTTCACCGAGATCGGCCAGGACATCCGCCCCCGCACCGACGCCTCCTTCAAGCTCGAAGGTTACTTCCGTACCCGCGGAGAATCCCTCTACAACCTCGACCTCGATCGCGGGCTGACCCCCTCGGGCCAGCCCCTCTTTCCGGTGCCCTCCGATGGGGGCCAGTCCCTCTACGGAGGCGACCTGCGGCTGCGCACCGATCTCTCGATCTATGCCCCGGGCGGCACCGTCGCCGTCAAGGTCCGCATCGATACCCTCGATAACCTGGCCGCCGGCAGCAGCGCCGTGGGCAACTATGCGGCCTCCACCACCCAGGTTTCTCCCGACGGGGCCATGCGCGTCAAGCGCGCCTACGGCACCGTGCTCACCCCCATCGGCGTCCTCTCCGCCGGGCGCATGGGCAACCACTGGGGCCTCGGCATGCTGGCCAACGGCGGTGACTGCGCCGACTGCGACAGCGGCGACGCCGCCGACCGCGTCGCCTTCCTCACGCCGCTGCTGGGCCACGTCTGGGCCCTCGCCTACGACATCTCCGCCACCGGCCCCGTGACCGCCCGCAAGGACGGCGTCCGGCAGCTCGATTTCGAGCCCACCGACAACGTGCAGACGGTCACCTTCGCGTTCCTCAACTTCCGGGACGAGGGGGCCCTGGCGCGGCGCCGCAAGGCAGGCCTCGGCACCGCCGAGTATGGAGCTTACCTATCCCACCGGTGGCAGAAGAACGACGTCCCTTCGAGCTACCTGCCCACCACCCAGCCGGTCCCCTACTCGGCGGCGCAGGTGGTGCGGCGCGGCTACACGGCGACGGCGATCGACGGGTGGCTGAAGCTGACCTGGCCCTCGTTCCGCCTCGAGCTGGAGGGGGCGCTGCTCCAGGCGCAGATCGAGCAGGCCTCGCTGCTGCCCGGCGTCGAGCTGAAGAAGCCGGTGAAGTCGAGGCAGCTCGGCTTTGCGCTGGAGACCGAGCTGGGGTCGCCGGAGGGGCCCGGCGGAGGGGGCCTGGACGCCGGCTACGCCAGCGGGGATCCGGCCCCTGGCTTCGGGGCCTTCCCGCTGCCCAACGGCACGGCCCCGGCCCCCGGTGAGCTGGACGGGCCCCAGGCCAACGTGCCCCGCGACAACCGGGTCGATAACTTCCGTTTCAGCCCTGATTACCGCATCGATCGGGTGCTCTTCCGCGAGATCATCGGCACGGTGACCGACGCGCTGTACCTGCGCCCCCACGCCCGCGTCGTGCTCTTCCGGAACGCCGCGGGTCAGCTCGCGGCCTCCCTCGCGGTCATCAATTCGTGGGCGGTGCAGGCCGCCTCGACCCCGGGGAGGCAGAGCTACCTGGGCCTCGAGCTCGACCCCACCCTCGTCTACCAGAGCCACGATGGCGTTGCGCTGGCTCTCGATCACGGTGTCTTCTTCCCTGGCGCGGCCTTCGATAACCCCGAGTCCCGCCTTTCCGCCCGCACCGCCCAGGTGATCCGGGCCCGCCTGTTCCTGAGGTTCTGAGCGATGCGATGGTCCTGGCTGTTGCCCCTTTTGTGCTTCGGTTGCAGCGAGAACGAGACCCCGGTGCGGGACAAACCCCCGTACCAGGCCCCCGAACTCGAGCCCCTCACCTGCGTCCCGAACCTCGACGGTCAGATCGAGGCGAGCGAGCTCAGCGCGGCCTTTGACGTCCCCGTCTCGTACCTGGCCAGCCCCGCCGGCGAGCAGCGGGCCGTCGCCCTCGACGGCGCTCCCAACCCGGATGGCTCCTTTGTTGTCGCCTGGGACGCCGATTTTGCCACCGATCAGGTCGCCCAGATCTCGGCGCAACCCCTCGAAGGCAAGTGGTTTGCCTCCTCCTTCCCCCAGGGCCAGTTCGTCACCCCCCTCGACCTCGGCGGCACCACCCTCTCCGTCTACCAGCGCACCGAGAGCGCCCTGCTGCTGTGGGGCCTGGCGAGCGCCGAGGAGAACCCCGCCGCCGGCAAGACCTTGATGGTCTACTCGACCCCCATCACCCTCTACCAGTTCCCCTTCGCGCCCGGGTCCACCTGGGTCTCGACCGGTGAGATCCAGAACGGCGTCATCCGCGGCCTCGCTTACGCCGGTAAAGATACCTACGAGACCAGGGTCGATGGCGTCGGCGAGCTTCGCCTCCCGGACCTCACCTTCAAGCAGGTCCTCCGCGTTCGCACCCGCGTCGTCCTCCAGCCGGCGGTCGGCGCCACCGTCATCACCCGCCAGACCTCCTTCCTCTCCGAATGCTTTGGCGAGGTGGCCCGCGCCACCAGCCTCCAGGGCGAAGAGAACGAGGCCTTCTCCACCGCCGCCGAGATCCGTCGGCTGGGTCTGTTATGTTGCACCGCACCAAGGGATATCGCTCATGATGCTCTGGGATCTCTGGAAAAAGGGCTTTGACGCCTGGGAAGACGCCACGGCTCGCTACCTCGAAGCGGTGCTCAAGACCTCCGCGGTGCTGGTGCCCTCCGGGGCCCTGCTCTCGGCCATCTTGAAGCTCAAGGCCGAGCGCGAGCGCATGACCGCGCAGCTCTGGGGGGCCCTCGGTCTCCCCTCCAGGCGCGACCAGGAGCGCATGCTCCATCTGCTCAACCAGCTCCAGAGCCGGATCACCGACCTGGAGCTCACCATGCAACAACAACGTGGTCGGGGCACCGAACCCGAACGGATGCTCGAGAACCGTTCCAACTGAGCGCAGGCAGGAGGACTCGCGATGGATGTAACACCGTACCTTGAGCCCAGGATCGCCCCCAGGGCCGTCTTCGATACCCTCCCGGAGCGCCGCTCTCGCGTGCGCTTCATGATCCAGAACGGCGATGACTGGCGCGCCGTCACCTGGGGCCAGTTTGCCAGGCAGATCCAGCACGTCGCCCTCTTCCTGGGCTCCGTGCTTCGCTCCGGCGATCGCGCCACCATCTTTGCCCCCAACCGGGTCGAGTGGATCTCCGCTGCCCTCGCCATCCAGGCCGCCGGCGGCGTCATGGTGCCGATCTACCCCGCCAGCACCCCCGAGCAAGCTGCCTATGTGCTCAGCCACAGCGACGCCCGCGTGCTCTTCGTCGACACGCCGGCCCTCCTGGGCCGCGTCTTCGAGGCCTGGGACGCCTGCGCCCAGGTCGAGCGTGTGGTCCTCCTCGACGACGCCCTCGACGCCACCCAGGTCCTCGCTGGCCTCCGGGCCAAAGGCAAGAAGGTACCCGCCTACCTCGAGGTCGAGAAGAAGCTCATCGCCTGGTCTCGCGTCATGGCCATCGGCGCCGCTCTCCACGCGGAAGACCCCTCCGCCTTCGTGCGGCGCATGGACTCCGTCTCCCTCGACCAGCCCGGGCTGATGCTCTACACCAGCGGCACCTCCGGCAACCCCAAGGGCGTGCCCCTCACCCACCGCAACGTCGCCATCAACGGCGCCGACTGGCTGCGCTGCAATGCCCCCCTCGTCGATGAGGGGGCCGTCGATCTGCTCTGGCTCCCCATGAGCCACATCTTCGGCTTTGGCGAGGCTTGCCTCGGCAACACCCTGGGCTTCACCACCTACCTCACCGACCCCGCCTCCGTGATGGCCAAGCTCCCGGAGGTGCGGCCCAGCGTCTTCATGAGCGTCCCATCCGTCTGGGAGAAGCTGGCCATGGCCGCCATGAACGAGGCCGATCCGGCCCGGCGCCAGGCGGCCCTCGCCTCGGTGACCGGCGGCCGGCTGCGCTTCTGCCTCTCCGGCGGCGCGGGCCTCAAGCGCGAGGTCAAGGAGCTGTTCCACGGCTGCGGTCTCCTCATCATCGAGGGCTACGGCCTCACCGAGACCTCCCCCACCTTGACGCTCAACCGCCCCGACTCCTTCCGCTTCGACAGCGTGGGCAAGCCGCTCCCCTCCGTCGAGCTGCGGCTCGCCGAGGACGGAGAGATCCTGGCCCGCGGCCCCTCGGTCTTCGGCGGCTACCACAAGGACTCCACCGCGACGAGCGAGGCCTTCACCGAGGATGGCTGGTTCAAGACCGGCGACGTGGGGCGCTTCACCGACGACGGCTTCTTGCAGATCGTCGATCGCAAGAAGGACATCCTGGTCACCGCCGGCGGCAAGAACGTCGCCCCGGCCAACATCGAGCAGCGCTTCGCCGACGATCCCTTCCTCGCCCACGTCGTCGTCTATGGCGATAGCAAGCGCTACCTGGTGGCGGGCGTGTGGCCCAACCAGGCCGCCATCGACGCGCACCTCGACGCCCAGGGCGTCGCCCCCGAGGCCCGCGCCGAGTCGACCCGCGTGCTGATCCAGCAGCGGCTCGATCGCGTGAACAGCGAGCTCGCCAGCTACGAGACGCTCAAGAAATTCGCGGTCTTCTCCCAGCCTCTCACCGTCGAGGCGGGCCTGCTCACCGCCACCCTCAAGGTGCGCCGCAAGAAGGTCTACGAGGCGTACCGCGACCAGCTGGAGGCCCTGTACCAGCCATGACCCAGTCGATCGCGAGCAACGACAGCAAGCGCATCTGGAACCTCCTCGGGCTCCCTTTTCGCAAGAAGCCTCTGGTCGGTGTATCCCCCTCCGATGTGGTCCACCACGAGAACAAGTGGCGCCTGATCCGTTACCGCAGCCGCCCCGAGGGCCTCGCCTTCCGCACCCCGGTGCTCCTCGTCCCGTCCCTCATCAACCGCCATTACGTGCTCGATCTGATGCCCGGAAAGAGCCTCGCCGAGTACCTGGTGGCCCAGGGGCACGACGTGTTCGTCCTCGACTGGGGCACCCCCGAGAACGAGGATCGCTACCTCACGTTTGACGATATCTGCGATCGTTACCTCGGGCGCGCGCTCCGGCTCACCTCCGCTTACTCCGAGCGGAACCAGGCCCACGTCCTCGGCTACTGCATGGGCGGCATCCTCACCGCCATCCACACCGCCGCTCGACCCGGGCGCGTCGCCTCCCTCGTGCAGCTCGCGGCCCCCGTGCGCTTCCACGACGACGGGCTGCTCTCTGCCTGGATGCGCACTCCCTCCTTCGACGTGGACACCATGATCGCCGCCTACGGCAACGTGCCCTGGCAGCTCATGCAGTCTGCCTTCCACCTGCTGCGCCCCACGCTCTCCCTCTCCAAGGCCGTCGGTCTCCTCGATCGCGCCTGGAACGACGAGTTCCTCGATGGCTTTTTTGCCCTCGAAACCTGGGGCAATGACAACGTCTCCCTGCCGGGCGAGTTCTTCCGCCGCTTTGCCCGCATGTACCGCGACGACGACCTGGTGCGCAACGCCATGACCCTCGGCGGCGACCCGGTGCACCTGGCGGATATCCGCTGCCCCTTCCTCGCCGTCACCTTCGAGCACGACAACATCGTCCCCTGGCGCAGCGCCGCCGAGGTGATGACCCTCATCTCCTCCGAGGACAAGCAGCACATCCACCTCCCCGGGGGCCACGTCGGTGCTGTCGTCTCCAAGTCTGCTGCCCGCGGGCTCTGGCCCCAGATCAGCGGCTTCTGGGCCCAGCGCGACCGCTGACCCTCACCCCCTCGTTGCCGCCCTCACTGGGTGCAGGCCTCCGCCGCAAGCTCGATCGCACCGGCGGTTGTAGGCTCGTCGCGGGGCTTGCCCTGCCCATCCTGAAGCACCTCCGGTAGCTTCGCACCGGACGAGGTGTGTGCGCAGGGCAGATCGCTCTTCGGTACAGCAAACCCGGGCGGAGAGGAGAAATCAATCTTGGCTGGAACAACCTCGAACATGTAGCCGAGGCATTTCTCCGGAGATTCACAGCTGCCAACCACCTTGCAGGAAGAATTGTTGACGCTGCTGCTGAAGCAATTTGCGGTGAGGTAGCGATTCGCATCGATCGAATCCTTCACGATCTGATCGATTTCAAAGCCGTTGAAGCTCTTGGAGCCTCCGCAAGAAGTGGGGTTGAACCCTTGCACGACCGTGGTGGTCCCGTTGGACAGCACCACGTTCCCCCGGAACGTATTGAATACGTGGGATGTGCACGATTCCACCACGATGCTGTAGTTCCCGTTCGTTGCCGGGGCAGGATCCACGTCGAAGGAGCCCAGGAGGTTGTTCTCGAAGCGCTCCACTCGACCCCCTTCCGATACAAAGAGCACCGTCGGGTTGTTCTTCAAGCCTGCTTTCCCGCTCACGATCGTGTTGTGCAGCAGCGACGGATTCCCCCCGGCCTTCACCAGCACGCCGCGGGTGCGGGTTGTACCGACGCCAACGGTGAGATTTCCACCCATGATCAGGTTGTTTTTTATCATGATGGGAGCCGGGTTATTTCCGTCCCCTCGCTGAAAGAACCCGACCGAGGTGATGAGGCTAAATCGATCCTGGAATTCACCTCCTGGCTTTTCGCTCTCGCTGTCCCCGCCGTAAAGCCGGCTCTTTTCGATGACACCGGTTGCCCCCTCCGCGAAGATCGCGGCCACGAAGGATCCGTCGTGAGGAAGCGTTGTGATCGGTTCTGCTCCGACCCTGCCCTTGCCGCCGTGCAAGAAGGATTCGGACACCTGCAGGAAGTTTGCAACATCCTTTCCCGGGCTGAAGGCAGCGATGGCGGCCGAGGGGCGGCCAAACAACACCCTGCCGCTCCCGCCGAACACGTTGCTCCTGTTCACCTGGATCGGGCGCCGCGTGAAGATGCCCACGGAGCCGTTGCCTTCCTTCCCGAACGGAAGGTTCGCGCTGGGGAGGTCTCCGGTACCCCGCCCCGTGCCACCGTCGATCGTGGCGTTGTTCAGCGTGACCGGCGGGCCTGGTTCCAGATAAACGCCCGCACTACCGGGGTAATCCGCGCGACTCGTGTGCCCGGACCCACCATGGATATCAACGTCCTTGAGCGTTGCGGAGGCATCTTGCTTCAGCCAGAGGCCAACGGACCCCGGGTTGTTGTCCGCAGCGCTGCCATCTCCACCCTCCAGCACCACCCGTTCCAGCTCTATCTTGGCTTGATTTTCGACGTGGATCGCTGTGGTGACGTAATTAAAATTCTTACCATCACTTGTCGCTTCACCGGCAATCAGCAGGTTCTTGATGCGAACATCACCCCCCAGAACGTGCATGGTGTGCGCCAGTTTGCCATCGAATCCGCCTACAGCAGTTCGAACCAGCTTCGTGCCTACCTTGTTCTTGTTGAATTCACTCTGCTCCGGAGGTGCCCAGGTGGTGCAGTCAAAGTCTCCTTGAAGGGTGAGAGGCTCCTTGGAAAAGTCAGCGGGGATGCTGACGGCCTCCTGGTAAGTGCCTCGACAGACCTTGATCAGCTTCTTTGAACTCCCCTTGGCCAGGTTGATGGCAGCCTGCAGCGTCTTCTTGGGAGACTTCTCGCACCCGCTGCCCTCATCGTCGCTCGCCTGGGCGTTGACATAGATGGCTCCGCAATCCCCCTGCGGTGCCCCGCCCGCCCCCGCCTCGCCCGCGGCCCCTGCTTCACCAGCCGCCCCGGCCCCGCCTGCGCCCGCGTCGCCCCCTGCACCAGCCCCCGCGTCCCCTCCGGCTCCGGCTGTCCCTGCATCGCCGCCCCCACCCGCAGCGCCGCCCATGCCTGCCCCGGCCTCGCCGCCCGCACCGCCCCCACCCGCCCCAGCACCGCCCGCCCCAGCACCGCCCGCGCCGCCTGCCCCCGCATCCCCGGCGGTGCCGCCCTGTCCGGAAGTTCCGGCCTCACCACCGCCCGCGGCGCCGGCGTCTCCAGCCGCGCCTCCGAGCCCGGCAGCGCCAGCCGAGGCGCCTCCCGCCCCTGCAAACCCCTCGGAGGAAAGCTCTTCGCCCGCACAGGCAACCAGGGAAACAAGTAGACCAGCCCAGGACCAGGAAAGAAGCGTACGCATGGCTCGCATGCCTACCACAGGTGGGGGGGGCGTCCAGTTCGCCCGGGGGTGCGGCTGGGCGCGCTTGGAGCCGTCGACCGATGGAGCCTAGGATGGCGCGATGCGTCGCTGGTTGTTGCTCTCCTCCTGCCTCGGTGGGCTCCTTTTCTCGTGTGTCGAGCGTCTCCCGGAGCCCCAGGTTGCCCCTGCCTTGCCAGAACCTCTGCCCGTCACCAGCGCCAGCGCCAGCGCCAGCGCCAGCGCCTCGGCCCCGGTGGCCGTGAACAACCCGCTGCTGCTGCCCTGGACAGGCCCTCATGGCGGGGTCCCTCCCTTTGACAAGGTCAGGGTCGAGCTGTTCGCGCCCGCCCTGGAAGCCGCGATGAACGAGCAACGCCGGGAGATCGAGGCCATCGCCGCCAGCAAGGAGGCCCCCACCTTCGAGAACACCATCGCCGCCATGGAGAACGCCGGGCGCACCCTGGATCGGGTCGAGACCCTCTACGGGGTCTGGGCGTCCACGATGAACAGCCCTGAATTCAAGGCAATCGAGCGGGACATGGCCCCGAAGCTTGCCGCCTTCGCCGACGAGATCGCCCAGAACGAGCGCCTCTTCCGCCGCGTCGAGGAGGTCTACCAGCATGACCGGCAGACGATCCCGCCTGAGCAGCAGCGGCTTGTATGGAAACACTATACTTCCCTGGTCCGGGCCGGCGCGCGGCTGGATGCGGCGGCGAAGAAGCGGATGACGGAGATCAACCAGCGGCTGGCGACGCTGTTCACGCGCTTCAGCCAGAACGTGCTGGGGGACGAGGAGGAGATCGCGCTGATCCTGGAGCGGGAGAGCGATCTGGAGGGGCTACCGGACTCGGTGCGGTCGGGGGCGGCGGCGGCGGCGGAGGCCCGGGGGCAGAAGGGGAAGTGGGCGATCAACAACACGCGCTCGGCGATGGAGCCGTTCCTCACGTACTCGACCCGGGATGACCTGAGGCAGAAGGTGTGGACGAGCTACGTCAACCGCGGGGACGGTGGGGGGGAGCGGGACAACAACAAGATCATCACGGAGATCCTGGCGCTCCGGGCGGAGCGAGCCCGGCTGCTGGGGCACCCGACGCATGCGCACTGGCGCCTGGAGAACGCCATGGCCCGGACCCCGGAGCGGGCGCTGGCGCTGATGGAGGAGGTGTGGAAGCCCGCGGTGGCCCGGGTGCGGGAGGAGGTGGCGGACATGCAGAAGATCGCCGACAGGGCCCGGGTGAAGCGGAAGATCGCCCCGTGGGATTACCGGTTCTATGCGGAGAAGGTGCGGAAGGAGCGGTACGATCTGGACGAGGGCGAGGTGAAGAATTACCTGCAGCTCGACCGGCTCCGGGAGGGGATGTTCTGGGTGGCTGGCGAGCTCTTTGGCTTTGTCTTCGAGCCGGTGAAGGGGGTACCGGTGTACCACCCGGACGTGCAGGTCTGGGAGGTCAAGGACCGGAGCAGCGGCAAGCACGTGGGGCTCTGGTATTTTGACCCCTACGCCCGCGCCGGGAAGCGGTCCGGGGCCTGGATGAACGCGTACCGGGCGCAGGAGCGGTTCCGCGGGGAGGTGACCACCATCGTCAGCAACAACTCCAACTTCGTGAAGGGCAAGGAGGGGGAGCCGGTGCTGATCAGCTGGAGCGACGCGAGCACCCTGTTTCACGAGTTCGGGCATGCGCTCCATGGGCTCTGTTCCAGCGTGAATTACCCGAGCCTGGCGGGGACGAGGGTGGCGCGGGATTACGTCGAGTTCCCCTCCCAGCTGCTGGAGCACTGGCTCGCGACGCCGGAGGTGCTGGGCCGCTTTGCCCTGCACCACAAGACTGGCGCCGCGATGCCGAAGGCGCTGACCGCCAGGATCGAGAAGGCGAGCACCTTCAACCAGGGGTTCCAGACGGTGGAGTACCTGAGCGCCGCGCTGATCGACATGAAGCTCCACCTGGCGGGGGCGACCCCCATCGATCCGGACGCCTTCGAGCGCGACACCCTCAAGGCCCTGGGCATGCCGGACGAGATCGTGATGCGCCACCGGACCCCGCAGTTCAGCCATGTCTTCGCCGGCGATGGGTACTCCGCCGGCTACTACAGTTACCTGTGGTCCGACGCGCTCAAGGCCGACGCGTACAACGCCTTCCTGGAGGGCAAGGGGCCCTACGACAGGGCCGTGGCCGAGCGCCTGCGGCGTCACGTCTTCTCGGTCGGCGACACGATCGATCCGGCAGAGGGCTACCGGGCCTTCCGGGGCCGCGACGTGGATACCCGCGCCCTGATGAAGCAGCGGGGCTTCTCGCCGGCAGAGCCCGCGAAAAAGAGGCGTTGATTCAGCGTAGTATCCAGGTACGCCGGAATCGCACGCCCTTCCACGCGCAGTTGCAAAGGGAGGGGTCGAGCACGTAGTTTGGGGTCATGCAAGGGTCACGCTACGACTTGAAACCCGAAGACGAGCTGGTCCAGGATTTCATCGCCGCAGCAAAGGAGCGTTACGAGGACGGCTCCGTCTTGCAGGCAGGGGGGCGTTCTTATGGCAGCATCTACATGGCGGGCTACGCCGCAGAAATGTTGCTCAAATCGGCATGTTTTCTCTTCCTCGGGGCCACCGCTGCATCCCGAGCAGAAGACTTCCGGCGCAGGGCCAGGAGCGCCGCAGAGACCCACGGACTGGACACTTCCCTGGCGGAGAGCGGCCACAGCGTGGCGTACTGGTACCGGCTGCTCCTGACGTTGCGAAGCCAGGCCGGGCGAGACTCACCTTTTGCTCGAGAGCTTCAGGCACACGTGGTGGCGATTCACTCCCAGTTTTTCGTCGAGATGCGCTACCGGGCAGGGGCGGCATCGGCCGCCGATGCCCTTGATGTTCTGGCTGCAGTTTCCTGGCTGGAACGCAACCACCGGACCCTCTACACTTAATCATCATGCCACTCATTCGTAGGTCTCCCCGCCAGGCTCCCGAGGCCGACCGCTTGCGCCAACTCCTGGTCGAAGAGCTGAAGAACCCCAAGCCGAGCGGAGAGCCGGTCATCTTCCTGGAGGGTGACGGCGTGCGCAGCGGATACCACCTCTTCGTGGTCTGGAACGAGTGGGCGAACCTGCATCAGCGCCAGCGCTCGGAACTCATCCTGGACGCCTTTGACCAGGTACAAGGCCGCGAGGAGTCGCTCAAGGTAACGCTGGCCATGGGGCTCACCAGATCCGAGGCGCTCCAGGCGGGGTTGTCCGTCGATTGATCTTGTGGGTCTCTCCGGGTGGTCTTTTACGATGCGGCCCATGGCGCAAGCGAAGAAGACGAAGACAACGAACAGCAAGAAGATCACCGCCGCGAAGGCGAAGACCAGTACCCCTGCGAGCTCCGAGGCGACCGTCGCCAGGGAGGTTCTCGACCGGCTCCAGCAGATCGTGGATCTTCTGGAGAACCTGGAACTCGCCCGATTGACGGTGGAGGAGAGGCAGGTTGCCAACGGTCGCCTCCGGGACGGAGAGGAAGAGGTACTGGAGACGCTAGTAAACCATCACCGCCGTGAACGGCGGTGCTTTTGGCAACCGCGTTCGATTTCGGTGTCCGAGACCTCGCGGTCTTCGGTTTCTGTTTCGCAGGCCGCCCTACGGCGTCGCCTCCACAGACTTCGACCCCGCCGGTTCGACGGGTGTGGATCTCTTCGTAGCGCTGTCGCAGCACGCACGCCGCG
>JALOQB010000231.1 GCA_025453595.1 Polyangiaceae bacterium
TGGGTCAGCGAATTCGTGCTCCCGATCCCGATGCTGTAATGGAAGAACTTGTCGGTGTTCACCGGCTGCGCCGGCACCCCGGAGCAAGGACCGCTCGGCGCGGTGCATGTGCAGTTGGCACCGCTGAGCGGCGTCGAGACACAGATCGACTGGTTCGACGTCGCCGAACCATGCCGCGCCAGCATGATCACGCGGTAATCCAGCCCGCTATCCTCGATGATCTGGGCGAAGTTCTTGTTGATATTATTTTGAACAGCAATGATCTCGCCGGTCATGCTGCCCGAGTTGTCGATGATGAAGATGATATCGACGGGCTTCTTGAGGAGGGTGGCCTCGGCGCTCTGGGCAACGCAGGCCGAGTCCGGGTCGATGCCGCTGCCGCCCTGACCGCTGCCGGCGACACCGCCATCCATGTCGCTGCCACCGCTGCCGCCGCTGCCGCTGACCCCGCTCCCGGCGGAGCCACCGGTGCCCCCCGTCCCTGCATCTCCGCCCGCCCCCGCCGCTGCCCCCGCCGCACCGCTGTCGCCGCCCGAACCGCTATCCCCCCCCGAACCCCCGCTGCCGCCGCTGCCCCCGCTGGCGCCGCTGCCCCCGCTGCCGCTGTCGCCCCCGGAACCACTGGCGCTGGTGCCCGCCGTCGACCCCCCTGCGCCGCTGTCGCCGGAGCCTGCTGCGCCGCTGCTCCCTGCGGCCCCTCCGCCGCCGCCGTTCCCGGCCTTGGGGTTGAGCTTTACCGGCTCCTCGGTCGAGGCGGTCTCGGAGCTGGAGCAGGCGCCCGCCAGCAGCGTCGCGCCCAGCACCAGGGCCGAGGACAGGAGATAAGTGCGGTGAGAAGGGATGAACATGCCCACGATTTTATCACCCCATGCGTGCTAAGCGAAGGCTCATGCAAAGGTTCTTCTGGGTAACCCTCGCCCTCGCCGCCTGCGAGACACGCCCGGCCCCCAGGCCCGAGCCTGCCCAGGGTTCGTCCAGCGCGATCCGGGCGCCCTCCAGGCCCTTGGAGTTCATAAGAATCACCCCCGGGGCCGAGCCCGTCGACGCCATCGTCCAGCGCGAATCCCGGGAGGCGGCCGCGTACGGTCAGCACCTGGTGGTCTATGTAGGTGCGACCTGGTGTGAACCCTGCAAGCGGTTTCACCGGGCGGTCGAGGAGGGAAAGATGAACGACCAGCTCCCGCCGACCCGCTTCCTTGAGTTTGACCTCGATCAGGACGGCGAGCGGCTCAAGGCTGCCGGCTATCGCTCCCGGTACATCCCCCTGTTCGCGCTGCCGTCCTCCGATGGCCGTGGCTCTGGCAAGCAGATCGAGGGCAGCATCAAGGGAGAAGGCGCCGTGGCCGAGATCACCCCCCGGCTGCGCAAGCTCCTGGGGGAGCGCTGAGCGATGACGCCCCCCCGCTCGCGTGGGCGCCAGGTGATCGCCGGGCTCCTGGCGACCGCCGCCTGCCTGCTGCTGTGGGCGCTGGTCATCGAGCCCGCGCGCCTCGTGCAACCCAGGGTGGCCATCCGTGTCGAGGGGTTGCCCTCGTTCTCCGTGGCGCTGCTGTCGGACATCCACGCGGGCTGCAACTTTGTCGACGAGGACCGGCTGCGCCGGGTGGTCTCGATCATCAACGGGTGGCAGCCAGATCTGGTGGCGCTGCTGGGAGATTACGTGACCGAGAACCGGTGGGCCACGCCGATCCCACCCGAGAAGACGGCCCAGGCGCTGGGCGCGCTGAAGGCCCGCGCCGGGGTCTTCGCCGTGCTGGGGAACCACGACTGGTGGCACGACGGGGAGCGCGCTCGGGCCGCCTTCCAGGCCAGCGGGATCCAGGTGCTGGAGGGCGAGAGCGCCCTGCTCAACCTGGGGGGCAAGCAGGTCCGGGTGCTGGGCGTACCTGACGCGACCACCCGCGGTCGCTTCGTGCAGGAAGCCTACGAGAAGACCCCCGCGGACGCCCCCGTCCTGGCCCTCAGCCACTCCCCCGACGTGTTCCCTCTCGCCCCCTCTCGTGTCCGTCTGCTCCTCGCAGGTCACACCCACGGAGGGCAGGTGCGCCTCCCCATCCTCGGTGCTCTCGTGGTCCCGTCGCGCTACAAGCAACGCTACGTCCATGGCCATGTTGAAGAAAAGGGCAAGCACCTCTACGTCACGTCAGGCCTGGGCATGAGCATCTTCCCCGTCCGCTTCGGTGTGCCCCCCGAGGTGGTGCTCCTCCAGGTGAATTTAGCCTGCAGACTCCTGGGCCGCCACGTCGAGGGCGATCTCGATCATCTCGTTGAACGAGGTCTGTCGATCCTCCGGGCTCAGGTGCTCGCCGGTGCGCAGGTGATCGGACACCGTGAGCAAGGTGAGGGCGCGGGCACCGTACTCGGCCGCGACCCCGTAGAGGCCGGCCGCCTCCATCTCGATGGCGAGGATCCCCATCCGGTCAAGGATGTCCAGCATCTGGGTCTGCGGGGAATAGAAGAGATCGGCCGAGAACACGTTGCCAGCATGCACGCGCTTGCCCTGGGCAGCGGCGGTGTCGATGGCACGGCGCGTGAGCTGAAAATCAGCGACCGCAGGGAAATCATGATCCAGGAAGCGCAGCCGGTTCACCTTCGAGTCAGTGCCCGCCCCGATCGCCACGATCACCTCGCGCAGCTTCACGTCGTGGCGCACGGCCCCGCAGCTCCCCACCCGCATCACCACCTTCACCCCGAACTCCTTGATCAGCTCCGTCGCGTAGATCGAAATCGAAGGGATCCCCATCCCGTGGCCCATCACCGAGACCTTCTTGCCCCGGAAGGACCCGGTGAAGCCAAGCATCCCCCGGACCGCGTTGATCTGACGAGGCGCTTCCAGGAACTTCTCGGCGATGTACTTCGCCCGCAACGGGTCGCCTGGCATCAGCACCACGTCAGCGAAATCACCCGGGTTGGCGGCGATATGTGGAGTAACCATGGGCGCATCCTACCCCTCAACCCCGGCCCACACCACGCCCCTCGCGCCGCCTCCCCAGCACCGTCGCCAGCACCAGCGCCAGCCAGCTCCAGCCCGTGCTCCCCGTCCCCGGGCTCGCCGAGCAACCGTTCCCTTCCAGCGTGACGCTCTCCTCCGGCTGCAGCGTCTGGCCCGCACCGGCCCCACCCTGCCCGCCGGCCCCTGCGCCCCCTGTCCCCGCTCCCCCGGCTCCCCCCGTACCTCCAGGCTCCCCTCCCGCCCCGGCGCCCGCTTCCCCCGCCTGTCCGGAACTTCCGGATACACCGGCCTGCCCCGCCTCCCCGGCAGCACCCGCCTCGCCCCCCTGCCCGGCCTCGCCGCCCTGCCCGGCCTCGCCGCCCTGCCCCGCCTCCCCGGCTTGACCTCCGGCACCCGCCCCCGCTTCTCCTCCGCCTCCGGAAGCACCGGCCTGTCCAGAACTTCCGGACATTCCCGCCTCACCAGCCTGGCCCGCCTCACCACCAGCGCCCGCCCCTGCCTCGCCGCCCGCCCCTGCCGCCCCTGCCCCACCGGCGCCTCCCTGCCCGGGGTTATCATCGGGATCGCATGCTGCTCCGAGGCCATCGCCGTCGAGGTCGATCTGATCAGGGTTGGGGACAAAGGGGCAATTGTCCACGGCATCCAGGACACCATCGTTGTCATCGTCAGGGTCGCACGCATCGCCGAGGCCATCGCTATCGGCGTCGAGCTGCCCCGGGTCGGCGACGGTGGGGCAGAGGTCATCCTTGTTGAGGACCCCGTCGTCATCCAGATCGCCGAGAGGGCCATCCTTGAGGTCGGGGTCGCAGGCATCGCCCAGCGCATCGCCGTCGCCATCGGCCTGGTCGGTGTTCTTGTCCTGGGGGCAGTTGTCCAGATCATCCGGGATGCCATCTTCATCCTGGTCACTGGCGCAGGCGCCAGAGGGGAGGCATTGCTTCTGGGAGCCGCATTCGCCGTTGCCATTGCAGGCGTTGCAGACCTTGAGGCCCGGGTTGCAGATGGGGGTGGTACCGGAGCAATCGGCGTCGCTCAGGCACCCGACGCAGACGTTGGGGTTCGGGCTGGTGTCGCAGACGGGCGTGGGGGCGGCGCAGTTGGCGCTGGTCGCGCAGGCATCGATGAAGATCGAGGTGGGCGGGGCGCCAGGGCCCGCGCCGTTGCCGTCGGTGGGGGTGGTCGTGAGCGCGTTGCTGAGCTTGCCCACGGTGGCAACGCTCGCCTGGTTGGCGATCGAGCCAGACGCCCCCGCATCCACGGTCACGCGGAAACGCACCTCGGAGGAGGCCCCCTGGACCAGCTCTCCCCCGGCGCTGCCGGTCGCCCCGGCGCCCAGGTACACCGTCAGGGTGCGAGAGACGGCGTTGTAAGCCCCCTGATCTGCGTCCGTGGCGTCGGTCTTGGGGCCTGCGTTGGGCCCCGCGACGATCTGGAGCGAGCCTGGCTGGTAGGTGAGCCCGACCGGGAGCGGATCGGTCAGCACGACCTGCGTCGCGTCGTCGTTGCCGACGTTGCTGACCTGGATCGTGTACTCGAGGGTGTCCCCCGGGAGCGCCAGTCCACCGTTCAGATCGACGACGGTCTTGGTCGAGGCGGTCAGGTCTGGCTTGAAGGTCGAGATCGAGGTGATGAACGCCGCGAGGTAGTACTGATCACCGGAGCTGGTCGCCCCCACGCTCGCGGACGTCTGCCCCGCGCCGAGCAGCGAACTCACGTCGACCGCGTCCATGTCGAGCCCCGAATGGCTCCCTGGGCCCCCCGTCAGCTGAGGGAGATCGCCCACCACGGACACCGGCACCCCCAGCTCGGACCTCGTGCTGTTGAAGAAATTGTCCACCGGGTTCACCGCGTTGGTCAGGGCCGTACCGTTGAACAGGAGCTGGTCCCCCGGCACCGTGCTGTCCCCTTCCAGCGCCACGACCCCGAGGCGCGCCGAGAAGGCCGCAGGCACCAGGAATCCGCTCAGATTCACGTCCTGGGGTGCCCCGTCGGAGACTGCATCCAGCCCGTCAAACAGGGCCAGGTTGCGCGGCGGAGCCCCGGGCTGCTGGTAGAGCACCACCATCCACCAGGCCGAGAACGCGACGCTGACGCTGTCGTTGACCAGGTTCAGGGTGCTCACACCACCGACCCGGTACACCCCCGGCCCATGGAGCTGGACCAGCGCCGTCACGTCGGCCACCGAGCTGTAGGTGTTGCTGGAGCTGGTGAACGATTCGATCGCGTTGACCTCCTCGGAGAACCCGCCGGGGCGCTCGAAGGTGGCCGACGCATCCGCCTGGCCCGAGCTGCTGCGCGCGCTCCAGTAGAGGAAGGCGTGCGTGACCTGGGCCCCCGGCGGCAGCGCGAGCACCGCGGAGCTGCGCGCCTGCGCCACGGAGATCGACGAGCTCGCCTGGGCCTGGCCAGCCACCGGAGACTCGGAGCGCCAGAAGACATCCGGGGCCGAATCGGACGTGTTGCTCCCGCAGGGCCCCACCGTGCCGACGACCGGGGCGGGGGTCCCGGCGGCGCACTCCTGCGCGAGCGTGTTGCCAAGGAGCACGAAATCCCCGGCCTGATCGACCTGGACGCGCAGCTTGGGCGCGGCGCTGGCGCCCTGGGCCCCGAGCAGGCCCGCGAGGATCACCGAGGGGGCAAGGAAAGGTCGGCGAAAAGAGCTCATGGAGAGCTTCTCTAGCGCAACCTCCCGCGGCTTGCTGCCAGCAAACAGAACCCCACGAGGAAAGCCATTTCACCCGTTCCCAGCCGGTGATTCACCCTGCAACACCCCGGCGTTTCGGAGGTTGCATCAGCTCGCTTCACCGCGGCAACACGGCGATCCACGTCAGCTTCTCCACCCCTTGCCCCGGATCGCTCACGATCTTGCCCCCTTCGACGCGCCCCGTGGCCACCGCGCGGCCCGTGCCCGCCAGGTTGCCCGCGTCCGCCAGCAGATCATCCTCGAGGATCACGAGGCTCACCTCGGCCCCTTCCTCCAGCCCCGGCGGCGCCTCCAGCACGACCCCGGCGGGCCTGGACAGCTTCGCCCCGAAGGGAGCCATCGTCACCAGCTGCAGCGCCCCCTCGACAAAGGTGGCGCTCGCCGGATCCACCGACACCGCCCGCAGCTTCCGCCCCTCCTCTCCCCGCTCGATGTCGTCGATGTCCAGCTCGAAGGTCGTCCCCGCAGCCACCACCAGCGTCAACGGACCCGAGCTCACCGCCCCCCCTTCCCCCTCGTCCTCCGGCAGCACCGGGCCGTCCTCTGGCAGCCTCGGAAGCACCACCGGCGAGGGGAACTCGATCTGCGAGGCCAGCGGCGGCAGCCGCACGTAGGTGCTCGCGTGGGTCGGGCGGCCATGCGCCGACAGGGCAAAGGCCTCCGGTTGCAGGCTCATCTCCACCCGCACCGAGAACGCCCCCTGCCCGTCGCTCACCCCCACGAAGCACCCGACCCCGCAGACCGTCACCACCTTGTCCGGAAGTTCTCTACCTTCCTCATCCCGGAGCAACCCCCGCACCCTGTCAACGCAGACCCCTCCGGGCTCCGGCGAGCAGGCTTCCCCTGCACCACCTCCCGCTCCGGCCGAGGCGCCACCAGCGCCGGCCCCCCCCGCTCCTGCAGCCCCCGCCCCCGCAGCCCCCGCGCTGCCACCAGCCAGAGCACCGGCGGCCCCACCAGACGGTGTATTTGTGACCCCAGAAGGATCACCGCAGGCCCAGGTCAGCAGAAGAACAGCAGGGAGGAAAAGGCGTTTCACGAGGCAATGATACGAAAAAAAGGGGGCGAGGTTTCGCCCGACGAAACCGGCGAGGATCCGGCTCGTACCTGCCCCTCGTGCGCGCGAACCCTCCTCTTCTTTTGCTCTCGCTCCCCCTCTGGCTCCTGGCCTGCGGGGAAGAAACACCCACCAGCAACCCCCCGGAGGTCTCCGCAGGCTCAGGAAATTCCGCAGGTACCAGCGCTGGCGGGGCGGGCTCCGGTGGCGTCGGGCAGGGGGGGACGAGCGGCTCCGGCGGCGCCGGGGCCAGCGGCGCAGGCCCCGCTGGCAGCGGGGGCGAGGCCGGGGTCGCGGGGGCCTCAGGTCAGGGCGGCGCTGGCGGCGCGGGCAGCGGAGGTGACGGCGGATCCTCCGGAACTTCCGGACAGGCCGGCGAGGGTGGTTCATCCGGAACTTCCGGACAGGCTGGTGAGGGCGGATCCTCCGGAACTTCCGGACAGGCTGGCGAGGGCGGATCCTCCGGACAGCCGGGGTCCACGTGGGGAGCGGACCAGTGCGAGGCCGCCACGGGAGGCGAGGGCTTCGAGGTGGGGCAGCGCGTGGGGGCGCTGGTGCTGAAGGACTGCGAGACCGGCGAGGCGGCCACGCTGGACGAGCTCTGCGGCGCCGAGGCGACGTGGATCTTCCTGGCGCACACCCACTGCCCGGCCTGCAAGTCGACGGCGGGCTTCACGGACACGGTGGCCGAGGCGGTGGCGAACAAGAACGTGGCGATCGCCCACATCATGTACGACGACGACGGCACCTCGTGCACCCAGTGGAAGGAGACCTACAAGCTGGGGGGCCTGCCGAACGTGCGGGTCTACGAGGATCCGACGGGGGCTGCCTGGCAGAAGCTCAAGAGCTCGAACTTCACGGCCCCGAGCGTCTTTCTGGACCGGGATCGGGTGGTCACCTTCAAGGCCCACGGGCTCTCCCAGAGCAAGGTGCTGACCCAGATCGACGCGGCGCTGGCGCCCGAGTGAACAGGCAGGAGGCCCCCCGCCTCAGGCCTATCAGGGCGAGCTAAGGGGGCGGGCTTGACGGTGACCTGCTGGGCGGGGCTGGAGACCGCGTCGGGGCCGAAGGCGAAGGCGACGGGCTCGTTGCGGAGCCAGGGGGAGATCATGTTGTTGTAGAACTTGCTCTCGCGGCTGAGATCGGCGCCGCCCGGGTACTGGAACTTCATCCGGGGCCCCTTGTCGTCGACCTCGATGAGGGTACGCAGGGAGGCTCCGCTGTTGTGATAGAGGTCGGTGCCCTTGGTCGAGGAGGGGATGGCGACGTTGACCGAGTGGATCCCGCCGGGGGTGGCCACGGGGCCGAAATTGTAGTCTCCGACGCCGAAGTTATCGAAGATGCTGCGCAGGGTGAGGGAGTGGATGCGCCCCCAGCGCCACTCGTCCTTGGTGGCGCCGACGGCGCCGAGGGTCTTGGCGGCCTCGGTCATGGCCTTCACCAGGATCTCGTCGCGGGTCTCGACCTTGTCGGGGG
Source organism: Polyangiaceae bacterium (assembly GCA_025453595.1). Taxonomy (GTDB): domain Bacteria; phylum Myxococcota_A; class Polyangia; order Polyangiales; family Polyangiaceae; genus JANWXX01. The sequence continues at coordinate 8,191 of JALOQB010000231.1, forward strand.
TGGAGACGTCATCCCAGAAGGCCTGGCCACCGGCGAGGGTGTCGGGCCGGAAGAAGGCGCGGGTGATGAGGTTGGCGCGATCCACCGAGCCGGCGGTGACGCTGGCGGCCTTGAGCTCATCCTCGAAGGCCGCGACGCCGAGCGCGTAGAGGGTGATGTGGAAGGCGGAGCAGCCGATGGACTCGCTGCTGGCGACCGGATCGGAGCTCTTGGGGCTGTCTTTCTTCTCGCCGTCGAGGCCCGTGGGGCACGAGAATTTCCAGCCTTCGAGGGCCGAGGCGATCTCCTTGACGCCGGCATCTCCGGAGGTCTTGGCGGCCTCCAGCAGCGCCGGGACGATGGGCTCGCCGATCAGGATGTGGGTATCCCCCTGGATGGCGAGGAGCGAGTCGAGGGTGTGCTCGTTCTTGCCCGCGGCGATGAGGTCGACGATGCGCTGCATGCGGGCGCCCTCGGCCTTGTCCCAGGACTGGATGGCCTCCTGGCCGTCGTTGGTGGGGTTACCGTCATCGGCGGCGCCGGACATCTCCTGGTTGGCGGTGGCGACGAAGCCTGCGGGCGGGTTGAACATCTGGGGCAGCTTGTCCACGTCGACGAAGCCATCCCACTCGGCGGAGCCGTCCCCCGGGAGCGGGAGCCAGGGGGGCAGATCGGCGGAGGCCCAGGGGCGCCGGGGCACCTTGCCAAAGGGGAACCAGCCGATGTCACCCGCGCGATCGACCACGACGAAATTCTGGTTGGCGCTGGTGATGAACTTGAGGGCCTCGCGCGCCTCGGTGGTCGACTTGGCGCGGCCGATGGCGAAGAAGCCCTGGAGGTCGGACGTCCCCTGGTGAGCGACCCAGCGCATCGAGATCGCCTGCTTGGTCGCCAGGTCTTCTTGCACGATGGGGCCGTGGTGAGGCACCCACCGGAAGGTCTTCTTGATCGTCTCGCCGGTGGACGAATCCAGGAAGGAGAATTCCTTCTCGACGATGGCGACCTCCTGCCCCTTGAACTTCACCTTCTTGCCGTCGTCGCTCAGCTCCTCGACGTACACGTCGGTGAGGTCGTAGTTGATGACCGTCACGCCCCAGGCGATGTCCTCGTTGTGGCCCGTGAGCACCAGCGGCAACCCGGGGAAGCTCCCGCCGGCCACGTGGTACGTCCCGGTCCCCTTGCTCTTGCCGTCCACCTCGATGGGGAACCACACCGAGGGGTTCGAGAGCTGCAGGTGCGGGTCGTTGCACAGCATGCCGGTCTTGGTCGCCGTCCGGCTCGGGGCCAGGACCCAGTTGTTCGACCCCTTGGCCCGCTGGTGCCCGCTGGCCTCCACGTTGAACCCCTCCAGCGCCCTGGACAGGATGGGACCGAAGGCGTCCATCCGCTGGCGGGCCGCCGTCGAGAAGGGCAACGTGCCGTTCTGCGCCTTGGGCAGCGAGGTCGGCACCGGGGCGCCCCCGGAGGCCGTGAGCGTGTAGGCCTCGTAGAGCGGCTGCAGCGCCAGGAGGTCCGACGCAAACTTCGGCTCGAGCTTGGAGAGCGCGTTGCCCAGGTACAGCTCGCTCTGCCCGTTGTCCGACAGATCGTTGAGCATGTAGAGCCCCACCGCGGCGCTGTCCTGGGGCTCCCAGTCCCGGATGTTGGTCTTGTCCAGCAAGGGGAAGTCGTACTCGATGGTGAGCTTGGCCCCGTTGCGGTTCGCCTTCACATCCGCGATCCAGGCGTTGACGCCGCGCGTGTAGGCCTCCATCGACTTGCGCGTCGCCTCGTCCGCCTGCTGCACGAACACATCCTCGAGGGGCTCCCCGTTCGGCGTCGCGAAGTAATGACGGTTCCGGTAGTCCTGATCCAGCACCAAAGAGCCCGCCTTGACGATGGCGCCCAGCTGACCCCGCACCAGGTGCCGGATGAAATCCATGAAGAAGAAGCGGTTGGCCGCGTGGAAGTAGCCCATCGCGGCGGAGCAATCGTCGTCGTTCGCGCAGGTCAGGTGGAGGAACCCGTGCTCGTCGTAGGTCGCCTGCAGCTCCCCCTGCAACCCCGGGATCTGCACCCCGTCCGCCCCCTGCCCACCGCTCCCGCCCGTGCCCGCCGTGCCCGCCGTGCCTGCGCCCCCGGCCACACCGCCCGTGCCCGCCGTGCCTCCCTGGCCCGCCGCTGCGGCTGGCGCGGCCTCATCGTCCTTGCAGCTGCTCACCCCCACCAGCGACGCGAGCGAGAGGAGCAAGAACGGAGCAAGATGTCGTTTTCTCATGGCGGCACCGTATCACGGCGCCTCCCCTCGTTAAGCCCCCCTTCTTCAGCGCCTCCGCGATCTCCTTCGCCTGCTTCGCCTCCTGCTCCGCGCGCGCCTTTTGCCCCGGATCCTTGAGCTTGCTCGCGGCCTCCTGGAAGCGCTTCGCCAGCCCGCTCCAGTACTCTTCCCCGGCCCCCTCCGGCGGCGACAACCCCAGGATGTAGGCCGCGTTGAAGGCCGCCTGGGGCGCCAGCGGCGAGGCGGACCCGGCCATGCGATCCAGCGCCGCGGTCTGGAACGATCCCAGCGAGGTGCTCGGCGCCCTCGACATCATGTCCGCCACGTTCTCTGGCCCCCCACGCAGCGCCAGCGCCGTCGCCAGCAGCAGCGTCTCCTCCTCGCTCCGCTCTCGCGAGGCCCCCACCAGCGCGATCGTCTCGTCAAAATCGAAGCGCCGCCAGTACCGCTTCCCCAGCTCCATCCTCGCCCTCGCCACCAGCAACCGCTGCTCCCCGCTCAGCGCCCCCCCCTTCAGCGCCGCCCGCAGCC
>JALOQB010000538.1 GCA_025453595.1 Polyangiaceae bacterium
AACGGGCTCCCCCCCGCGGCGGCGGCGCTGCTGCCGGAGGGCAAGGTGCTGCTGGCCATCGCGGCCCGGCGCCCCGATACCCTGGACGAGCTGGGGCGCATCAAGGGCGTCCACCGGCGCCTGGTGAACGAGCGAGGGGCCGAGCTGCTGCGGGTGCTCGAGCTCTCCCGCCGTGAAGACCCGTCGCGGCCCTTTGTCCCCCTGATCCCGCCGCCCTACGCGACCCACGACGAGCACTGGGCCCGGGCCCGGCTCGATCTGCTGAGGGCCCACGCCAGCCGCCTGCTCGACGTGGCGCCGGACCTGCTGCTGCCCTCGCGGCTGCTGGAGCGGCTCCGGCCCATCCTGGTGGCCACCGGCGACCTAACCGCGCTGCTACCCCACATCGAGGGCTTCCGCCGCGTGCTGCTGGAGCCGGTCTGGCAAGAGGCCGTCGACGCCTGCTGAGGGGCCCCGGGCCGGGGCCTTTTGCTGTAGAATGGCCGCGCCGTGAGCACCTCGCACCATTACAAATCCAACCTCCGAGACACCCTCTTCAACCTGTTCGAGTTCCTGGATATCGGCAAGACGAGCCTGGGCAAGGGGCCCTTCGCGCCGATGGACGAGGACACCGCGCGCGAGAGCCTCAAGCGCCTCGAGCGGCTCGCGGTCCAGGAGATCGCGCCGAGCCTCGCCGCGGGCGATCAGGACGTGCCCCGGATCGACGCGCAGGGCAACGTCACCCTGCCCGAGCACCTCAAGCGCGCCATCGCCTGCTGGTACGACGGCGACTGGCACCGGATGAGCCTGCCCGAGCACATGGGCGGCTTCGGGGCCCCGCCGACGGTGTTCTGGGCGGGCTTCGAGCTGCTGGCCGGGGCCAACGGGGCGGTGAGCTTCTACACCTTCGGCTCGGTCATCGCGCGGGTCGTCGACTCCCTCGGCACCGAGGCGCAGAAGCAGCGCTTCCTGCCGAAGATGATCGACGAGCAGTGGGGCGGGGCGATGGTCCTCACCGAGCCCGACGCCGGCAGCGACGTCGGCGCCGCGCGCGCCCGGGCGGTCCAGGCCCCCGATGGCTCCTGGCACATCACCGGCACCAAGCGCTTCATCACCAACGGCGACTACGACGTCCCGCAGAACATCCTGCACCTGGTCCTCGCCCGCCCCGAGGGCGCGGGCCCCGGCACCAAGGGCCTCAGCATGTTCCTGGTGCCCAAATTCTGGGTCGAGCAGGACGGGTCCACCGGCGCCCGCAACGGCTGGGTCGTCACCAAGCTCGAGAAGAAGATGGGCCTCAAGGCCTCGGTCACCTGCGAGGTCGAGTACGGCGGCGAGACCCCGGCCCGGGGGCTCCTGGTGGGCGACGTCCACGACGGCATACGCCAGATGTTCCAGGTCATCGAGCAGGCCCGCATGGCCGTCGGCGTCAAGAGCCTGGCCACCCTCTCCACCGGCTACCTCAACGCCCTCGCCTACGCCCGAGACCGGGTCCAGGGCGCCGACCTGCCCCAGGCCGCCAACAAGGCCGCCCCCCGGGTCTCCATCCTGCGCCACGCCGACGTGCGCCGCATGCTGATGCTCCAGAAATCCCACGCCGAGGGCATGCGCGCCCTCGCCTTCTTCACCGCCCACATCCAGGACCAGGTCGCCCTCCTCGGCGGCCACGGCTCCCGCGAGGCCGCCCACCTCGACGCCCTCAACGACCTGCTCCTCCCCCTGGTCAAGGGCTTCTCCTCCGAGAAGGCCCAGGAGCTCCTCTCCCTCAGCCTCCAGTGCTTCGGCGGTGCTGGATACATCATGGATTTCCCCATCGAGCAATACATGCGTGATCAACGTATCGACGCGCTCTACGAGGGGACGACCCACATCCAGGCCCTCGACCTCTTCTTCCGCAAGGTGGCCCGGGACGGCGGGCAGACGCTCCAGGGGCTGCTGGGGCAGGTGCAGCGCACCATCGAGGGCGGCGAGGGGGGCGACGAGCTGAAGGACGCGCGTGCGCAGCTGGCGCGGTCGCTGGGCGACATCCAGGGGGCGTTCATGCACCTGGCAGGCCGCGTGGGCGAGTCGGTGCACCACGTGGGCCTGCAGGCCAACCGGGTGCTGATGACGCTGGCCGAGGTGGTGATCGGCTGGCTGCTGATCCGCCACGCGGCGCTGGCGCTGGCGAGGCTGCCCGGGGCGAGCGAGAGCGACGCCGCGTTCTACCGGGGCAAGGTCGCGTCGGCGCAGTTCTTCGCCAGGAACGTGCTGCCGGCCTCGACCCTGACCCGCAAGCTGGTGGAGGCCTCCTCCCTGGACATCATGGAGCTCCCGGAGGAGGTCTTCTGAGCAACGGTTCGCCGGGTGGCGATAGAAACGAAAGGGATCGCCTGTTCAACCCCCCTCACCGCGCCCATCCACCGTGGCTGGCCACCGACGAGGCGCTCGCGCTGCCGGAGGGACGGCACTGACTCAGCGTCGCCTGGCGAGGAGTTTTTTCCGGATAGCCTGGGCCAGGTGAGGGGCTTTTTCGCAGCCTTCCTTGGGCCAGAGGTCCTCCAGCTCGCAGACCTCTTTGCCCTTCGGACCGAAGTACGTGGGCTTGGTCAACCTGGCCTGATCATAGGCAGGATCACCGGGGCGCACGGGGACCGCGTTGTCGCTGGCGGTCCCTGTTCCCCACACAACGGTGAAGTAGGGGCCCCCTGCGGAGTCCTCGTCGATGTCGACGATGATGGCTGTCCGCTCCTTGGTCGGAGGGGTCTCTCCACTGTCGTTGAGGATCTCGATCATCACGACATCCCCCACGAGAGGCAGCGTCGAGAATTTTGGTCGCCCGGGGGAGCGACGGAGGGTCAAGCGACGCCCCGCAGTCGGCGCCTTTCTTCCAGGATCTTCAGCGCTTCTTCGCGCTCGACCTCGCGGTACCTGCGCATCTCCTCGAAGGACGCTCCGAG